>JBCCRW010000175.1:0-11307 GCA_039201055.1 Planctomycetota bacterium | reverse complement strand
TCTTTGTTGGCTATTTGGTTGCTAAGTATCTGTCGCGAATCGTGAGCGGGCCGATTTGCAAAAAAGTCGACGAGACGCTTGGCCGATTTGCCGGCAAGGCGATTTTTTATAGCGTCATGGCGGGTGTGGTTGGCGCGGTGTTATCGAAGATGGGTGCGCCGCTGGGCGGATTGGCTGCCATGCTGGCCGCGGCCGGCTTTGCCATCGGTCTCGCCTTCCAAGGCACGCTATCCAACTTCGCTTCCGGTGTTTTGATGTTGGTCTTCCGGCCCTTTAAAGTCGGCGACTTTGTCTCGGCCGCGGGCGTCAGCGGCACCGTGCACGAGATCGACTTGTTCACCACCACTTTGGACACGCCGGACAACCGCCGCATCATCGTGCCCAACGGGGCGATCGCCGGTGGAACCATCGAAAACGTTTCCTTCAATCCGCATCGTCGCGTCGAGGTCGTTGTTGGTGTTGATTACTCCGCCGACATCGACCAAACCCGCGCGACCTTGCAGGCCGCAGTGGACCGGCACGTGTCGCTGATGATCACCGGCGAGGGCCGCGGGTCGGCCGTCGTGATGGCGGAACTGGGCGACAGCGCGGTCGTTTGGAAGGTCCGCATGTGGGTCGCTTCATCCAGCTATTGGTCGGCCCTGGAGAGCTTGACGGTCGAAGTGAAGCGACAATTGGATGCCGCATCGATCGGCATCCCCTATCCGCAATTGGACATTCACGTTGCCGGTTCGACTTTGGAGGCGATGTCTGCCGTTGGCAGCACAAGGACGCGTCCGCAGCGGCGCAGCGACGCCGCTTAGCTGGACGTTTTTGCACCGGGCCAGAATTTCAACCACTTTGATTCACTGGCCTTGGAATCATCTTCTTCCTGCGGCGTGTTGGTTTCCTGCGGACCATCCAAACGCTTTGCCAAATCGACAATCGCCGCCGTGATGGGCGCTTTGGGTGCTTGCACGATCAACGGCTTGCCGTTGTTGCGAACCTCGACCATCGTGCGATAGTCATTGGGCAACAGCGCAAAGACATCGCGTCCGAGCGTCTCCTTGGCCTTTTTCAAGCTGATTTGGCCGCTATCCAACCCCGCGCGATTGACAATGATTTCGACGCGTTCCTTAAGCCCTTCGGTCTCCTCGAAGCTCATCATTAAACGCACAACATTGCGCAAGCAAGGTAGATCCAACTGGGTCACCAACAACACCAACTCGGCCGCTTCAATGGCCGCCATGTCGGATTCGCTATACGTTTTGGAAAGGTCAATCACCAAGTGCGTGAACGACGCCTTCATCAATTGAACGACCTTGCGAACCGCTTCGGCATCGATGGTCATTGCGTCGGACAACTCGACCGGGCGGGGCAGCAAATACAGGCCGCTGGTGTGTTTGGTCAGCGACCGTTTGAGCAATTGAATGTCCAAACGAGACGCGTTTTGAACCACGTCGGCCAGTGTGTAATCCGGAATCGAATCCAGGAACACGTCGGCGTCGCCCAGGGCCAGGTCCAGGTCAATCAGGGCGACGCTATTTTGTGGATGGCTGGCCAAAACGCAGCCAATGTTGACGGCGGCACTGGTCGCCCCCACACCACCGGTTGCACCGGCGACGGCGATGACTTTGCACGCCCGCGTGCCGGATTCATCACCACCAAACTTTTGTTGGCTGACCCGCGCCAGGGCATCGCGAAGATCCGAATCGGAAAGCGGTTGCGGTAGGAATTCGATCGCGCCGGCACGCATGGTCCGCAGGATTAGCGGTCCCTCGGTGCTGGCACTAACGGCCAGCACCGACGTGCCGTGTTGTTCGCTGCTGATACGCTGAATCAGCCGGATCGCGGCGTCCGGATCGTGATCGATCGCGACCACAGCCACGTCGGGCGTGGTTTGTTCAAGCACATCGGGAAAAAATTCGTAGCGAGAACAATCCGCCTCCAGCCACACCGTGTCGATGGACAGCAGCAATGACTTGACGTCTTCTCGCCCCGAGTCATTCGGATCAACGATCGCGATTCGCAGGACATTGCTCATAGCGGATTAATATCCTTCGACGATGGTACCGGGCGCTGTGTTTCCGGGCGCCGTCATTCCAGGAACCACGCTGTCGGGGGTCACGCCGCTGGGCGACACGCTGCCCGATTGCAGATCCATCGGCGCGATCATCACGCCTTCGGCGGGAATGTCACCCTGGGCCGCATCGATCGCGGGCGCCTGGTAATACGTTTCGGTCGGCGGCGGTGTGCTGATCGTGATCCCGCCACCGACATCCACCGGATTCATACCGGGGACGATCATGCCGCCGGCATGGCCACCGGCGGCCGGGTGACCCGCCGTTCCCGGAGCACAACCGCCGACCTGATTGGGCACTTCCAAGTGACCCAAGCTGAACAATTCGTGGTCGTTGGGCGAGGTCGAGTTCAAACCCGGTCCGCCACAGGGAACTTCGTGGGGGTCCATCGCGGCGACCAACTCGGGCGTGACGGTAATCAACAACTCGATCTCATTTCGCTCGTGTTGCACGCGGCGGAACAGTGATCCGACGAACGGCAATTCACCCAGCAGCGGAGTACCGCGGCTGGATGCATCGATGCGGCTTTGCAGCAGCCCGGCGATCGCAAAGGTCTGTCCGGCTTGCAATTCGACGGCCGTTTCGACATAGCGTTGGCTGAACGCGGTCACGTTGATCCCGTCCGCCGAAATACTGCGGCTGTCATCCGGCTCGGTCACCTCGGGACGCACTTCCAACCGAACGCGTCCGGGACCGACGACGAAGGGCAAGAAGTCGACTGCGGTGCCGTATTCTTCGTAGTTGACCGTCACGGTTCCGTTACCACCGGGCACGAAATACGGCACTCGGCCCCCGACGTTGAATCGCGCCGGACGACCGTGTGTCGCAACGACGGTCGGTTCGGCCAAGAACTTGATCAAACGCTGTTCGCGAAGTGCGGTGATCAACGCTTCAAACTCGGTGCCACCGGCAACGATCCGGTTGGTCCCCAACAACGACGCTTCGGCCGAAGGCACTAAACCGTTCACGTCGCTGGTGGCAACATTGACCAGGTTACCCGGCGAACTGATGAATGCGCTGTTGCCGGCGATCGAACCCCAGTCGATCCCCATATCACGAAGCTTGGTTCGTGACACCTCCATGATGCGGGTGTGCAACAAGACTTGCTGGACACCGACCACTTTGATGTTGTTGATGATGGACGTGTAATACTGTTCGGCGATCGCGACGGCTCGATCCACATCGTCGACGCTGGTCACGCTGCCGTAGATGACCGCGCTGCTGTTGATCGGCAACACTCGCAAGCTGGCAAAGGGTAACTGCGTTTGCAGGATTCCTTCGACCTCGCTGGCGTCGGGCACCACCGTCAGGCTGACGGTATAAATGTTGTCGTCGCTGTCCCACAGGTTGATTTGTGTCGACCCGGGCGCCTTGGCAAACAACTGAATTTGGTCCTCCGCGATCGGCGTTGCCGAAATCAATGCGGGATTGTTGACCTGAAACCGCGGGATGCTCTTTTGCATCTTCAAGATGCGACTGCTCTTGACGAGCATGTCCATCTTTTCGGCCCGCTGGGTGATGCTCCGGCTGACCATCGTCTGTTCGCTGGTCAGCCCGGCCGGGCCTTGGGCGGTCGCCGGAACGACCGATGCAAGCATCAGGCAGGCACCGAAGAGGACGGGGTGCAGGCGAACGTGGGCAAGTTTCATCGCGAATACATCCTTGCTTTGCCGCAGCCGCGCGAAATCCTTTCTTGCGGTTATCCGGCCCACTGGCGACAGCCAGCGGGACTTCATCGGCGTGGGTGGCGAACGAAAACGAACAGGAAATTAGAAAACAACAGACTCAGCCGCCGAATCGACATTCGGCGGCCAAGCAAACATGGCTTACTGGTACAGCGGACTGTCGGACCCGTTCAGGTAGCTGTGGGCCTCGCGGCTTGGCGATCCGGCGCGACGGGCGTTGGGATCACTTCCGGCATCGGCTGCCGGTGGTTCCCCATCGACATTTTCCTCCGGGGCACTTTCGCTGATAATCACCGGCGGTTTACCGGGCACGATCTCATAGACGACCATTCGGCCGCCTTCGAACTTGGTTGTGATGAAGCCCTGCTTTCGCGGCTTGGCCGAATTGCGCGCCGATTGCGCGCCGCGGTCGCCACGACGATTTTTGGCTTCGGCGGCAGCGTCCAGCTCACGCTGGCGCTCCTCCTGCAGTTGATTCAACCAGGCGACGAAGATCTTGCCCGCTTCGGTTTGGTCGGCTTCGGTATCGGCGGAATTGCTGACCAAAAGATTGAGCTTGCCCATCTGGCCGGCCAGCTCGAAAGCCTCGACCTCGCTTTGATGGATCATCAATTGAATGTCCTTGGGCTGTTTGCTTCGTTCGTCGGTCGGCAGGCGTTCTTTGATGCCGTCAAGTGCGTAAACGCGAACACCCTTCAGGACGATCTTCGTCGTGTCTTTGGGAAACAGGTTACCGGCGCTAAAGAACGCAGTCACGTCAACGCGGTCGCCGGGCTGGATCAAATTCGCGATGCCGCTGTTGGACGCCTTGGTCGCCACGACACGGTATCCGTCGGGGACTTCGGTCCAATTTTCGTCCATCAATTTGATTGACAAGATCGGTTCGCCTTCATAGATCCGCTGCTTGGCAAACTTGCCTTCCAGCGTTTCGCTGTCGTTGGTGGAATTGGCCGGCATCCGATCGGCGGGCCACTGTTCCAACTTGATCTTTTCAAGCGTGATTTCTTCGCCCACGTCAATGGTCGCGACCGCGACAAAAACGTCGGCCATTGGAACGGCACCCGCTCCGTTTTGTGCGTTAAGCCACTTGCTGGCGATCACCGTGGCGACGGTTCCGCAGACCAGCGCAACGAGTACGGATAGTGATTTTTTCATGGTGGAGTCGCGAATGCCGCGGTTTGGGGGGGTGGTGCTTGGCGTAGAAGCCGGGCACCCTCGTGTGAATCGGGAAAATCAGCTCGCCAAGGACACTCGAATGCCACGTCCACCTACGAACGTCGCATCCGAAAAAGGTTGTCCGATCGCCAACCGCTACGCAGTCGGCACAAGTTCTCAAAACTGGACCAGCATGCCGGCACCGGCGAAGTAGATCACCGCGCCGATGGCCATGGGGATGCCGTAGGGCAGCAGATACATCGTTGGCTTACGCTCGCGAGCGATCGCGGCCAACTTCTCGGGCTTCTTGACGGTCTTCCATTCGTGCAGGATTTGGTGGGCCATGGCGTAATGCTTTCGCCAATTGCCGCTGGTCCAAATCATCACCGCCGCCATGATGCCGCCGACGATTGCGGTGGCCGCAAACACCCACAATGTGTTGGTTGTCCCCAGCCAGGCACCGACGCCGGCCAACAGTTTCACATCGCCGCCGCCCATGCCGCCAACGTTACGCAGCACCAACAACAGCATCATGCCAACAAACGTTCCCAACAGACTGTAGCCCAGACCCGTGAAACCGCCCGTGATCAGGGCGTAAGCCCAGCCGCTGAGGATGAACGGAAAGGTCAACCAGTTTGGGACCTTTAAGATTTTACCATCGATGACCGCAGCCACCACAAGGACGACCGAAACGAACCAGACCGTCCATTGATCTGCGATGGACGAAAGCAATGTGTCAAACATGGGATTCCCGTGCGGGGTACGGAATGCTGCGGTGCGTCGTGGCGACCGCGAGGTTGGCGAAATCAAAAAGCACTCGGCCGGCGAAATAGGCTTCGCGGGACCGAAGGGTCGTGTGGGTCGGATACATTTGCGTCGGATTCAGCGGCTTGCCGACACCGGTGCGCTGGGTGTCACGATCGCGGGTGGGTGGCACTAACGCGCTAACGCGGGCCGATTAACCAGCTGAACATCGCCAGCAAGAGCGTCACCAAACAGCAGCCAAGCTGCCACGTGTAGGCGACTGCATCGGCGGGAAGCAGTGGATAGTTCATCGAAGCGACAGGGTGAAAGGCGTTGCCGGGAAACGGAACTTCAACAATAAACTTTGGCACTGGCATTGCCGAAACGGGACGCGACCGAAGCCGGCCGCGTCCCGCCGGGCAATGACAACGATTGCCACCGAGCCGGGCGGACGCCCGACGCGACGCAATTAGTTGATCGCGGTTGCGACGTCGGTGAAGCGAGCTTCTGCGTTGGTGCCGACGGTGCCGACAGCACCCAGGCAAACCACAACGATCAGAGCCAACATCACGGCGTACTCAACAGCCGTCGGTCCGTCTTCTTCCTTCAAGAATTCCTTGACGCTTTCTGCAAACTTCTTCATGTTTCTCTCTACTCGCGAGTGAGATGACATGACGCCGGGGTGTCGAAACAAATTGTCGATATCAGGAGTCATGCCGAACAGGATTCGAGCCGCCGGGGGAAACCGGTGACTGTCGTGCCAGCCGTCGCTAACGGACTTTCGTCAGACAAGCCGTGGCGACGCCTCAAACGCAAGTTCCAGGTCGAAACCGCCGCAAATGCGACGGCAGACCCATCACTGCACCCGGTGACGTCCGCGGCAACCCGGCTTTCCTGAGATCAAAACCAACCGGCCGGAAACATCTCGCAAGCGAAATCTAACAGCTGATCGACCGACCCACGGAACCGTGGCTTTGCGTGCCGTTCTCTCGAACGGTTTGCCTTTGTCATCGGAAGCGGGGGTGGACCGCACACCCAATCTCTCGAGCGTCCGGCAGCAGGCCAAACGATGACCCGCTCACTTCTACCGGAAACCTATGACAGGTTTGCAGCCAGTCAAAAAAACAGGGCTGTGGGCACTTTAAGGACTGCAAAGAAACGCGGGTTGTGACGGTTACTTCGCTTGGACAACCGGTAGCGAGACGCTAGTCCCACCCGAAATGGCAGCTGGCCGGGCAACCACCGTGTCCCCACCCGCGGAATCCCCATCGGACACATCGTCGGCCGCAACCACGGCGTCCGGGTCGCGATACTTCGAAACGTCGAAGTGCTTGCTGTAGGTCCCAAAGTCATTGAAAGCGTATTTTTTGGCCCAGCGATACGCAAACGAACGTTCGGGGATCTCGTCGCCCGGCTGATACTGGCTACGCCGCGGCGAAACCTGACGAAGTTCCTCCATCACTTTGCCGCGAACCGTCGTGTCGCGAGCCGAATGCTTTTCGGCAAGTTCCACCAGCAAGTCCGGTCGCTCCATAATCACGCAGCCACGCGTGTTCTGGGCCACCAACTCACGAAAATCCTGCAAGAACCCCGAACCATTGAACGTGTCTTTGAGTGACTTTGAATCGTGAATCGAATCGGTTGCCAATTGAATCACCGGGCACGGTTCAATATCGCCCCAGGGACCGACATGATGCGTAAACCCGGTCGCCGCGGGGCACAACGCGTTACCCGCGTCATCGTGATACGCATCGATCACGACAATGGGCTTGGTCGCGCGAGTGTCGACGACGAATTGTCGAACACGTCGCTGTTGGTCACTATCGAGCGCCAAATCCGGATTGGGTTCCGGACCAACTGGGCGGTAAATGTGATACCAACAATACATCACGCCCATCTCGATCAATCGGTCCACCCACGACTCGCGAACCAGATCGTCCAAATTGGTTTTGCAAACGCTGGTGCAGACGCCAACCAACAAACGGTGCTTCAGCGCCATCTCCAAACCCTGCATCGTTCGGTTAAGCACCCCGGCGCGGCCCCGGCGTGTGTCGCTGACAATCTCGCTGCCTTCGACGCTGATCAACGGCGTCACGTTGCCCAGTTCACGCAGCTCGGCGGCCACCGCGTCGGTGATGAAGTGTCCGTTGGTAAAGACCTGAAAGTAAACGTCCCGATTGGCCCGAAAGATTTTCAGCAGATCTTTGTGCATGAACGGTTCGCCGCCCAAAATGCCAAAGAAGCTGTTCCCCATCGCCTTGGCCTGGGCGATGGTTCGATTGGCCGCGTCCAGTTCAATCCGATGCTGCTTAGCCGCCACATCCACCCAACAACCCTGGCAGCGCAAATTGCAGCTGTTGACGACGGAAAGGTAAAGGAACGGCGGAAAGAACTCGCCGCGTTTCAAACGACGCTTGTGACGATGGACACTCCACAAACCCTTCACGCCCAGGGTCCAAACGGCTTTGGCCAACAAACGCTTATCGACTTCGAAGGCGAAGCGTTTGGCCATGCGAAAATACATCGACGCGTTGAATCCAAAAGGGAAAAATCGGGCTCGGTCACACCCGCCCATGATACCAGCTACCGACCGCGGTTCCGATTCCCAACCAACATCCCGCGGTGATCCAGCAACATTGTCAAATAGCTGCGGGATTCGGGTGTGCCGAGCGACAGTTGTTCCGCCAACCGGCCGATGTCCGCCCGCGCGGCCTCAACCGCGTCCACATCCGTCACGACCCGCTCAATTTCCGCGTAATTGCCGACGTTTTGGCAATCATCCAGCGTGATTTCGAATGCCGTCTCGAACGCTTCCAGCCGAAACGGACGCCGGACTTTCGAAACCGTGGCGACTTCGATGAATCCCAGAAGCGTCAACAACTCGGCCGTTTTTTTTCCACCCGGATCGCCCCAGGCGGCCGAATTCGCGGCGGCCGAATCCGCGGATGCCGAATCCGCGGATTTGGCCCGATGGTTCCCCGGTTCTTCCAAGCACCACTCCAATTCCCGCCGCGCCTTGATCGAACCCGGTAATTTGGCCCCTTTGTAGGTGACGTGAGCGACCCCATCGATTCGGCGCAGCCGGAACGCCTCGCCGGTCGCCGCAAAATCACGGCACGGATGCGCGTAATAGGTATCCGCGTGTCGCTGAATCGCACCGGCGATTGCACCCATCGCCAGCAACTGGGCCTCCACCTCGCTCGGATCCGGCACCAGGAATTTCTGTTCCACTTCCCACATCAAGAAACCTCCATCGTGATGACGCCTTGTTCCAACATAAGTGTATTTAGCCGCCGGTGCCCAGTGAGCGGCGAGGCGCGTTGCCGCCGGTACGAGCATCGGAAACCGACGGCACGTAGCCGCCGGTACAAGCATCGCAAATCCGACGCACGTAGCCGTGCTTCGCCAGAAGCCGGAATTCCCAAACATCCACGTTCTGGCGAACATCGGCTACATCCTGGCGAACATCGGCTACGACGTCGAATGTGAAAACCTACTTGCCTTCCACCACGCGTTGCATCAAATCGGCGGGCACCGTGTCCGGCCAATCGCCACGCAACTCGACCTTGCGGATTCGGGCCTGCTGCTTGTTAGCGCGGCTCAGCATGATGTTGGGATTTCGGATCACCGTTTCCTCCAGCAAGCGTTTGCCGTTGACATTCAAGGTCACCTGATTGCCTCGGCGAACAAATTCGTAGGTGTTCCAATCCCCTTCGCGAAGTGCAATCCCTTGGCCGATGCGTTTGACCACTTCCCCGACCGCCGGCTGCAAGACCGAACCGCTCGCCGGCGACGTCAGCCCGCGTTGCCAGCGAACGGCCCAACCCTCCGATCCATGTTCGAGGACCAGATCATCAAGCCGCGGCATCACGCCCGACCGACCCGCTTCAAACCAAAATTCGATGGTGATCGTTTCGCCGTCCAACAACGGCCGCAACAAGCCGATCACGCCCGCCGAAACACTGTTGCTCGTCAAAACCAATTCGCCGGCTTCGGATACGTGCCAGCGAGTTTTCGAAACACTTGGACGCAGCGGATCAGCCATTTGCTTCAGACCCTCTGCGGAAACCAGCGGCGGCTTCGGCAACTTTCGGTCCGGCAATGAAGCGCCCAGCAACTTGACCCAGCCACGCAGCGGCGGACGGATCAGATTGACGCTGGCGGGAATGCTCGCATCACCCTCGATGCGGAAGTTTCGCAGCTTGGCCGGCCGGCTGCTTTGGTGCGTCACGCCGATAAACGGAAACGTCGGATCATAAAAGTCGCGAACATAAACCTGCCCGTTGCACATCGCTTCGACTTCATGGCCCTTGATCCGAATCGCTTCGACGTTGACGGCTGTCGGCACGATCGAAGGTACGGGAAACGTTTCAAATGTCTTGGTCGAAAAAAGGTGATGGATCTTGGCCGACCCGGGAAAACCATCGGCGTGATAATTCACCCCGCCGGCCGAGACGCTCGAATCGCCATAGCCGCCGGTTTGAATGTCCGCCGAAAATGTAAAGTCGCCCTGCAGGGGATACTTCAACATCAATAAAGTCGTCGCGTTGCCGCCGGCCGAGTACAACCAATCATCATCGTCGATTCGATACAGCGGCCGCAGATGAACGTTGATGTCATACCAGGGAACGAAACGCGAATCTTCAACGACCGCAAAATGCTCCAGCGGCGATCCCATCGTTGCGTTGGCGGGACGCCCGTAGCCCGCCGCTGCCATCAACCGGCTGAGCTCGGTCATCCCATAGGCATCTTGTCCGCGAGTCGTGTGATACCGAAGTTCGTCCAGCAGCGATTCAAGCAAGTCGCGATCCACATCGTGCTGCAGCGCCACCGCCGCCAAGCTGTGGACCGCACGTAAAAACGGCAAGGGCGGGTGCTTGTTGTCATCACGATCGGTGGTCGATGTTTTGGCAGGTTGTTTGGTGGGCCCGGGTGTCGGCGGTCGACACCGATGAAGCCGATCAATGATCGTCCGGATGGCTTCGATGGGCGTGGACGAATCGGCCCACTTTGCGGAACCCTTTTCGCTCGATTCACCGCTGCTTTGATCACCGCTGCTGGGTTTCGCACAGATGATTTCCGTTAAAGCGCGGCCGGCGATGCCCCAGCGGCTTTTGCCCGCGGCCTGTTCCCAGGCGGCAAGCAGCAATGATTCCCGGCCGCATTGTTTGGCGTCCCGCGCCAGCACCACCCAGGAATCCCAGATCGGAACATCCGGATGAATAAAGAAGCCACGATCCCAGGTTCTTTCAGCACCATAAAGCTGCCGGTGCACATCGGGCTGCGTCGCTTCATACACGGTGACGCATTGATGCACCGGAGCCCCGGCCGGCATCGATTTCGCTTCCCCGTCGGCGGGCACACCAAAGGTCATTTCAAACAGCACATCAAACCGGTCCTCCACCGGCAAGTCTCGCAGGGCCTCGGTCAAGAACCCGTGGTGCTGGTCCTCGCGAGTCACACCAACACCGTCGCGTGTCCAAGGACGCAAGATCGGTGCCAATCCGCGCAGCGACAGCGATTTTCGGGGCCAGCGATCCAATTGGGCCTGAAGAAGCTCACCCTGCTTCCGAATCACCGTTTGGCGTTTTTCGGATTCGGGGTCGCCCATCCCACGGTTGGTGCTGGCGATCAAATCCATCTGCCGAGTGATCTCCGTCCGA
>JBCCRW010000174.1:0-11413 GCA_039201055.1 Planctomycetota bacterium | reverse complement strand
CGGTTCGGGCCAATTGTCAACGACCGTGCTGGACTTCAGTTTGGTCCAACCGCTGCTGCGAAACGGCGGCCGCGATGTCGTGCTGGAATCGCTGACGCAGGCCGAGCGGGATCTGCTGGCCGAGGTCCGCGACTTTGAACGTTTCCGGCGATCTTTCTTCTTCAACATCGCCGTCGGCCGACCGCTGAATTCGCCGGGCGGAGTGTTTGGCGCCGGCGGAATGCTCGGCTTGTTGCAAACGCAATTGCAGGTCCGCAACCTTGAGGAGAACATCTCGCGGTTGACGGAAACCGTTCTGATCTTTGAAGACAGTCTGGTGGAGCAACTCACGAAGATTCCAGACAACATTACGGACATTCTGAACCAGCAGATTCAGATTGAGCAGAGTCGTTCAAGCCTCAACAACAGTCTCAATGCGCTGATTCAACAAAAGGCTAACTTCGAGGCACAGAAGGATGCCTTCCTTCGTAGCCTCGGTTTGCCACCTTATATCTGCACTCGGATCGAAGATCCTTTTTTGGATAGCTTTAATTTGATTGATCGGGATATTTTGGGACGGCGACGAGAACTAGCCGAGGTTCGGTTGGCTGCGGCGGAGGCCAACCTGGCAATCCTCCAGTTGGCAAAATCGGGAACCGATCCGGAGACCGGACTACCGATCAAGACCTATGCGTTGAACGAACCGCTGATTAAACAACTCGGCGTACTTTACGATTCACTCGAGCCGGTGATCGACTTTGATAGGGCGCTGATCGAAAAAGACGTCGTGCTGATCCGCGAGGACCTCGATGAGCTAAGCAAGTTGCTACCCAAACGCCGTGCCGTCAACAAACAGATGCAGTCGATGTATCGTGAGGAACGCGACCAGATCTGCACACTTTTGGGGGTATCCGAGATCGATGAATCCCTGTTCGACCTAACGGTTCTGGATGACCTGGAAGACGTTCTCCGCGAAGAGGTCGATCGGGTCGAGAAGCGTCTTGAATCATTTACCGAAGACCTAAATGACCTGCGGAATTTGATCGACGAATTGAGCCTAAGCGACCCAGAGACCATTGACCCGGTCGAGTTTGGCGAAAAGTTAACCCAGAATGTGGTGCTCGCCTCCCAAGACTTGTTGACCGACATCGGGGATGTCGTCTTGCAGTTGCAACTCGCCCAGGCCCGGGCGCGCACGGAAAGCTTGACTTTGCCAAGTATCGATTTGGATCAAAGCGAAGCGTTCGAAATCGCGATTCGCAACCGTCGTGATTACGCCAACGCGAAAGCGGAATTGGTGGACGCTTGGCGAGCGATTGAAGTAATCGCCGATGACTTGGAGTCGACGCTTGATTTCACCCTGACGGGACGGATCGATAACGACGCTCGTGACTTGTTTGACCTGCGTGATGAAACCGGACAACTTCGCGCCGGGCTCCGCTGGGACGCGCCAATCACGCGATTGATCGAACGCAACAACTATCGCACGACGCAGATCTTATTCGAACAAGCCAAACGAACTTTCTACGGAGTCGAAGACACGATCTGGCAAGTCCTGCGTCAGGAACTACGCCAGCTTCAGGCGAATCGATTGCGTTTCGAATTGAGTCGAGAAGCCCTCCGAATCGCGACGCTTCTGATTCAATTGACCAATGACCGACAAAGCGCGAATGAGGCCCGGGGCCGTCCCCCATCCGTCGTCGCCGCTCGTGACCGTATTGAAGCACTCAACGGACTGCTGTCCGCACAAAACGGCTTGTTGGGCGTCTACGTCAACTACGAAGTCCTGCGTCGTAGTCTGGACCTGGACTTGGGAACGATGGAACTCACTCCCGAGGGGATTTGGATCGACCCGGAAGAAGTCGATGCGGGTTTGCTGCTCGATTTGCCGGGAACCGATTTCATTCCCGCTGAATGCAGCGATTGCCAGATTCCCTATCAGGTCGATCCGCGGTAACCGGCCAGCGGTTGCCTTGCCCCAAACCGGTACAATGCGTGCAGTGTCGGACCCCCGATAGCTGCACCCCGCCGGACCCACGGGCATGACCGTTCCGCCAATCCCGCCACCGATCGTCGACCCAAATGCTCCGGCGGCGTGGCCGGACATCCAAGTGCAACCGGACGTCACCGGAAAGCTGCGGGATATCGCCGGGGATCGCAAATCGTCGCGGGCCGTGATGACGTCCGTCCTGTTTCACGCGGCCATCATTGGACTGCTGGTCATCATTGCCGCGCCGCGACGTATCGGCCGGCACCTGCATGGTTTGGTGCTGCGGATGGACAATGCACAAGCCAACGACCTGGTCGCCTTCACCCAACTGGCACCAAGTCCCGACGACCTGGCTGATGATGCGTTGGAACTGGACACCGAAACGGTCGACGCGGTAAGCGAATCCGTTGAACAACTGATCAGCAAGACCCACGCGTCCAATCTGCAAACGGCCAACGATGCGATCCAGGATGGTGCCAAACGAGGTCGCGACGACGAAGCTGCCTCCGGCGCACCGGGCAGTTTTTTCGGTTTGGAATCGGTGGGCCAGCGGATCGTGTATGTCGTCGACCGTTCGACCAGCATGCGTGGCGAACGCTTCGAATTGGCCAAACGCGAATTGCTGCGTTCGATCGCCGGCCTGGAATCCGACCAGGAATTTGCCGTTGTGTTTTTCGCCAAATCCGATCTGCCCATCGCCGCCCCCGACGGCACGTGGGACTGGATCACCAACGCCGGCGATACAAGACGCTGGTTGGACCCCGCCATCCGCGACGTGCCGCTTGATGACTACACCGACCCCAGAGACGCCATTCAAACGGCATTGCGGATGAACCCCGACAGCCTATTCGTATTGTCGGATGGTGAATTCAATGGCGTCAGAGCATCCGACGCATACGGCGGCCGAACGGTTTTCGACTTGTTGGACCAGGCCACCACGATTCCTCGGGTGCAAGCGATTGCACTGCATAACGAAGAATCGTTGCCCAACATGAAACAACTTGCCGAACAAACCGGCGGGGCCTATCGCTTCGTTCCCGATCCAAAATCGGTCGACGTCCGCGCCGGCGTGAATGCCGCGCTGGATGCCGCCAAGGTGGGCGGCGTTCGCCCCGAACCGATCCTGGCCGCCAAGTATCACAGTGCGAACTCCCACGTGGCCCGTAACGCCTTTGCGACCGAGATGCGGCGGCAATTCAGAGCCCAGCGGCAGCGTTTGGAACAATCCGGAAGCGTGTCCGCCATCGCCGGCGAAATCAAACAGCTTGACGCCTGGGAGCTACCGCGGGACGTGCGAAGCGAACACCTGCAAATACTGATGCGGATGCAATGGAGTCGCCTGCTAGCCGCCGGCGACGACGCGGCCACGTTCCGGTATTGCCGCGAGCTGCTGTTGGAACCCTCGCAGGATCTTCCGCAACGGGATTTGGCACCCTTGCAGTACACCGCGTTACGCTGGTTGGATACGCAGTCCCGGATCAAGGACAAGACCACGTCGGGTTTGCTGCCGGCCGATTGTCGCGAATTGATCCAGCACGTCAGTGCCACCGAAGCTCGACTCCGAATCGTGCTCCGCGGCATCAGCCGCGATCAAGAAGCCGCTGCCAAGATGTTGGAAAGCAGCAGGATGTTGGCCCAGCGCGGCCGACCCGCGCGAGCCAAGGTCATGCTGGAGCGACTGCTGGACAAATATCCGCTCAGCAGCAGTTCAAAGACGGCAAAGCAATGGCTCGCGACGAAGTTTTAAGTCATCAAGCCAGCAGTCCGGCGAACCACCAAACGAGCCGTCAGTGGCGGCGTTCGGTAGCGACGTCGGTTTGTTTGCACCTGATCGCCGTGTCACTGCTGCTGTGGATTCATGTTCCCGCGGGCTCGGGTATCTCGCGAGGACAAGAATCCGGGGCCGGACCGCTCCGGATTCAAATTCGCCTCAGCTCCTCACGCGTCCATTCGCGCGAAACTCGTTGGACCCCTTCGCGGCAAGCCACCGACGACCAATTGGCGGCCTTTTTCCAGCGCACCTTCGACGGAGATGCCGCCAGGTCGCGGCATTCCCCGATTGACTCGGCGACCGACGATGACGTGACTGTCGATCATGCGACCGACGATGACGTAACCGACGATGACGGTACATCATCGGTGCAAGGCCCTAGGAATCCACGGGACAACGTCAGGAATCCACGGGACAACGTCCGCCTGGCCGACTCGGGTGCATCGAGGCGCTCGAACTCGATGTCCCCGGGAGGTTCGAGGTACACGGGCGGTTCGATGTCCCCGGGCAGCTGGAGCGCCCATCGCCCAGAACAGCACACCCATCGCCAAAGTGCCAGTGCCGCGGATGTGGGCGACAGGCCATCGCTGGGTACCGGCGGCGATGCGGCAAACGACGATCCCAACGCGTGCAGTTTTTTTGGGTTGCCGGCGATCGGCAAGCGGATCGTGTATGTCGTCGATCGCTCGGGCAGCATGCGGGGCAGGCGATTCGATTTGGCGGTCGCCGAACTCAAAAAGTCGATTGCCGGGCTCGACCACGACCAGCGGTTTCAGATCATGTTTTTTTCGAACACGACCATCCAGTTGGTCACCCGCGATCGTCGTGATCCGTGGGCCTCGGCGATGCAGCCGGATTTCCCGTTCATCCAATCCCAATTGGACGCGATCACCGTCGACGGCGGCACCGACCCCCGCGACGCGGTGCGTCGTGCGATTGCCGCGGGTGCCGACACACTGTTCCTGTTGTCCGATGGGGAGTTTGATGAAACGCTTCCCGACGACGAATTCGAAGGTCGCTCGATCAGCGATTTATTGCTGCAGTCCACGCGTCGGCCGCGAGTCCACGCGATCGCGCTTCACGACCGCGATTCGTTGACGGCCATGCGTGATCTCGCCCGCATCACATCGGGTCGGTATCGCTTTGTCCCGGCGGATGTCGCAAAATGAATCGGCTCCAACGATTGCTCTCGGATTGTCCGCGGATTTGGAGTTTTGCGCTTTGCAGCACGCTGTTGGTGCTGTGGATCGATACGGTGTTGATGATCCGTCGGCCGCTCTTGGCCGGCGGCCCGGATGATTGGATCCAGCCGTTTTTCTTCGGCCAAGTTTCGTGGATCGCCGCCTGGTCGCTGCGTCTTCCCAAACGCACGCTGTGGAATTCGCTGGCCGTTTCGGGATCGCTTTTCGCGATCATGTATTTGATCAACCGTTGGCAGGTCTACTTTTCCGTTCGTCCGGCGATTTTTGCAACGTCGTGGCGAATTTTGCTGCACTTCGTCGGCTACTGGTGCCTGTGGAAGATGCTTCGCGGATTCCTGGCCGGGCCGGAGGGCGCCGCTTCGCGAGTTTCCGGTGGCCGTTTCCGCATGACCATTGCCGATCTGATCCTCGCTCCGGTGCTGCTGGGTGTCATGATGGCGTATGCCCAGTCATATGGCCTATCGCTTGACGGGATCGCGCGAAACTTCGGGGCCGAGTGCAAGCGGGTTGTGACGGACATCCCGTTGACCCTGCGCGGTCTGTCGTCGGCGCTGCTGGGTGTCGCGGTCGATTTCATGATCACCGGAAAATCGCCCGATGGGCGTCGACCTTGGTCACGACTGTTGTTGGTTCTCGCGACGGTGTTGTTGGGGTGCGGGCTGCTGGCCGGTTCGTGGTATCCCACCGGTCCCGCAACGTCGCGTGGGCCGGAATGGATGGGCATCTTGGTAGAAATTGCAACGCTCAGCGGATTGTTGCTAGCCGCACGCAGCTTCTACGGGGCCGACGACCCGTTCGCCCGGGGTGCGTAGGCAGCCACTGGCCCACGTCTTGACCTCCAGTGCAAGCGTCAGTAGCACCGGAACCAACAGCAAGCTGACCAGCGTGCTGGTGGCCAAACCGCCCACCATCACCGCCGCCAAGCCACGATACAACTCGCTGCCCGCACCGGGGAAAAAGACCAACGGCAGCAAGCCCAGCATCGTGGTCGTGGTGGTCATAAAAATCGGCCGCACACGCGAAACCACACTTTCGCGAATCGCATCGCGCCGGCCCAGACCGTCGCGGATCCGTTGCAAACTTTGGTGCACGATCAAAATCGGATTATTGACGACCGTACCGATCAGGATCACGAACCCCATCATCGTCAACACGTCCAGCGGCTGGGTGTCGTCGTTGGTGAATCGCAAATAGGCATCCAATCCCCGCAGCGCGACGACGCCCCCGACCGCGCCCCAGGGAACACTCAAGATGATGACCAGCGGATACAGCCACGATTCAAACAAAGCCGCCAACAACAAATAGGTAATCAGCAATGCGAACAACAAATTGAATCGGAGGGCTTGCCAGGTTTCGACCAACTTGTCCGCCGATCCCCCCAGGATGATGCGGTAACCGCCTTCCAGTTGGCCCGCCTCCCGCAGCGGCGTGACGACATCGTCGCGAATGCGATCCATTGCCACCGACAGCGGCATGTCGTCGGGCGGCATCGATTCCACGGTCAACGCGCGCTGTCGCTCGCGGCGACGAATCAATTGCGGCCCGCTGGCGGGTTGGTCGATCGCCACCGCCGACAGCGGCACCAATTCCCCCGTCGGCGTGGCGATGGGCTGCTGCAGCAAATCCTGCGATCGCTGCACCGTTTCCTCGCTGGCCAAAATCGTCAAATCGATCCGTTGGCCGTCCAGGAAATAGTCACCCGCAAAAGCTCCATCGACCAAGGCATCGACGGCGTAGCCGATGCTGGCCGTCGACAAGCCCAGGGCCTGGGTTTGCAGTCCATCGGGGCGAATGTGCAGTTCCGGGTTGGCCATCTCCAGACTGCTTGACGCATTGGCCTGCCCGTCAGGAATTGCGACCCGCGAACGTTCGATGACCTCCCGAGCCAAGGGGATCAACTGTTCGAGTTCCGGCCCGGTGACGTCGATTTCGATCGAACGGCCGCCACGGCCACGTCCAAATAAACTCGATTGACTGGCACTGACATCGACGTCGGGGATCGTGTTTTGAAGTTCCTTCAGCAAATCGGCAAGCTCCCCGGCACGCAGCGGATCCTCGGCGCTCAGCCCCACAAAGACGTCATCGGAACCGCAATAGACAAAGTAGTCGCGAATGATTGGGTAGGCCAATTCGTCCGCATTTTCATCGCTTGGATCCGCCGTCCAGTACGGCTCCAGGTGTTCCTCGATGCGTTTTCCCAACTCGCGAAGTTCCGCGCTGTTGTAGCCCGCCGGAGTATTGAAGCTGCCAAAGACACGATTGCGGTTGCCCGCGGGCAGGTACTCCACTGGCGGAAACAAAACCCAAGCGATCACGGCCGCCGCACCGGTCATGGTGACCACCGCCCCCAGCCGGCGCAGCACGCCGCCACGCAGCAACCAATCGTTGATCGATTGAACGACCACAAGCAGCCGCCCGCCGGCTCGCGTAAACCACCGAGTCACGGCGGAATGCTCCGGCGTCGCGGAAGTTTGCGTGGTCATTCCCGCCGGGACGTTCTCGGGTGCATCATGTAGCAATCGAGCCGTAGCCGTTGGAATCACCGTGGTGCTAACCAGCATCGACAGGCCGACTCCCGCGCTAATCGCGATCGCGATGTCACGGAACAGTTGCCCCGCTTCCTGTTGAACAAACAAAATCGGAAGGAACACGGCGACCGTCGTCAACGTGCTGGCAACGACCGCCCCCCAAACCTCCGACGTGCCGCGAATCGCGGCCCGCCAACGCGGCAATCCCATGGCATGATGGCGAACAATGTTTTCAAGCACGACGACCGCGCTGTCGACCAACATGCCAACCGCGAACGCCAAACCGGCCAAGCTGATCACGTTCAGCGTTCGTCCGAGCAACCACAACACCAGCAACGACCCGACGATGCTAATCGGGATCGCCAGACCGACGACCAAGGCACCGCGGGCAAACCACAACCCCGCAACCAAAAGAATCCCCAGCGTGATGACGAATAACCAGGGGCTGACGAAAACACTCAGAACCGCCGTTGTCGCGACCAGCGGTACGGCAATCAAAGTCGCCCGGCCCAAATGCAAAAACAGCATCAAGACAATCATCGTCAGCGCGCTGGCCGCGACGATGTTTTGGTTGACCAAACGCACCGCCGCATCGATGTATTCGGTTTCGTCGCTGACCTGGACCAACTGCAAGCCACGTGGACCCAGCAGATCACGGTTAAGCGATTCCACGGCCACGCGCAGCCCCCGCATCGTTTCGACTACGTTGGCGTCGTTTTCACGTTGGGCACCCAGCGAAATCGCATAATCCCCAAAGCGACGCACAACACCCGACGGTTTCTTGTAACCCAGGCGAACGCGGGCGACGTCACCGACTGTGATTGGCACCCCGTCCTGCACGGCCAAGACCTGCGAACGAATCTCCGCTTCGTTCTTAAATTGGCCCAGCACCCGGACGGTGTAATCCCGCTTCCCTTCGGCGAAAGAACCACCGGAAATGTCACGGTTCTGGCCCGTCAGGACCTCGCGGACGTTGTCCAGTGTCAGGCCCCGGGATGCCAGCCGCGCCGGGTCGACGATGACCTGCATTTCGTCCAGCAGTCCACCGAAGGTGCGAATGCCGGCGACCCCATCGACGCGCTCCAAATAGGTCTGCACCTCTTCTTCGGCAAAACGCTGCAGATGAGTGATTTCGATATCGGCGGGAAGGATGTCCGCGATCTTGGGATTCCGCTCGGCTGCCTGCCGTAGACGCGACAATCGGCGGGCGGGGTTCTTCGTTTGCAGTGCCGGCGACAACGCCGACGCAAGCTCGGGGTTCTTCGCGGCAAAGGCACGAATTTCATCGGGCTTGGGAACGCGTTCGGTCAAGACGAACCAGGCGATTGGGCGACGGCTGTTGCTGCTGCTGCGGATCACCGGCTTTTCGGCGTTCTCCGGATAATCACGCACCTGCTGCAGCCGGCTGTTGACCCGCAGTAGTGCTTGATCCATGTCGGTGCCAACCGCGAAGTTCAATTCAATTTCGCACTTGTTTTGTTCCGCCGTGCTAAACATTTCCTGGACCCCTTCGACGCCTTTGAGTTGGCGTTCCTGTTCCAGGACGATTTCGCGTTCAATTTCCCGGGGACTGGCGCCTGGCCAATCGGTTTCCACCGAGATCGTTGGCCGGACCACTTCGGGTGCCAATTGCACCGGCATCCTCTGCACCGCCACCGTGCCGAACAAGACCAACAACAGGGCCGCGACGGATACCTTGACCGGGTTGGAGACGCACCAAGCGATCCAGCCGCCGGCGGCATGGCGCGCCGGCCCAAGCGACTCGGGTGCGGGAGAACTCGGTGCCGGTGACTCGGGTGCGGGCGACTTAGGCGCTGGTGACTCGAGTGCGGGCGACTCCGGTGCAACCACTGGCTCAAGCTGCGGTGCGGGTTTGTCGATTAATATGCGGCCACGTCCATCGCCGCTCGGCGGGGCGGTATCGACGTCGGTTGAAACCGATGCGGTCGCGGAAGTGGAGTTGGGATCCAGCGTCACGGAAGGCGGGGCGGGTTTGAGCGGGATCAGTGGGAGGGAGATTCGGCGGGACGGCCGGCGTTTGTTGAAATATCGATTTCAGCAACGGGAACTTCAACGCGAACGGCTTGGCCGTCGTTCAACGATTCGTTGCCGCGAACGACCACCCAACGGTCGGCTAATTGGATGTCATCGGCAAGCGGTGTGACGGCGATACGGCTTTGCGAAGTCCTCCCCACTTTAACCGGGACGCTGCGAGCGCGGCCAAGGCCCGTATCGGAAAACGAATCCACCACCATGACCGCAGGCTGGCGTCCGCCCAATCGCAACGCGTCCTTGGACACCATTTGCTGCCGCGTGGTGTCGCCAATCGGTAAATCCACCCGGGCCAACATGCCGACGGCAATCTTCAACCGTTCGCGGCGATTCGTTTCCTCCGACGTGGCCGCGTCATCCTGACCCGTTGGCGTATCCGGGGTCATGGGGGGATTGTCGACTTCGATGATCACCGGAAACGTTCGCGCCGGCTGCTGGGCCTGTGGAACAACATGCTGAATCCGGCCTGGAAAAGCGTCCAATCCCGCCGCCGCGATCGTGACCTGACAGTGACCACCGACACGAACGCGGTTGATGTATCGCTCGGGGACCGAAGCCTGGATTTCGATCGGGTCCAAAGAAATGACTTCGGCGACCGGGTCTCCCGAAACCACCCAGTTGCCCGCTTCGATAAATTCGGTCACGACGACGCCATCGAACGGAGCCCGAATCACACTGCGTTCCAGCCGGTCCTGCAATTCGGCAATCGCCTGATTTTGTAATTCGACGGCCGCTTCGGCGACCGCCAGCCGCTCGGGTCGTGGCCCGTCGACGAGCAACTGAGTCGTGTTTTTCGCATTGATCAGTAGTTCGCGGGTTTGATCGCGTTGGCGTCGGGCTTGGTCAAATTCGGTTCGCGAGGCGCCACGTTGCTTCATCAAACGATCGGTGCGTTCAAAATTGGTGGCGGCGAATTCGGCCGCGGCCTGGGCGGCCCGCTGGGTCGCCTGGGCGGCGGCAATCTCGGCGGGCAAGGGACCGGCCTCGAGCTCCGCCAACGTGGCTTTGCGACTGTCCAATTCGGCTTTTGCACCGGCGATTTGCAATTCCAGCGCGCGAGTGCGAAGTTTTGCCAGAACGTCACCGGCCCGCACGGTTTCGCCCGCATCAACGGCCCACTCCATCACGCGTCCGGCCAGCGGGCTGCCGACGGTGGAACGCCGTGAGGGTGCCGCGACGCCGACGAAGCGAATCGATTCGGCCGCTTCGGAAACCACAATTCGCTCAACGATCACGGGCACCGGTGCCGGATCATCGCCTTTTCCAGCCTGGGTCGCTTGGGCCATCGCCGAAGGACAGCAGGCCAGCGTCAGCATGACGACAAGCCCACAACTGACAACTCCATGGGCGACCCTGAACGGAAGTCGAAAAAAGGTGTCTTGGGAAACGGGCAACGAAAGAAACATCGATCCAGGGCGCGGCGAAAGTCGAATCGGCAAGCACGGCAGCGTAGCAACGGGCAAAGCGGAACCCGCCGGTAAGCGGCCGCCGTCGCGATAGTATGGTCGCTGAAATCCCGCTGCCTACCGACCGATCCAAGATGGCCGGTTTCCCAAGAACGACCGCGGAGCGGTCAAAGCCGGTAGCCGGAGTTTCCCGATGACCGAAGAGCGGTCAAAGCCGGTAGCCGGAGTCTCCCAATGACCGCGGAGCGGTCAAAGCTGGTAGCCGGAGGTCGCGCAGCGCACCTCCGGTATGGAGACACGATCACCCCGTCCGACGGCGAAGCCGTCGCAGAGGCTTCGTTTTCTGCGATCCCTTCGGGATCGGGAACACACGTTGGGGCTGGCGTCCCGAGGTGCGCAGCGCGACCAACCGCGACCACCATTTAACGCACCGCCGGCAGTGGGGGACACCGGCAACCCGCATTTACCCCGCATCGGTGAACGGG
>JBCCRW010000173.1:0-11429 GCA_039201055.1 Planctomycetota bacterium | reverse complement strand
GTAGCCGCGTCGTCGACACGAAATCGTGTACTCGAGTGTTCGCTTGGCACCGGGTGCCAACAGAAAGACGCCAATCCTTGCCCCTTCAATTTCCAGCGGAGGCCGATACGATAGCTCGCCAGAACCGGTGCCGGCCGCTGAATTAGTGGCCGCTGAATTGCCGGCCGTTTCATCGCGTGGGATCAAATCTTCCACCAGCACCCAGGCCAAAGGCAACTTGGACGTGTTGGTGACGGAAACTTTGATCGGCACACGCGACCCCTGGCGGACTTCCATATCGCCGGTCGTCCAGCGCGGATTCCCAACTCGCGTCCCCCCGCGCTGCGTACCCTCTGGCTCCGTTTCGCTACGGTCCGACTCACCGCGATCTGATTCGCCGCGGTCAACGGTGACCGCCGATCCCCAAGCCTGGGCCAACAAATAGCTCAGCGAATACACCAACACGCCGGCGATCCCGGCCAGCACCCACAGCGATGCGCCAAAAACCATGCCGATCGCGATCAACCCGCAGATCAACGCGGCCAACAAGCCGGGAGTACTTTTGTTGCTCATCAGGCGGCGTCACGCATCCCGAACAGCGGAACTTGAAATCGAATCTGGAACATAAAACCGCATCTGGAACTTGGAACCGGTTTCACAAGTTGAAATGGTTGCCGCCCAAGCCAGCGTCATCGGCGGCTGCCCTGATCGTACACCAAGCCCACGCACCGGCATCGATTCGCGCTGCGTTCCGCACATCAGCGCCCTCGGAGCCACCCAATGTGGCCTACACTGCTGGAGAGTCGAAATTCCCTTCGTTCTCACTTCCAGCCGATTTCTCTTTTGGACAAAACGCACGATGTTGGGGCCGGCCCGCAAATTGAAAAACGCGATCTTTGGAGCGTTCGTCGGAATCTTGATGATTCCCGGATCGATGGCGCTGCAGGCCTGGAACGAATATCGCACCATCCACCGTACCCACGGTTTGGACGAGGCGGAGGAGATCGTGGTCAGCATGGATGACCCGGCGGCGGCCCGACCGGATTTGGATGGCAAGCTGGTGCACCTGAGTGCGGCGGCAGTCAGTCAGCAGGAACTTCGGGATCCGATTTTCGGCGTTTCCGAAACCGGTATTCGATTATCCCGCGACGTCGAAATGTACCAGTGGAAGGAGAAGAAACGCACCGAAGATGGCAACACGCGATACAGCTATTCAAAAAAATGGGCGCGGGGTCGAATCAATAGCGAATCGTTCCATCGGTCGTCCGGCCATGAAAACCCGGCGCTGGCGTATCCGCAATGGAATGCCTGGGCGGGACAAGTCGACGTGGGCGCCTTTCGTTTGAGTGATTCTTTGAAAAAGCAAAAAGATGATCGCCAGCGTTTGGCGGTGGACATCGATGCGCTTCGCGAACAACTCGGCCCCGATGTTCCCGGCCCCATCGAATGGGCGAATGAAGCCGTCTATTGCTTGGCCGGCGGCGGCACCCCATCGTCGCCCAACGTGGGCGACGTTCGTATTCGCTTCATGCTGGTTCCCAACGGTCCGGTCAGCTTGATGGCGGGGTTGGAAGGTGAAACCTTTCAGGCGTTCAAGACCAGCAACGGCGAAACGATCAACAAGCTTTATCCGGGAACCTTTACGGCGACCGAGGTGATTGAAAAACTTCGCTTTGAAAACTCGATCATCGCTTGGCTGATTCGCGGCGGCGGGTTTGTTTTGGCCTTGGTGGGGTTCCTGTTGGTGTTCGGGCCGGCACAGCGACTGTTCGCATGGATTCCATTGGTCGGTGATTTCACCGGTGGCCTGATCTTTGTTGCGGCGATATTCCTGGCGGGTTCCACCAGCGTGCTGACCATCTCGATTTCATGGATTGCCGTGCGTCCGTTGCTGGGCGGCACGTTGCTGGTTTTGTCGATCGGCCTGATTTATTGGCTGTTCCGCATGCGAAGCCAAGGTGCCGACGCACAAGGCATTTCCGTGCCGCCCCCGGCGCACGAACCCATCGAATTGACCGACGACATGTTGGTTTAGTACACAAACGTGATGCCGTAATGCAGCCCATCCCAATCGATGTTGCTGTGTCGGACGCGTTGGTCGTTGCCGCCGAAAACGGAGATCGCGTCGGATTGTGGAACCACCGCCGCGACGTCGTTTAAAAACAGTCCCTTGTAGGCGATGTGCACGCTGAATCGCTCGGAGATTGCACCGGAGATCCCAAGTTCCAGATCCACCAACGAACTGGCTTCGTGGTCGGCAAAGGTGACTCGGTTTCCGGCGGAAACTGCTCCGCCGTCGATGTCGTTATGAAACAACGCGTACTTGAGTCCTGTAAAGACGCGGACGGAGTGGTTGGTCCACAGCGTCGCTTCGGCACCGATTTGAACGCCCAGCATGTCGTTTTCGACCGCCGCGAACGACGTCTCGTTGCTGCTCGGGTTGAAGATCGCAAATTCTTCTTCCAGATCCAACCAGCGCAGACCACCGGTCAAACGTAGACCCGCCCGCGGGCGATAAACGGCTTGCCATTCAAAGGATTCCAAGCCGGATACCAATCGATAATTGCTGATCGGCCCCGGCGTATTGGGAACCGATTGGAAAAACAAATCGATCAGATTGCTGGTGTTGCCAAAGTCGGCCGCGTTCAGGGTTTCGTTGGCGATTTCATCATCAACGTCGAAGTACAGCAGTTCCATGTCCCAACCCGGGCGGGTCTTCATTAAGTTGTAAAACTGCAAACTCGCGCGGGTGCCGGTCCCAAATCCGTTATTTAGCAAGTCGGTTTGCCGGAGCAATTCGACCGGTCCGAGGCTGCCATCGGAAAGCACCAGCGGCGCGGCCTCGTCACCGGATCGCATCAACGCCATGCGGCCGATTTGACCACCGATCATCGGCTCGAAGCGATCCGGGCCATCGATATCGAATTTGGACAGCGTCGGGATGGGGTCGCCAAAACCGGGCGGGTCGACAAAACCAATCTGTCCGACGCTGGTCGTGGCCCATGTCATCATGGCCAGTACGATTGATAAAGGCCGCATGACGGGTTGCACCGAAATGATCACGTTGTTCTTCACATCCATGCCATTGAACTGGGGAGGGGTCGGGCGCGGTCCTTCCATGAATCGCGGAGCGGCGGACTTAGGGGCCATTCGACGCTCGGGCAAAGCCAACTGGACCAGCTCCCTTCAAGCGTCAAGAAACTCGTTCGACTGCCAATGAATGATCTGCAAAACCGTCATGAGAATCCGCTTCGCGTCAGTCAAAAGATAACCGGTGGTCATCGTAGCGACAGTGCGTTTTCTTCGATTGCACGTGTCGATCGCAACGGTCAAACGTGTTCTGGCAGTCGCAACGTTGCCGCGATCTTGAAACCGCCTGTGCCGTCGCCGCAAACGTAATCTCGGGTCGTCGCGGCGCTGTAGGGTTCACGGATTCGACTCCGCCGCAAGCGGGGCAAGACACCGTGACCTCGCCTGCCTAGCGCCGTGATTTCGATACAGGAACTCGTCAAGACCTACGACGACTTGTCACGCGGTCGCTTTGTCGCCGTCGATCATGTCTCGTTGACGGTTCGACCGGGACAGATTTTCGGCTTGCTCGGACCCAACGGCGCGGGCAAAACAACGGTTCTGCGGATCTTAAGTACCGTGCTGAGTCCCACGTCGGGCATCGCGTTGGTGGCCGGTTACGACGTCGTCCGAAATCCCGCCGAGGTCCGGCGGCGGATCGGCTTTGTCAGCAACAACACGGCGATTTACGACCGAATGACGGCCTGGGAAATGGTCGAATACTTCGGCCGGCTGCACGGCATGCAAAAGGACCGGCTTCGCGACCGACTGGAATTCCTGTTCGACTCGCTGCGGATGAACGAGTTTCGGGATGTGCCCGGTGCCAAAATGTCGACGGGCATGCGGCAAAAGGTTTCAATCGCCCGTGCCATGGTTCACGATCCGCCGGTGCTGATCTTTGATGAAGCCACGCTGGGTCTGGATGTCCTGGTCGCACGCAACTTGCTGGAAGTGATTCGCAGCTTGAAACAGCAAGGTAAATGCATTTTGTTTTCCACGCACATCATGAGTGAAGTCGAACGCTTATGCGATCGCATCGCGATCATGCACCACGGAAGATTGCTGGATACCGGGACACTGGAGGAACTTCGCCAGCGGCATCGCGAGGATGATTTCGAGGAGTTGTTTTTCGGGCTGCTTAGCAGCGAGGAACAACGCGATGGCGAGGTCGCGCTGGCGTGAATCACCTCCGACGACTTCGCCGCAGGGCCGCCGAAGGACCGCGTTTGTCCGCAGTGTGGCTGATTTACGCACGCGAGATGCGTGACCAGCTTCGTGACCGGCGCACGCTGTTCACCATCGCGGTGTTGCCGATCCTGCTGTATCCACTGGTCGGCACGCTGTTGCTACAGATTGCCCAATTCACTCGTCAGCAACCCACTTCGGTTTGTCTGGTCGGTTTCGATACGCTTGAAGACGGCCCCAAACTGTTGTCCGGCGAATCAATCGATCCCCGCTGGCTGGAACCCGGCTCCGATGCAAGCCGTTGGAACTTGGCAACGTTCAGTTCCGATGATCTGGATCCCAACGATACCGACGCATCGGATGTCCGATCTTGGGTCCGTGACGGCGCCTACGACGTCGCGGTCGTGCACATGCCTGCCACGGACGGCTCGAAACTAAACATCGATTTGCTTTACAACGTCGCGTCCGATCAAAGCAATGTCGCCAAGTCACGCGTCGAGGCCATCCTGAATCGTTGGCAGGCCGAATGGATTCGGATGCGTTTGGACGATCGCGACATCGATATGGAAGCGCTGAACCCATTCACGCTGACCGCCGCCGACATGGCCCCCGAGCAAACTCGCGAGGCCGCATTTTGGAGCAAGTTGCTACCGTTTGTCATGCTCGTTTGGGCCATGACGGGCGCGTTTTACCCGGCGATCGACTTGGTCGCCGGCGAAAAAGAACGCGGAACGTTGGAAACGATCCTTTGTTCACCCGCGCTACGTGGCGAGATCGTGTGGGGCAAATTGGCTGCGGTCACAACGTTCAGCATGCTGACGGCGGTGTTGAACGCCAGCAGCATGTTGTTGACGTCGTCCTTCGTTTTCAAACAAATTCAATTGGGCGGCGGCGGGGCGATGGGGACACCGCCGCTGGTTCCGATGCTGTGGCTGTTGGTCGCGCTGGTTCCGCTGTCGGCGTTGTTTAGCGCCCTGGCGCTTGCCGTCGCCGCGATGGCCCGCAGCAGCAAAGAGGGCCAATATTATTTGATGCCACTGATGATGGTCACGCTGCCGTTGGTCATGCTGCCCATGTTGCCGGGCACGACGCTGACCATCGGCACATCAGTCATTCCCGTGACCGGGATGTTCTTGCTGGTCCGTGCTTTGGTCGAAGGACAATTCGCGTTGGCGTTGTTTCACCTGCCCATTGTGGTAGCCGTCACGGCGACGTGCTTGCACCTGGCGCTGACTTGGGCACGACGCCAATTCGAAAATGAATCCGTGCTTTTTGGTGGCGGCGAACAATGGGAACTCGGCCGCTGGGTCAAGCATCTGTGGCGCGATCGGCAAATTGCCGCGACTCCGGGACAAGGCTTTGCTTGCGGTGCGATCATTCTGGTTGGATTGTTCTTTGGCAAACTGGCCGTGACATCCATGCCCGACAGTTTGGCCGGCATCGCCAAGTTGATCGTCATGCCGCAGATTGGCCTGATCCTGGCACCGGCATTGTTGATGGCGACGATGCTGACGACATCGCTGCGTCAAAGCCTGCGGATTCGCATGACCGCCTGGACGACGTTGCCGCTGGCCGTGCTGCTGGGCATCACGCTCCATCCGTCCTACGTGTTGCTGACCGAATTCGTCAAACACCTGTATCCGATTTCGCCCGAAGCGCTGGCCTCGATGAAGCCATTTGTTGACCAAATCGCATCGGCACCTTGGTGGACGGTGGTCTTCTTGATGGCGGTGATTCCAGCCATCTGCGAAGAACTCGCCTTCCGCGGGTTCATCTTCGGCGGTCTGGTTCGCGGCCAAGGACGTTTCCGAGCGGTCTTGATTTCGGCGGCACTGTTCGGCATCTCGCACGGGATTCTGCAGCAAAGCATCAGTGCGTCCGTGATGGGACTGCTGCTGGGCTGGGTGACGCTGCGTACCGGCAGCGTGTTGCCGTGCATGTTGATCCATGTGACCAGCAATGCGCTAAGTGTTTCGCTGCCAAGGATCGCCGAAAGCAATTGGGCCGGTGCGTCGTTGTTCTTGAAAGGAACTGGCGACGACCTAAATTACCAACCTTTGTGGATCGCGATCAGCATTCCCGTCGCGATCACGATCCTGTTGTATTTCGCGGCCACCGAATCCAGCACGGCCGATGAAGATGCCGATCGCCTGGACATCGAACCCACGATCGCCGACCCATCGATCGATGCGGCACCCAAGGAACGGTTGAACCCCAACAAGAAACTGGGCGTCGCCACCTCTTAGGCACCCTTTGCGTACGACCGCGGCTGACCGTGAAGCAGTCGCTGCAAAGTGGCGCTATCCCGCTCATTACCGACCGCCGTCATTCGGCCAGCCATGCCGGTCCGGAAAGCAGCGGCTCGGTCGATAGACTGACCGGACGGAAAATACCACCCGCCCCGTACCAATCAAACACCGCCACGGCGATTTCAAGTGATCCATCTTGAATTGCGTCCGCGGGAATGGGATGACTCTTTCGATTCGCGAATGCGGTCTGACGGCTTTCGATGACGCCATCGCTTCCAATCCACCGGCCGTTCACATAAACCCGATAGTGGTCATCCACGCCGGTGAAATTTAAGAACAGCCGGTCGGTCGACCAACCTTTGGGGACGTTGACGCGGGTTCGGTAAAGCCCCCAGCCGTCCAAATCGCGATGGCCCTGTTCGTCCCAGTGCCGTGTGATTTGGATCGGTTCCCAATCACTTGGTTGCACCGGAGTACTCGCCCAGGAAGGATCGGTCGCGTCTGGGTCGCTGTCCAGTTGTTCGGATTCGGATTTGTTGGCCCGTCGAAACCGCCAATCCGCGTTCACCAGCGATTCGCGACGCCCGCGAAGTTCACGGCGAAGCCGCTGCAGCGAACCTTCATCCATCGCCTTGGGGACAAAGTCACCCGCGACGTGCCGAAGTAATTCGCGTCGCACGAAATCCGCCGCAACGTTTTTGTTGTCGCCGATTGGCAAGGAAGAAACGAGCAACTTGCCGCGTCCAATCTTCGTTTCCCACAGCAGGGCGTGCGTGCGGTAGCGCTCAAGGTCATGGTTGTCCCAAAGCGACAGGATCGGTGTGCCCTGATCGAGAAGCGGAAATTCAAAGACGACCGGTCCGGCAAGGTCCATCGTTTGCAGGTCGACCAGAAAATCGCGTCCGATTCGATTTACCAGTGGATGGTTCGCGACAACCGGACCGCCACGCAAGAACCAATGATCGCGAATCACCGGCGAACCACTCTTGCCACTGGGCAGCAGAACGCAATGAGCACCTTTTTGCACCTGAGTTAAGAGTTCTTCGCTCAACTCGCTGGCAAACAGTAGCGGCGGCTGGTCCGCGTCGGTCCGCTCGGACGATCGGTCGCCAAGTGATTCGGAATCGTCATCAATCGTCGGCGTCGCCCAAATTTTCCATGCATTGACCGCAAGTGATTTTGTTCCGGACTTTAGATTCGCGGTGATGGTGATTGGCGTTGGTGCGACGGCTTCCGGAACGGAAATCTCGATCAAAAAGCTCGCCCGGTCGGTGCGTTCGTCGGCCTTGGAAACCCTGCTTGCAGCAGTCGGTTCTCCATCCAAGAGAACTTGGAGTTCCAGCGGCGCCGGCAACGGACCCTCGCCGGCGATGTCGATGGAAAGCTCGTGGGTTTGCCCGGCCGCAACCGCGCGTGACGGGCGTCCCTGATTGAGCACCAAGACGATGTCACGGTGCCAATCGAAATCTTCCTTCGTCCACTTTGAATTGCCACGGCGATCGATCAATCCCATCGCGGCTTTAGGAAAGTCCCGAAGCACGCTGACCACGTATCCCGCATCGGGCAACTGCCAGCGAAACGCTTCCATTTGATACTTCCGCATCGCAAGGGCGTAACGATACGAGTCCGCTTCGATGGAATCATCACTGGCCAGTCCATGTTGTTTGATTAGATCGGCGGTGTAGCCGCGAAACGCCGGGGCGGACAGCGAATCGTGCGGCGGACCGGTTCCGGTGGGCCGTTCCCAGGTGTCCGCGGCAATGGCTTCGCCAAGCACCAGGGGCATCGCACGACGATTGGCGATGTGCTTGTCCAATTCGTCAAGTTTGGCGGGCCAGGTAGGGTTGTTTCCGTACGGGTGGTCGTCATAAAAGTCGTGGATGCGATGCCACCCAATCCAACTGCTATCGTCCTCGATGATCGCGCCGGGAACGATGTCGTGCCCCAATTCGTACAGATCGCGGATCACGTCCACCGCCGCGCCATGACCGGTCTCGCATGTCAGGCTTCGCAGCAACACGCTGGCGGCATTCCGGTCGTAATGAAACAGCTCCGCAAATTCCCGCCGAAGTTCCGCAAGGTGGTCTCCTGAAAAGTCCGGATGCCACGTCGGGTATTCGACCCAGGTCAGCATCCCCATTTCGTCGGCCAGATCGAGATAGCGTTTGGGCGGCGTCCATAAACAGAATTTGATCAGATTGAAACCGCGATCGATCGCGAATTGGATTTCGCGACGCATGGTTTCCTCGTCAAGAGTTGGGCACAAACGCGGTGGCGAATAGCCCCAATTGAGCACCCCGCGGATGTTGACGGGCTGGCCATTGACCAGCAGCGTTCGGCCGCGCGTTTCAAAGTGCCGAATCGCGGCATGTGGTGTCAGCCGATCAATCACCAAGCCGTCCGCATTCATCAGGACGATTTCAGTTTCGTATCGGAACGGATCCTTTTGCGTCCAACGACGAATGATGGGCGGCGTGATTCGACCCGATGCACGGCCAATTTGCGAATCCGTTCCCGCACTCGACGGGCGATTCTCGGCAGCGGTTTTTTGAACCGGCAGGTACGTCCAATCACCGATGGCATCGTCGCTCGGGCCGGACGTTCGCACGCCGATTTTTAAATTCGAATCTGCAAGTGACTCGACACCCCGCACCGCCGCTTCGAAATCCAACACGTCAAAACCACGAAAACCGCTGACCAGGAGCGTCAGATCATCCAGGTACGCGTCCCCCGAGGTATGGATCAGCCGTACGTGTTTCCAAATCCCGCCAAAGTGTGGCACCACAATCGGCAAAAAACCTTGCGTGTTGTGCCCGACCCGTTCGTCGACTTCGATTTCGATTTTGTGGTCCTGATCCTTGGCCGCGCCACGAAACAAGTCCGTGACGTCGATGCGAAAAGGCGTCCAGCCGCCCAGGTGTCGGCCACGTTCACGTCCGTTGATTCGCACGATCGCATGCGTCGCGGCCGCGTCGATTTGCAGCAGCCAGCGGCCGCGATCGCTTGCGTGGTTGGTGGCCAGTTGAGAGGGCCGGATGGCGTTGTGATACACCCCGACGCCGTCGAAAAGGGTCCGCCCGTCTTGTTCCCAACTATCGCCCAGCTGGATTGCCGAAACACCGTTTTCGGTTTTAAGCGTCCAGCCATCGTCCATTCGATGGACGCTGCGATCTCCGGCGCTTGCGTCCGCAACCATGAAACGCGGCGGGCCCTCGTGCGACCACGCGATTGAATCCGCCAGTACCCCAAGAACCAAAACGCACGCGAAAAAGAACGGCATAGGTCGCTTTGTCATGATGAAATGGACTCGATCCGCGAAATGCGTCGCTGCCTGAGCGAAGTCACAAAGACCGGAATCAGCGTGAGCGCGATCGCGATCACGGAGATTTGTTCCACAAGACGTGTTTGGGCCCAACCGGTCGCGCGGCCGACCAACACCGTTGTGTACATGCCGTAATAGAATACGAACAAGACTCCCTCCCAACGATGAATCGTCTTCCCCGTCCAAAACGTTGGCAAACACAATACCGCGACGGCGACCATCACCGGCAAATCGAAATTCAAGGCGTCCTGTTCGACCGGAATTCCACCGGGAATCGATGTCGCGGTCAGTGCCAGCACGCACAACACATTGAACAAATTGCTGCCAACAATGTTGCCCACCGCGATGTCACGCTGACCACGAAAGGATGCCACCACCGACGTAACGACCTCCGGCAGCGATGTTCCGATTGCGACAACGGTCAATCCCACGACCGTTTTGCTGATGCCGAATTTGGCTGCAATGGCAACCGCACCGCCAACCATAAATCGCGAACCCAGGCCAAGGATGATCAGGCCGCTGATGAAGAAAAACAGATCACGAATGATTTCACGTTTGCTGATGATTTGTTCTGTAGAGTCTTCCAGTTCGTCGACGACGATGCGGTTTTCCTTGCGACTGGATCGCACACTCCAGACGATGTAGACCAATAGCGCCGCAAACATGACGCCGCCTTCACCACGAGAAACCGTCCCGCTGAAGGCGGCGGACCACATGCCGATCGTGGCGAGCACCATCAACGGCAAATCACGACGAATCAATTGGCTTGATACCGCCAGGGGGGTGACGAGCGCCGCGGCGCCCAAAACAAACAGCACGTTAATAATGTTGCTGCCCACGACATTGCCGACGGCGATTCCCGGGTCACCACCAAACGCAGCTTGCAGCGACACGCCAAGCTCCGGCGCGCTGGTACCAAACGCGACGACGGTCAACCCGATCACCAGCGGCGAAATCTTCAACGCCGCCGCCAACGACGCGGCCCCGCGGACCAGCCATTCGCCGCCCCAAATGAGCATCAATAAACCGGCGATGACCTGCAGCGTTGCCAAAGAGTTCTCCCCAGGAGGATTCGTTACCGTCCAAGCTTCTGATTTTGCAATCCTTCGCAAAAGATAAGCCAATCCAGGCGAGAGCACACGGGCACCAATCGCCCGCTGATGGGGGCGCGCCGATTCCAAAGCGAAAATCCGACGACTCCCTTCCCATCGCTTCAATAATGGCCGCGTCATGCAAGCGATTTTGGAAAATACGCCCCGCGGTTTGTTCTGTCCCCCCGGTGGGTTCTATGTCGATCCGACTCGGCCCGTCAAACGGGCGGTGGTTTCGCATGCCCACGCCGATCACGCCCGCTGGGGCTGCAAGTCGTATCTGTCGTCCGAAACGGGCCGGCATTTGATGCGGATGCGGGTCGGCACCGAAGCCGAACACGAGTTCTTAGCGTTCGGCGAAACCGCTTACATCGGCGGTGTCAAAATTTCGCTTCACCCCGCGGGCCACATGCTCGGGTCGGCCCAAATTCGGCTGGAGTATCGCGGCCAAGTCGCCGTGATCACCGGCGATTACAAACTGGGCAACGACCCGACTTGTGCGTCGTGGGAACCGGTCCGCTGCCATTTGTTGGT
>JBCCRW010000172.1:0-11444 GCA_039201055.1 Planctomycetota bacterium | reverse complement strand
CTTTCTTGTAGCCCCACGAATGCTGCATCCAGGAACGCTGCATCTGGAACCGTACCCAAAAATCGTCCGGCACGACGGCCACGTCGCGGGCGGACCGGCACGGCGCACCTGAAACTACTCGGCGCCATCACCGCCGCGTCGGCCATCGGTGTCATCGCCGGTACCGGCTGGGTGGAAGCCCGGATGGAGTCGACGACGCCACTGGAGCGGATGCCCGCTGACGTCCAACAAGCCGTCAAGTCGGCCAACAATTTGTCGACGGCCTTTCGCGCCGTCAGCAACGCCGTGTTGCCGGCGGTCGTATCAATCGAAAACCGGCCCGACATGGCGATGGTCACGCCCGCAAACGCATCTCCGGTGCAACCGGGTATCATCCCATCGGGGGACATCATTCCCGCACAGGAGGGTCGTGTGCCGCGAAATCCTTTGGCGGGAACGCCCTTCGAGGATTTCTTTAACGATTCGTTCGACATGCGGCCGATCCCCGGCGGTCCGAACTTCGATCGTCGGCGATTTTTTGAAATGATCCCCGAGGGCAATCGGCGGATGCAGCCACGTCGTTCGGCCGGCATTGGCAGCGGCGTCATCATCGATGATTCGGGCATCATCCTGACCAACAATCACGTGGTCGCCGGTGGCGGTACGGTGATCGTGCGAACCTCCGATGGTCGCGAATTTACCGCGACAGAAGTTTTGACCGATCCCAGCACCGACATCGCGGTCGTCAAGATCGAAGACGCTGACAATTTGACCGCCGCGCGCTTGGGGGACAGCGATTCAATCGACATCGGCGATTGGGTGCTCGCTTTGGGCCAACCTTTCGGTTTGGAAAGCTCGGTCACCGCCGGCATCATCAGCGCCAAACAACGCTCGATGGGCATCACCGAACGCGAAAACTTTTTGCAGACCGACGCCGCGATCAATCCCGGTAATTCCGGCGGACCCTTGGTCAGTTTGAACGGTGAAGTGATCGGCATTAACACCGCCATCAAGAGCGGCGGCGGCGGCGGCAACGATGGCGTCGGCTTTGCCGTCCCATCGAACATGGCCCGCTGGGTTGCCGAGCAACTCATAGAAACCGGACAGGTGCGTCGCGCCTACTTGGGTGTCAGCATCCAACCCGTGGACGCCGAATTGGCCGACAGCCTGGGCATTCCGCCGCGAAGCGGCGTCGTGGTCAGCGACGTGATCGACGGTACACCGGCGGCCGATACCGGGCTGCAAGCCGGCGATGTGATCGTGGCTTTCAACGGCACGCCGATCAACGCGGTCAGCCAATTGCAATCGGTTGTCGAGCGATCGAAGTTTGGCACCCAGGTGCCGATCGAGATCAATCGCGACGGTAGCCGAATGACGCTGCAATATACGCCGACCGAGCGGCCGAAGTCGTTCGGCCAATCGTCCTCGCGTTCGATGACGCCGCAGCGACCTAGTGTCGACATTGGGCCCTGGGGTTTGGAAGTCGCCGCGCTTGATGAAGACACCGCGAAGGCGTTGGATATCGACGATGCCGAGGGCGTTGTGATTACGGAAGTCAAGAGCGGGTCGCCGGCAGCGGCGAAGGGCCTACAGCCCGGCGCGGTCATCGTCCAAGTCAATCGCAAGCCGGTCCGTTCGGTGGAGGACTTCAAAGCAATCGCCGAAGCCAGTGACGATGATCTGCTACTTTTGGTCAAGCGGCCCACCGGTTCGGGATTCGTCGTTTTAAAACGTTAGGGTGGACCACCCCGTTCTGAAAGAAATGTAGCGGCCGTCGGTACCTCCGGCGGCCGCTTTTTTCGCACTTGGACAGGTCGTTGTTGAATCGATTGGATAGACTGTTCTCATGAGACTTGCAGCCAAATTGATCCTGCTTTACCTGTTCGGGTTGTCGTTGATCGTCGGTGTGTTCACGTACTTGACGGTGCGGAACGAACGGCGGCTGTCCGCGGCCGAACATGGCCGCCGCGCGGCGGAATTGGTGGCCTCGATGCGACCCTCGATCCAAGAAGCCATTCGCAGCGGCAGCGACGATTCGTTGGACCAAATGCTGGTTGATCGTGCCGCGTCGATGCAAAGTGTCCAAATGCGTTGGATTCGCCCGGACTCGCTTCGATTTACCCAGCGCAGCATCATCACGACCTTTCGGCCCAGTGCCGACGGGACGCGAATGGTGACCACGATCCCCATGCGGACCTCGGGTTCCAGCGTCGGCATCATCGAGGTTTCATCGGACGATTCAGACGCCCAAAACCGTCTTTACCGATCGTTGTTTCAATCGGCCGTGGCTCTGGTCAGTGTCACGGGTTTGTCAGCGGTTGTCATTTTTGTCGGCGGCATTTTTATGGTGGGCCGGCCGCTGGACCAATTGATCGGGAAGGTTTCGCGGGTCGGTGAGGGTGATTTTTCGCAACCGGTAAAGATCGAAAGCCGCGATGAATTGGGCAAGCTGGCCGTCGCCATCAACCAGATGTGTCAGTCGCTCTCTTTGCAACGCGATCGCATTGATTCCGAAACATCCAAGCGTTTGGAAACGGTTAATCAACTTCGGCACGCCGATCGTTTGGGTTCAATCGGTCGCATGGCCGCCGGAGTCGCACACGAGGTCGGAACGCCGCTGGCCGTCGTCTCCGGTCGCGCCGAGTTGATCGGATCCGGTCAGCTCGACGAAGTGGGAATCAAGGAGAGTGCCGCGATTATTAAATCCGAAACCGAGCGGATCACGGGCATCGTGCGACAGCTACTCGGTTTCGCCCGTAGCGGCCCAAGCGAACGGGAACCCGTTGCACTCCGCTCGCTTTTCGATGACACAATCGAATTGCTCAATACTTATTTGGACAAACGCGCCGTGCGTGTGGAAACGACACTACACCCGGGCCTGCCGGAACTGTTCTTGAATCGTCATCAATGGAAACAGGTGCTGACGAATTTGATCAGCAACGCGGTCGATGCCAGCGCGACACGGGTTTACTTGCGTGCCGCCTACATTCCCGATCGTCAGCACGTGGAAGTGGAAGTTGCCGATAATGGCCGTGGGATGCCGGCTGAAATTTCCGAACACATTTTCGAACCTTTCTTCACCACCAAGGACGTCGGCGCGGGCACCGGACTTGGTTTATCGATTGCGTACGGAATTGTTCGTGATCACGCCGGTACGATCACTTGTGAAAGTCAGCCCGCACGCGGTAGTCGATTTCATTTAACAATCCCCGCGTCGCCCGATGGGATCCCGCCGACGACGCCACCCAAGTCGCTGCTTGATGAGGCGGCTTCGTATGAACCCTCCAATTCCTATGAATCCTCGGCTTCCTTTGAATCCTCCGCTTCCCATCAATCCTCGGGCGCGGGCGGATGAACAACCCATCGCTAAACAATTCATCGCTAAACAACGCGTCGCTAAACGACCGATCGCTGAACACCGCGTCGACGCCGCACCCGCGTGACAAGTCCCCACCCGATACGTCATCGGGCGAAACACCGATCGCCGCGGGTTTGGGGCCGTCGCTGATGGGTGCGCGGATTTTGGTCGTCGATGACCAAAAATCGCTCGGCGAATTGATCGGTGAAATTTTGCGGATGCGTGGTGCAGCGGTGCAATTGGCAACGGATTTTGATTCGGCCATCGGGGCGGTGTCCCGCGCCGATTTCGATGCGGTGCTGACCGATGTGCGGATGCCCGGCCGCGGCGGGATCGATTTGTGTCGTGAAGTTCTCCAGCGGCGGCCTCAATTGCCCGTGCTGGTGATGACCGCGTTTGGATCAATGGAAACGGCCATCGAGGCGCTCCGCGCGGGCGCTTACGATTTTGTCGTCAAGCCGTTTGAGAATGAGTTTTTGTTGGCGGCGCTGGGTCGTGCCGTCGCCCATTCGCGGCTGCAAAACCAGGTCCGGTTATTGCAATCGGTCGCGTCCACCCAATTGGACACACCACTGCTCGGGCAATCGCCGGTGATGCAGCGGGTGTTGCAGCAGCTTGGCCCGATTTCGTTGTCCGACGCCAGCGTGCTGATCAACGGCGAAAGCGGCACGGGAAAAGAGCTCGTCGCGCGGACCATCCATCAAAACAGCCGCCGTCGCGAGGGACCGTTTGTGGCACTCAACTGTGCCGCCGTTTCCGAATCGCTGCTGGAAAGCGAGTTGTTTGGCCATGTCAAAGGCTCGTTTACCGACGCCAACGAAAATCGGCCCGGTTTGTTTCAAAGTGCCAACGGTGGGACTTTGTTGTTGGACGAGATGGGCGACATGCCCGCCGCGCTCCAGGTCAAACTTTTGCGTGCGCTCGAGGACGGTAAGGTGCGACCGGTGGGTGCCAATCACGAAATCGAGACTGACGTTCGCGTTTTGGCGGCGACGCATCGCGATTTGGAGGCCGCCGTCGAAGCCGATCGCTTCCGCGCCGATTTGTTTTACCGAATCAATGTCATCAACGTGGAATTGCCACCGCTTCGCGAACGCGGCACCGATATTCTGGTGCTGGCCGAACACTTCATTCGCATGTTTAGCGAAAAATCGGGACGCCGCATCGAGGGCTTAACGCGACCGGCCGCCGAAAAATTGCTCGGCTTTTCCTGGCCCGGAAACATTCGCGAACTGCGGAACGTGATTGAACGCGGTGTCGCCCTCAGCACGACCGATCATTTCGGCGTCGAGGATCTACCGGCCAAGGTGCTCGAACACGAGGTCGACGAATTCCGCATCGGTGGCGACGATGTCGAAAGCATGGTGCCGCTGGAGACGATCGAAGATCGCTACATCAAGCATGTGCTCAAAGCGACCGGTGGCAACAAAACGCGGGCCGCCGAAGTCCTGGGTCTGGACCGCAAAACGCTGTATCGCAAGCTCAAGGAAGACAAGCCCCACGACGCGACTTTGAATCAACGCTAAACTTAGCGGGCAGCAGTTTCGACGCCACCGGTTTCCGCTTTTCACTCAGCGTTTTTGTCATGCAATCCTTTCGCACCGCGATCCTGCTGCTTGCTTGCTCGATTGCATGGTCGATCGGACACGCCGACGACAAAGATACCCAGGGCAAAGATTCTCAGGCCAAAGATTCTCAGGCGAAGGATTCCCAGGCCATTGATCGCGAAGCGGTTGACGAACATCTCGACGCTTTACGCGGACCGCGGTTTGTTGAACGTGAACGGGCCGCGGGAAAGCTGTACGTGATGGGGCCCAAGCTGCTTCCGGTGTTGCGGAAAGAATTGAAAACGGAGTTCGATGGCGAGGTCCGTTCGCGGATCAAACAGATCATCGATCGGCTCAGCAGCAATAGTTTACAGGAACAACTCGAGGCCTTCCTTTCCGGTCAAGACCTTACACCGGAGGGTTGGTTCGAATTTCGTCGTTGGAGCGGTGACTCGGGTGTCACGCGGCGATTGTTCGTCGAAGTGCTTCGAAAGCATCCCGAGATGGTCAAGGCGACAACAGGGATCTCTCGTGATCGGGTGATGGCCCTTCGCGATCTACAAAGCCAGTTTGTCGGCAACCCAAACGCCATGCTGGAAGCCGAACGGGCGGACCTGTTTGCCATGCTGCTGCCGGTCTATGACGCCCAAGTACCGACGGACGAAAAATATGACCAGGTCATTTGGATGCTCGTGCAATCCACGGCCGGCCGTCAAGTTTTGGTGGATAAATCACTGCGAACGGGGTTGAAACAACTGCTGTCGCAGTGGGTCCGTCGGGTGTCGCCGATGTGGACCGACAATGCGATGCGGCTGGGACTGGAAATCGACCTGCCCGCGATCCGCGAAATCGCCGTGGATGTCTTGGAGCGGGCCAGTGGGCCCAACCCTCCGCAGGCGCTCGAGTCGGGCAGCCGTTTGACCACCGCGATGCGGGTGATGGGTGTCTACGGTTCCCTGGATGGATGCAAGCTGGTGTTGCCATTGCTTGACGATCATCGCCGCGCGGCGCTGGATACCTACATCAACCAACGGGCGATTCGAACCGAAATTGCCGACGTGGCGGCCGCGACGATTGCGTTGATTCACCGTAAAGATTTTCGGAAATTTGGATTCCCCAATGTCGTCACGGATTCAGACGCGTCTTTTCGCGTGTTCGAAGTGGGTTTTGGGTCGGATCAGCTAGACCAGCGGGCGGCGGTGCACGCCAAGGCAAGACGTTTGGTGGTGGGCCCAGAAGAGTCATCCGAGAAGTCATCTGCAGAATCATCCGATCGACCGGCCGGGCGGGATGACGCCGCCAAAGGCGATTCTTCCGATGTGTCGGCATCCGAATCGAGAAAGCCATTTTGAAAGGTCCCACGCGGGAAAAATTGACGTGGAACTAATCTGGTCGCGGACGGTGGCTCTACGCCAACGCGGTGGCGCGGCAATTGCACATCTTGCGGGGCGCGGAGTCATCGGTTGCCGAAACGACAGCGGCAATGGCATCGCCTGCGGGAGTTGCGGGGGAGTTGCCCGTCGCGAATTCGGTCAAATTTACGCGTTGGAAATCAAAGGAGTCATGTTTTGAAAGGTTCGCGCAGCCGTTGGTTGACCGCACTTCCCGTCTACAACGAAGTCCAATACGTCGACCACGTTCTTGACGAGGTTTGTCGTTACGCAAGCGATGTGTTGGTTGTGGACGATGGATCCAGCGATGGGACGTCGGAAATCCTGGGGGCGCGAAATGACGTTCGATCGATTCGCCATGAAGTCAACCGAGGTTACGGGGCCGCGCTCGATACGGCATTTTCGTTTTGCATCGCCGAGGGCTACGAGGGTTTGGTCACGCTGGATTGTGACGGCCAACATCAGCCCAAGCGGATTCCAAGGTTCATTGAATCGCTCAAGGCAGCCGACATCGTTTCGGGATCGCGCTACTTGAAGCAATACGAGGGCGACGACGCGCCGCCGCCGGAGCGATTGTTCATCAACCGCTGCATCACCGCCGAGATCAATCATCGCCTGAGAATGAATTTGACGGACGCGTTTTGCGGTTTCAAAGCCTATCGCACCGAGGCCCTGAAGCATTTGCAGATCGACGATTTTGGTTACGCCATGCCGCTGCAATTGTGGGTCCAGGCGGCGGCGGCCGGTCTGCGTGTGATGGAGATTCCCGTTCCCCTGATTTATCTTGATGAAAGCCGTTCATTCGGCGGTTCGCTGGATCAAGGCGAAACTCGCTTGAGTTACTATCGCGAGGTCCTGGATCAATCGATCGCGTGGGCCGCCGATCGCGGCGTCCACTTCCCCGAAAGATCCGAAACACCTTGCACCGGGCAAGCGGGCTAGACCTTCCGTTGCCAACGCACTGCGGTCCTTTTTGACCCGCAGCGATTTAAATGAATCAGCCCTTCCACGCGGATACGCATTCGCGACAAACTGCCGATGACGGTCCGCCGACCGATCCCTATCGCGCCTACGCCGCACCCCGCGGACACGGCACCGTCGTCATGGAATCGTCCCGTGGCGAATTGGCTGACGTTTGGCGGGAAGCCCAGCGCTTTCAAAGCGAAACCGAATTCGTCTTGGGGCCGCTGCGTCGGCGATCCCGCGGGCGTCTGATTCACGATGCCATTCACTACACGTCAGCGTATCGCGATGTCCCGACGATCGATTGCCAACAACCGCTGGTGATGGCGGGTCACCAGCCGACCCTGTTCCATCCGGGCGTCTGGTTCAAGAACTATGCACTTTCGCAATGGGCGCATCGCTGTGGTGCAACGGCGATCAATTTGGTCATCGACAACGATGTTGCCGGAGTGCCGGCGGTGAAGATTCCCGCTTGGGATCGCCTTGCCGGCGCGCTGCATCCCAAGACGCTTGCGTTTGACGATGGCCACGGCGGCATACCGTACGAACAATCGGCAATTCGCAATCGTGACCGATTTGAATCCTTCGCCACCGAAGTCGCGTCGGCGACTCGTGGTTGGATCGACGATCCCATCGTCAATCAGCTTTGGCCCCACGCCATCGCGGCCACCCAACGTTGTGATGTCGCCGCGTGCGCGCTGGCCCAGGCCCGGCATGGCTTGGAGGCACAAATGAATTGGCAAACGCTTGAATTGCCACTTTCGGTTGCCGTTCGTGGCGAAGCATTTGCCTCGTTTGTGATCACGCTGCTGCAACGAGCCCGTCATTTTGCGATCATTTACAACGAAGCCGCTCAGCGATACCGGGCCGCCCATGGGATTCGCAGCAAAGCCCATCCGGTACCCAATTTGACCGTCACCCCGCAATGGGTCGAATGCCCGCTTTGGGTCTACGGTGACGACACGCCTCGCCGTCGCCCCGTATTTCTGCGATCCATGGGAACTCGGGTGCAATTGCTGGATGGTGATGCGGTATTGATGGATTTGAACCTTTCGGATCATGATTCCGCCGTGGCGACTTGGTGCGAATCACTCGGTCCGAACTGCAAAATCCGACCTCGGGCCCTGTTGACCACCATGTATGCCCGTTGGGTCTTGTCCGACGTGTTCATGCATGGCATTGGTGGTGGGAAGTATGACCAACTGGGCGATGACATCGCCTTTCGGTTTTTCGGTTTCACGCCACCCCCGTACATTGTCACTTCGGCCACCGTTCGGTTGCCGGGATTCGAAGACGCATCGCTGGCGGACGAAACGGCCGCGCTGAAACAGCAACTTCGTGATTTGCGATTTCAGCCGGAGCGTTTATCCGTTGGTTGGGATTCGCGGCAGCGATCTTGGGTGGACCAAAAGAACGAGTTGATTGCCAACCGCGGTGATGTCCAGGATTTGGCCGCATGGCATCGCCGGGTTACTGCCATCAACCGCCAATTGACCGGCAGCCTGGAACGTCTTGAATCGTCGTTGCAACAGCGGCTTGCCCGGGCCCGCGGCAATCAAAACCAACTTCGCTGGTTGGCCGGGCGCGAGCATTCTTTTTGTGTTTTTCCGCTCGAATTTCTTGCAAGAACCTTCGCCGATATGTTTCCCGTCGACGAAGGACTCAAGACCGGTTCCGGTCGTGCCGATTGAAGCGATTGGGGGGCGGATCGCCTGCGAAAGGCGACCGCCATCATGATGGCTTTGCGCATACGCGAAGCGATCCATTCGCGGTATCGATTGTCACAGGAACGTCACGGACATGCGCGCCACCAGCACTTCGACGGTTCGCCGGATTCGAATTCTATTGACCACACTGGCGCTGGCCGGTTTCACCCAGGCGAGCCAAGCGAACGCCCAATCGGCCATCCGTCCCGTGGTTCCGGGTACCGGATCGGAAATCATTGGCGTTGCCGATGACTTCGAGGACCCGAGTTGGAACTATGTTCCGCGGAACCCCAAGAGCACCGAGGACATCGACGAAAACCAGCGGGCCCCCATGGGCCGTTCAACCAACGGACGCTGGTACGAAGGCATCAAACGTGGCCACCCGGATATCGTTCGACGCGTCGCAACACCCGCCGGCGGTTTGCCGGGTTCGACGGGTTCGTTGCTGATGAAAAGCATGTACACGGGCATTCCGAATTCGCCCAGCAACACGATGCATCAGGACGACTTTGTCGCCAACGTGCAGTACCGGCTTAAGCGAACGTTGCAGGTCAGTGAGGTGCCCAGCGTGACGACGCGCGTCTTTTTGCCACCGGTGAATCAATGGGAAAACCGCTCGGGACCGCATTTTGGTTTTCGCCTGGCGCTGGAAACCACCGCGATGACGGACAACGAGGTCGGCGTTGGTATATTCAAACGGACCAAGCGGGAATTGGGCAACGAAATCTATTGGCCCGGATTGTTTATCGAATTTGAAGACCGAACTCAAAACCGTAAAGACAACGATTACGCCTATCTTCGCGTCCGCAGCAATCGACGTGGTGGCGACTTCCGCGGTCCGCAAATTACCACCACGGGTTGGTGGACCTTGGGTATGAGCGTGACGCCGGACGGGATGGTCCACTATTACGCATCGCCGGGCGTGGATGATTTGACCGCCGACGACTACATCACCAGCCAATACCCGTATGGGTATCGCGCCGAACGGTTTCGCACATTCTTTTACAACGTTTGCAGTGCGGATGACGGGCGTCGCTGGAGCACCGGTTTCATCGTGGATGATCCGAAGGTGTTTGTGATTCGACCTCAGGGCCAATTGGCCAACCGCGCCGGTGGCTCGGCGACCCGTTAGGCTGCGTCCACGATTGGCCGAGGTTGCCAAGCGGATTCGTGGCGGTGTCCATGCCGACCTCGGTTCGGACCACGGCAGGCTGCTGCGTCACTTGCTCGAATCGTCGCGGATCGAGCATGCGATTGCGATCGAGATAAACGTCGTGCCCTGGCAGCATTCTCGCGATGCATTGTCTGGCTTGTCGGCGGATGTGCGACACGGTGATGGACTGGCGGCGATTGAGGACGATGACCCAATCGATTCGCTTAGCGTTTGCGGGATGGGTGGCAAGAGTATCGCGAGGATCCTTACCCGACATCCGGATCGATTGCCCGGTCATGTGATCCTGCAACCCAACGATCATTCCGAAGCGATCCGTCGTTGGGGGTTGCGGGGTGGCTTCCATTTAATCGACGAGGCCCGGGTCGGCAGGAAGCGACGTTTCGAGGTGCTGGAATTTCGCCGCGGAAGCGATCGCGACCCGGCCTATGAGATCGTCGCCGGGGAAGGCGCGTTGGATGAAGAAGTCGCGATCCACTTTGGTCCCCATTTCATCCGCCGCCGCGACCCCGATTGGTTAGCAGAGCTTCAGGAGCAACGCGAATACTTGGAGGCGCTGCCGGCAAGAGACAAGATTGCCGAGTGGCGGTACCGGGCGATCGAGCTCCTCCTGGCTCCCCACTCCCCCGAATCTTGGCGAGCTTAAGGGTGGGCTGTCAAAAGGTTGGGGTTGTGGCAGATCCGACTTGCGCGAGTTTTGTGCTCTGGCGAGTACCGCGTCCCGGTCGTTGGAGATTGCCATGGGTACAAGTTGCGAATTCCCAAATGGCTGATCCCAAGCGCGTAATCGATGCCGAAGGCATCACAGCCATTAGCCGGTGGTAAGTTTGGCGAGCCCCAAGCGAGTCAAACGCCACCTCCGGAAGTCAGCGGCTCCAAAAAACCGATGCCCGCGATTTCGGCGGCGAAGCCGCCGAAATCGCGGGCGTGATACAAGCGAGCGTCACGGTATCCGGAGGTGGCACGAACACTCGCCGGGGCTCGGTTCGCTTACCACCGGCTAATGGCTTTGACCGCTCCGCGGTCGACTCACACTTCGCCATCGGTGTTTGTTAACGCGTAGAAGTCTCGACGATGTCACCATCGCGGACGCTGCGGGAATGGTGTTCATCACTAGCGATTCCGAAGCCACAACCTGACCGGTCATTCGCAACGAGTTCATGGTGCCCGCCGGCAAGACAACGCCGGAATCCTTGGACATCACGACGGACGGGGACAGTGGTGTGCCGGGATAAACCGGTTTGGAATGGAGAATGAAAGTTTCTTACGAAGAAAGTTTAGCCAACTGCTTCGGCCCTCGACGGAGGTGCGATGAAGGTAACAACATCG
>JBCCRW010000171.1:0-11452 GCA_039201055.1 Planctomycetota bacterium | reverse complement strand
TTCTAGTTCAGTAACCGGGGCTAACGTCCGTCGGCAAATCTTGCCGACCCAAAAACTTCATCCTGAAGCTTCACTAGTACCGGAAGATCGCTTCGATCTGGTACCGGTCCTCGATGATGTCCTCGAAGTCCGTCAACGGGAATTCATAGGCAAAGCCCAATTCGACGCTGCGACGCGGCTTTAGCTTGAATCCCACGTTGTGCGTCACCAAGTCGTTGCCTTCCACGTTGGTCGCACCCAGGTTCAGCAAATCCTGGCCGGCAACCCCGAGCGGCAAACCGACGTTCGCATCGTCGACCCAATGCCACCATGAATTTTCGGTGAACAAATAAAGCGAATCGGTAAGCTTGACATCGAAGTGGTTGTTCCAGTGCACCGACGTCGTTTGGACGCTTTGGTCGACGGGCAATTGCCATCCAAAACTGCTCAGGATGTGAGCGTTGCCACCGGCCAAACGCTGGCCACCGGTCGCGAAGAAATGGAATTGACCGTCACCAACGGACTGCAGGGCGCCTTCGCTGCCGAGCGGGATCTCATAGGTAAAACCGCCCGATAGCAGGGTGCCGTTTTGCACGTCGCGAACGAGGTTGTATTTCAGCCCCGCTGTGACATCAGCCCAACCGGAATTCAACAACCCGTCCAGGGCACCTTCGCTGTCATCGATGATGTAACCATCCTTGACGGCAATAAAGCTGAGACGCTCGGTGATCGCCAAACGGAATTGCAGCGCAAACAATTGTGCACTGCCACCGGCGGGAATGTTGGCCGGGCCCAGTTGGTTGGGAAAGTTGTGCTGCACAAAGATCGGACGCAATTCGGTCAGCGTCCGTGGATCCTCGAAGTGCACGAAGTCGATCATCGGGCTGATGAAATCATCAAAACAACGATCGCTCGGACGCAAGATGCTGTCCAGGCAGCCGAGCAGTTGGCTGCCGCAGGAATCGCAACCGGAATCACACAGGATTCCATCGCAGCTACCGGCGTCACAGCCCATGCCCGCATCACACCCCAAATCGGTGCAGAAGTCGATGCCGCAAGTCGGCTCGCTGACACAGCCACAATCGTCGGCAGCCACCGAATGGGATCCAATCACCAAACCCATCAGGCCGGTGAAAAGGATTCGTTTAGTCAATATTCGAAGGGTCACTTGAATCGTCCTTGAAAGGAATTGCTTGGGAAGCTCGCTGAACTTCTTCGGCAGGGAATTCCCGTGTCACACTGTGCGGGAATTTCGCACACTTCGTTTCTTGCAACCGTCAGGGTTTACCAGGGCGACCTAGAATTTCAGCTTCTTCAATTTCTTGAAGCTGCCCGTGGCCTTTTTCATGTCCGCAGCGCTGCCCATGCCCGCCGGCATACCGCCGGGGATCATCCCGGGCATCCCGCCGGGCACCCCAAATCCGCCCGCACCCATGCTCGGCATTTTGACCTGCTTGGCCACTTCATCCCAGGGAATCGGATCACCGATCCAGCGGTGAGCACGACTGTCACGTGCCGCCAAGGTTGCCTTGTCGATCATTTTTCCCAAGTTCATTTGGCCGCCGAACTCTTGCCGGGCAAGCTGACGCTTCCAGTCGGGCCGAGTGTCCGTGTACGCGAGCACCGTGATCACCAAAACGATCAAGCAAGCCGCCTTGGCACTCATCAACAAGAATCCACCACCGGCGTTCCACTGCGCCAGCGTCGGTCGCCGAGCGATAAAGTTCAAGATCGGACGGCACACGAACAGATGCAGCAGCATGATCGCAGCCAGAAACGCGAGGCCGTTGCTGATGGCCGTCACGATCAGAGGTTGATTGGGGATCAGTTCGCTGACCTTGGGCTGGATCTGGCCGCCGCCCCATTTCGCGATCATGGTCGAGAGCGGAAGGATGACCAAATAAATCAGCGGCCGTGCCAATCCGATCACCGACCCCAACCACCCCGCGAGCGTCAACACCGCCCATGCGATCGCGGTAGCAATATCGCCATCTTGATAAAGGTACGCCGTCGGCCCGACGATCATCACGATCCAAACCAGTGGCGTGTACCACGGCATCGTGTAGTAAAAACGGCCGCGGTTTTCGTCGGGCATCGACGCCACCGCCAAATCGGCGACGCTTTCGGAGTTTTTGGAACGAAATCCGAACATCAGTTCAAGTCCAGCGAGTTCTAGGTGAGGGCACGGCAGTTGCGTGAAACTTAGGACAGCGGTCGCCGGTGGCGGCACGAAAGCGGTGTCGTTGCCAAAATTGGTCCAAGAAAGCGAAATCAAACACCGTCTGTGTCCGCTTCGGCGGTCTCGTCATCGCCGCACCACATGCACCTGTGATGCCGGTTGTGCGGTCTTCATCGCATTTCCAAGTGAATCCGTTTCGTCGTGGTCGAAACGTTTACAAGGATACGGAAGTCGCCCAAAACGATCGGAGCCGCCGCATGATGAAACGTCTCGACCCACTTGCCAACCTGTTTCATTCGTCCACCACGAACACCCGTGCCAGTGGGACCACGCGTGCCAGTGCGGCAATGATCGCCACTACAACAATGCGTGCCAGTGCAACAATGCGTGCCAGTACAACAATGCGTGCCAGTAGAGGGCTCCCACAACCGATCACCACAGTGGTATTCATGGTCGCCATGGGTGTGGCCGGCACGCTGTTGACCGCCCCGATCGCCGCGGCCGATGGGCCCGCTGACCGCACGCTGCGTCAATGGTTGGTCGACGCTACCGACGCAATCCAATCGGGTACGCCCGCATCGCGTATCGCGAGTGCGAAATCGCGCGACGTCGCCGCAATCTCCAAACTGGGTATTGCACCTGAGGCAGAGGTCAAAGCCAACACGATTATTGGGAACGCCACCGTGACGACCATCGCCACCCCCATCGCACTGCAACGTGACGATTTAGAAGCGGAAGATGCGGCCGCGGAAGATGCGGCAGCCGAGGGTGACGACCTGGATGACGACCTGGATGATTTCGAGGATGAATCCGAGGACGATTCCGACGACCAAGGTCTCGTCTCGCGGCTGCCCGGCAGCGGACGTTTCTCCATTCCGCCGCTCGCCGCTCCGTCGCTGGAGGGTCCTTTCACCGATGCTCAGGGGCGACCGGAAACCGACGAAGAACTGGGCGATGTCGTGCTGACGCCGCTATCCGAATCGCGAGCGATCAGCGCCGGCTGGGCGACAACCACTCGCTTGTGGGCGGCACCGAACACCTGGTCGCACCCGAGATACTTTGAAGACCGAATGCTGGAACGCCACGGGCACGAACGCTGGGGTTATGTCCAACCCCTGGCCGCGGGCGTGCGGTTTTATTCCCAGGCCGCGATGCTTGGCTACCTGACCGCACTACGGCATCCCTGCGATTGTGAATACACGTTGGGTTATTATCGCAGTGGAAATTGCGTGCCGGCGTACTACCAGCGTCCGCCCTGGGACCGCCAGGCGTTTTGGCATGCCGGACTGAAATCCGCCGCCAGCTTCGCAATCCTGCCGTAGTTATTCCTTTCCTGCCTTGTCGTTACCCCTGATTGTGCTCGCTTTGCGATCCCGCGCGCGGGCCAGCCAGTCACCCAGGGATTCCCAATCCTGCCGGTCGATCCATCCTTGAAGCGTTTCCAAGTGCGATTGAACGTCTTGGATGGATTGTCGAATCGCGTCTTTGTTTTCCGACACGATCGCCGTCCACACATCCGGATCGCCGGCGGCAAGTCGAGTCATATCGCGCCAACCCGTGCCGGCCCAGGGCAGCGAATCGCTCTGGGGCAGCAACGCGATCAAGGATGACAACAAATGCGGAACGTGGCTGATCGCGGCCAGTTCCCGGTCATGAATCTCGGCCGTCGTTTCCATCGTTCGTGCGCCCAGGCCTTGCCAAAACAAGTGGCAGCGTTGCACAACTTCCGTGACAGACTTTTGCATCGGAGTCAACAGCGTCAATCGGCCACGAAACAGATTCGCATCGGCGTGAATCGCGCCCGATTTTTCGCTGCCCGCAATCGGATGTGCGGGAACCAAACGGCCGGCCAATGATTCCATGGATTCACAATCTTCAACGATGCCGGCCTTGGTGCTGCCGACGTCGGTAATGAACGCCTTTGCACCAACGATGTCGGCGAGCGTTTCGGCCCAACGGGCAATCGCGTCGACGGGAGTCGCGATGACGACCACATCCACGTTGCGAAGTTGTTGCGGATCGGTCGAACATTCATCGACAAAATGCAAGTCACCCAGTGCCGCGACGCTTTTTTCATCACGCACGATGCCGATGGTGCGGGTCCCCGGCGAGACGGCTTTGACCGCTTTGAGAACCGAACCGCCCAACAAGCCGAGTCCGACGACACCGACGGATGCGAAGGGAAATGGGTCTGACGCCATAGGGTTCGGATCGCTGGCCCGCTGATTCATTTGGGCGAAGGTAGTCGAAGGATGCCAAATCAACCAGTCCGGCCGGGCGATCAAGCGGCTCCCGGGTTTCCTATTTCCGTGTTCTGGCGAACAACGGCTACCCGTTTTCCTTCCGCAGATAACCCGCGCTGGTTTGAAAGAATCGGGTTCGTCGAGGCCGAATTTGCTTCGCGGTCTGGGCGTTGGCCGCAGCTTTCAAATCTTCCAAATTCGCGGCACAAATGCGACAGCCGATCTGTTCCAAGTGGAAGCGGATGTAGTCGGCGTGTTCGTCCTCCAGTGCATCCAACAGAAACGCGCCCAGGTCATCGCGACTGGGGCACGATAGGCGTCCACGCCGCCAAATCCCGCCGATGGTGTGCAAGCCCGCGGCATCGCGGCCGCGCAGTTGGACAAGCCGCGCGCGAAGGGATTCGTCATCGCGCAGCGCGGCCTCCAATTCGCTGCTGCGGCTGGGCTGAAGGGCTTCGTCCATGAACGCGATCAGTTCGGCATCGGAAAAATCGCGTTCGGGCATGACGTTGGAAATCGTTAGGGTTGGGACGCGTACTTTGCCAGGCACAAGGTTACGTTTTGGCCGCCGAAACCGAAGCTGTTGTTCAACACGTAATCGAGCGTCGCCTCGCGGGCCTGGTTGGGCACATAATCCAGGTCGCAGGCGGGATCGGGGTTTTCGTAGTTGATCGTCGGCGGCAAGACCGAATCCCGCATCGCCATCAGGCACACGATCATTTCGGTCACACCGGCCGCGGCAATCAAATGCCCCATCATGCTTTTCGTGCTGCTGACGGGAATCTTGGCAGCCAAGTCACCAAAAACTTCCTTGCACGCCAACGTTTCGACTTTGTCGTTCACCAACGTGCTGGTGCCATGGGCATTGACGTATCCAATGTCACCCGGTTGTCGTCCCGCGTCGGCGACCGCCATTCGCATCGCCGCAATGCCGCCATGACCGTCCGGCGGAATGTCGGTGATGCGGTAGGCGTCGGCGGTTGTGCCATAACCGGCGACTTCACCGTAAATTTTCGCGCCGCGTTTTTCAGCCCATGCAGCGTCTTCCAAAATCACCATCGCGGACCCTTCGCCCAATACAAAACCGTTGCGCAGCCGGTCAAACGGCCGGCTGGCCTTGGTCGGTTCGTCATTGGATTCCGAAAGCGCGGTCAGTAAATTGAATCCCGTCACGCCGAAGGGATGAATCATGCTGTGCGTGCCTCCGGCCAGCATCACATCAACTTCGCCGCGTCGAATCATCTCGGTGGCTTCACCGACGGCCTGACTGCTGGCCGCGCACGCGGTTAAGCAATTCAGATTCGGGCCCTGGGCGCCGGTCAGCGTCGCCAGGTGGGCCGCCGGCATGTTGGGTTCCTGTTCCAATTCCTTGGCCGGGTCCAGAATTTCGCGACCGGCGGCGACAAACTTATCCGGGTCGTAAGTCCCGTCCTGGAGCGCCGCCACCATCATGCGGCTGAACGTCATAAAGTCCTGGTTGCCCTCGCCGCTGCCCAAATAGATTCCAAACCGCGTTGGATCCTTGATGGAATCGGCCACGCCGGAATCCTCCATCGCCTGCTTACCGGCCCCGATGGCAAAGCGGGTATGCCGACCACGGTGCTGCCAATCGTCGACGTTCAAGCCCACTTTGCCGACATCCCAGTCTTTGACCTCGGCGCTAATTTGAGTGGGAAAACCACTGGCATCGAACAGGGTGGTGCGGGCGACGCCGCTTTCGCCGCGCTGCAGTCCCGCCCATACGGTTTCAACATCATGGCCCATCGGGTTGACCATTCCAATTCCTGTCACAACGACTCGACGACGCATCGGCACACCGTTTCGGCTCTACAGCTTTTCAAAAGGAATGGACAGGGGTTGGCCAACGCCATCCACAGCGACGTCAAACATACGCATGATACGCATCATCGATTCCAGGTCGCCCGGCTGGAACAAAGACTGTTCGGGATACCGATCGCCTTCAAGGAACGCGAACATCAATTCCACTTCTGCTTGAAGCTTGCCTTCCCAATGTGACGTCGCCGTGACCGTCGCGCCGCCGTCGCCGGATGAATCCAGGTCGACTCGGTACCGCAATTGATCACCGGCGCGGGGCGGATCATGAAAGACAGCCTTGCCAATTTTGGCAAGTACCACGCGTTTGTCCCAGCAAAAATGTTCGGCAACCAGGATCCCGCCCAACTGGGCCATCCCTTCGATGATCAACGTGGGTGGCAACATCGGGTAGCCGGTGCAGTACTCGTCGACGGCCTCTTCGGCCAGCGAAATGTTCTTGACACCGGCGGCATGTCGGCCGCTCACAAACTCGGTGAATTGATCAACCCACAACCAGCGCATGAAACTTAGACTTTCGTCGTGACATACTTACAAAGATCGCCGACGGTCAGCAGGTTGCCGAAGTCTTGAACGCGAGGGTTCTTTTCAAATTCTTCCAGGCTGGCCCAGGGCATCCGTCGCTTCAATTCATCCATCCCTTCGGTGGTCACCGCGCCGTCTTGAACATATTGGCTGTTGGTCAGGATATCTTCGGGCGACAATTCCTCGCGTGGAATCTGAATCTCGAAGGACTTTTCCAGCTTTAAAACAATATCCAGAAAGTCGATCGACTCGGCGCCCAAATCACCCACCAAGGTCGCTTCGGGAGTCACTTCGTCGTCGTCAACACCCAGAGCATCGACCAGTGCGGCTTGGACCTTTTCGAAGGTTTCTTCTGTGTAATCGGACATGGACAAACGTTTTTCGCAATGGGGAATGGTTTGAAAAAGATGAATCGGCTGCAGCGGAACCCATAGCCGACGCGGCGGGTGCGGGTCAAGCAATCCCCGGATCGACAGGACCCTGGTCGCTGGCGATCACCGAGCCCAAGAGTTCCGTGCCAAAGAGTTCTTGGAATTGTTGGCGGACCTTGTGGCGGACGTAATCGGCCGCGCGGGGGTCGTCCAAGTGGGTTCGTTCGAGCACCAGCCGCGCCGACACCGTGGTCCGGCCGGACTTACCGGCGGACGCTTTGACGCTGGTGCGGAGGGCATCGTGCTGGACGGCTTTGGCGGCAATCTCGAGCGTTTCGCCGGGGGCCAAAAAATCGCCGAATTTGACGCTGCGGACTTCCTTGAGCAGGACCAGCGGGTGCGAAAAATCGTCACCTGTGCGGATCATCCACATCGCCGCCTGGTGCAGGGATTCCAGCATCATGACGCCGGGCATCACGGGGAATCGCGGGAAATGATCTTCCAGATAATCCTCGTCGGCGCGAAGCGTCCGCCGAGCCACGATTTCTTGGCCGGGAACGAGCGAGACGATTTGGTCCACTTGGCGAAATTTCACGGTGGGTAACATAGAGGGCGTTAAAGTTTGCCTCAATGGTAGATCCGCTGGTCAAATCCCGCGTTACTTCACGCCACTTGAGTATCCAGTCGGCGTGTTTGATCGGACCGTTGTCCGCTGTGGCATCCCAGCCCAAAGTGCACAGGTGATAGCAACAAGCAGGGTCACGGCGAGGACTCCGCGAAGGCTACACCGGCGACGCCCCGCAAGAAATTCACCAAATTGCTGCATCAAAATCGCACCCAAACTCGCCGATGCCAGAATCGTGCAAACTGTGTGAAGAACACGAAACCACGACCAATCTACATCGATCTCGGATAGACCCGCAGCAGCACACGGCCCCGATTCGGCAAACCCGGCGAGCATGAGTTCTGGTGTCATTTACATGCTTGAAGCATGGCGACGTCCTCCGCGGTCGTCGCCGACGCCTATTCTTCGCTCAGATATCCGGCCAGCAAATCGCGTGTCGCCGGGTCCTCGATCGCCAATTTGCCGAAGCCCGGCACCGCGCCGGCGGCCACCGCCGCCTGTTGGTGTTCCTCGAAATTGGTCACCAACATGACCGGCACGTTTGCCACTTCCGGATCCGACTTGATCGCCTTGAGCACTTCCATGCCGTCGCTGTAATCACGATCCAGCTTGCGATTGATGGTGACCAAGTCGATGTCGCGGCTGCGCAAAATCTCCAGCGTGTCCTCGGCCCCGTGGGCCTGGACCACCGAGGCACCGAAGTGCCGGTTGATCATTTGGCGAATGGAGTTGAAATCGGGGCCACAGTTCCCGCAATCTAAAACGGTCTTTGACATCGTGGGGAATTCCTGTTGCGAATCAGTCCTGCTTTTCGATGCAGAACAGTTTGTCCTTGGTGGAAATGAACAATCGATTGTTGGCGGCAACCGGCGTGCTGTAAACGCTACTACCACCCATATTGATTTCCTCAATCGGCTCGCTGTTTTCTTTACCGAATTCAAAAACCGCGACGTCGCCGTCCGCATCGCCAAAGAAAACGAGTCCATCGGCAATCAACGGGCTGCCCCAGGATTGCGCGAACATATCGTATGTCCAGTGCACGATGGGCTGGCCATCCTCGCTGCCCTTGGCATCCAGGCAATGCACCAGGCCGCTGTAATCGGAAACGTAAAGCAGGTCATCCTTGATCGCGACCGAGCCGAGCGAGCGGTGCATTTCCTCTTCGAAATCGATTTCGCCATCGCCATTTTGGTCCAGCTTGGAATAGTGCCAAACCGCGGCCGAGTTTGGATTTTTGATCTCCGCCTCGCCATCGGCTTCGATCACCGCCTGCAGCCGGCGATGCGGGATCGGCTTGTTTTCACCGTCGACGGTTTTGACGGCCAAGGTGGGTGAAACGTCGCCCCGCTTGGTCGGATCGATGCACCAGAGATGGCCGTCACCCTCGCCATGTTCGGGGTCCTGGCCAACGGCGATGTAAACCAGACCGTCATACACAACCGGTGTGCCGATCAAACTGTTGCGCGTCCCGGCACCACCGACAACCCATTTGGACGTCTTGGCGTTGCAATCAAACTTCCACAGCAATTCCGGCTTACCCGAAACACCGGCATCGGCACGAAAACTGTAAAGCCAACCATCGCCACCGGTGAACAGGGCCTGGGGCACGCCGCCGAGTTCGGCGACGGCGGGGCTGGACCATTGGCCATGCAAAATATTTTGCCCTGGTGAATTGTCGGTCCACAACACCTTGCCGGTATTCTTGTCCATGCAAACAAACGAGGGGGCATCGGGCGCGGGGATGTTGAACTCGGTATCGTCCACCCCGTTGGCCGTGTGCACAAACAGCAAATCCCCAAAACTGGTCACGCTGCAAGAACACATATTGTGCTGACTGATCCCCATCTCCGGACCCATCATGTCATACACCCAAATCACGTCGGCTTCATTTTTATCCTCGACCGAAATGGTCTTATAAAATGACAAGCGTGAATCGGCGACCCGGGCCGTTAGCGTCCGCTGGATGCCATTGAAAACGCCGGTCAGCTGCCACACCCGCGCATCCGAGAGGGTCTTGATGGTGACATCACCGGTGACCGGTTCGCCGTGCTTGTCGAGCAGCGTTTTGACGGCTTCGGTCAATTCGCCTTTCAACAAACCCGCGATTGCGGCCTCGTACGTTGCCGCATCGCCCTTGTTGGGCAAATCGGCAACGCGAGCCACCGCGCCGGGAACGCCGTCATCTTGGTCATCATAAAACCCATTGACGTCCAGGCACCGCACCTCGCCGCGGCTGGTGACAAACCATAACCGGTCCCCTTCGACTAACGGGGCACAGCAAATCCCTTGCAGCGGCCAATCGTGAACGCGACCGCTGGGCAACTTTTCGCTGCTGTGTTGCCACATGAATTTGCCGGTGTCTTCATCAAAGGACAATAGACATCCCAAATCGACGGTCGCCGGATACCGTTTCAGGTACCCGGCTCCGTTGTTGGTGCCCACATAAACACGGCCGTCGGCAATCACGGGATTGCCGTACGTTTGGCTGCCCAGTTGTGCGACCCAGCGGATATTCTTGGCACCCGAAGGGTCCCAGGCGCCGGTCTTGCGATCAAAGCTACCGGGTTCCCAAACGCGGGGCAGGTTGGCGACGTTGGGCGTGTTGTTCCGCAGGCGAGTGCCGGCCCATTGCGGCCAATCGCCGCCGGCCTCCAGCACCTGGGCGGGCGTTCGATATTCCGCCGTCCGAGTGGTCGAGTCGGCCTTCGCGTCGGCAACGTTTGCATCGGCCGCTGAAAGAATCGGCGCCGCATGGACGGGCGTTTCCGCGGGAACATCGTTCGCACGGGCGGGCACCACGAAAACACAGTGCGCTACGGCGAAAATCGCAGCGGCGAAACGGAAAACAAGTTTCTGCATGGAGTCCTGATTCGACTGGGGGTTCAGCGGTGTGTTGGTTTTGATTTGGACGTGATCGCGTCGTCGCAAAAAGCGTTTTGGCAAGGCGTGATATCGCAAGACGCGGTGCCTAAAGATGTCGTGTCTCAAGACGGCTCGTCGAAATATTCGTCGTCGGGATCAAAGTCGGGAGTGCAGATGATCAGCACCTTCATCCGCCCGACGGCCCGATGCCGCACCCCGGGCGGGATGCAGATCGCCGTCTCGACGTCGACAGGATGGGTTTGACCATTCAATTCGATCAAGGCCCCGGGTTGGCACTGGAGGATCACGTACACCTCCGTCTGCCGTTTATGGTAGTGAACTTTTGCGGCTTCGGTAATTTCCGTCAGATGAACGGTGCCGGGAAAACGATCATCGCCGGACAGCCAGCGGCGGGCGACGCCGCAGGGACAATCCACCGCCGGAAGCTCCGGTAGGGAGACCCGGGTGGGCGGGATGCTGGAGCTCGTGGGCGGCACGCTGGAGCTCGTGGGCGGCACGCTGGAGCTCGGTGGGGACGATTTGGGTGACTTCAAGCTTTTTCCAAAATTCATCCGGATTCGAACGGTCCCGCCCATCGCATTTTATAACGCGGTACCCATTTTATGACGCGGAAAGGGTGCGGCGGCAGCGGGTGTTGGCGGCGGCAGCGTTTTCTACGCAGGGCCGCTTTGAGGGAACAGGTTTTGAAGGACAGCGCGTTTGGGGACGACCGCGTTCGGGGGACGACCGCGTTCGGGGGACGACCGCGTTTGGGGGACGACCGCGTTCGGGGGACAGCATTTCACCCCACGCGGGACCCCAACACGGCGTCAAT
>JBCCRW010000170.1:0-11469 GCA_039201055.1 Planctomycetota bacterium | reverse complement strand
GGGCCGCACCGAAGTTTCTTCTTGGAGTCGTGTACCGAGCCCACCGGCCAATAAGACGACTTGCACGATAACGATCCCTGTTTCCTAGCCATGTTTCGCCGCCACAGAGCACTCGCCGCGGCAGCTAGTGGGTTTTGGCAAAACGGCCATCCTGCCGCAAGGCCGGTTTTCTAGGCCGCCATGCGTTGCAGATCCGCCGCGCCGCCGTCGACACGTTCCCGATCCCGCCCCAGTCCCAGTTCCCGCCACAGCGAATAGCCTTCACTGAGCAATTCGTCGGCCGCGCAAATCGTCGGGAACTCGACATGCGATTGGCCGGACCGTTCCAGCAGGGTTTGGGGCGTCTTGGGGCGTGGCGTGTTGCGACCCAGGCGAACCAGTTTCCCACTGGCTCGAGCGATTTCCCGCTTTGTCTTGGCCCAAAGAGTCTTCGAATCCGACCGTTTTCCCTCGGCGGGAATCGCAAAACCGAAACGCTTGGACATTGCCCGAACCACTTCGTCTTTGCCCCGTTTCCGGAGCTCAACCGCCGCCGATTCAAAAACGCTTCGCATCCGTTGCATCGACAATTCTTTGTACGAGGTCAACGGAAACGCCGACAAATACGATTCATAAAAGAACATGCCAAAGGTCGCGTCGCGCATGTCGCCCAGAGCGTGGTGCGTCGTTAAAACATCGTCGCTGTGGAATCCAAAGAAATCCTGAAAACGATCCTTGGCAGACGCCTTTTCCGTCTTTAACGCGTTGTGCGGCGACGTGCCGACCCAACTGAGCGGCACGCCAATTTCCAAAAACCGATACGTGTGCAGACACGCCATCAAGGCGCTATAGGCATCCGGTGTGACCGATTTGAAGTAGACGCCGTTCTGCGACCGCATGACCCTTTGAATCAGTGAACGACGTTGGAATCCGCCCGAGTACAACTGCGGCAAATCGATGTAGTTGATTTTTTGATCCAGGGCCGATTGCAGGTCCGCTTTGGAATCATGCCAGCGTTCGATGTCGGTAAAGCGGACGCTCATGCAGGCGTTGCCGTATTCCTCTTGACACCCTTCCCAAAAGTACAACGCTCGAGGCGACACGAGCGCCTCGGCCTGTGGATAGGCATCGCTGATGTACTGCAAATGATCCGCGGCGTGCGGCATGATCGCGTCATCGTCGCCGATAAACGTGACCCATTCGCCGGATGCGTGATTCAGCAGGAATTCCCAGTTTTCGTGCATGGGAAGCGGTCGGTCCGGGCGATACACCCGCAGCCGCGAATCCTGAATCGACTGGCAAACTTCATAGCCGTTGTCGGAGCCATGGTTTTCGGAAACCAAAACTTCAACGCGTTCCGAAGGAATGTTCAGGGCGCTTTGAATTGCGTGTCGAACGTAGCCGGCGCGATTGCGGGTCGGAATTAAGACGGAAAGGATCGGTTGCATCATGCATCCAGGTAGCTTGCGTCGGTGATGGAATGCCAGACCACTAGTCTCGCTTCAAATAGCCCTGCGGGGCAACGCTGATCAGCAATTTGTTGTCGATGTTGCTTTGAATCGAAAACTCGCTGTGGGTCTTCAAAAATTCATGAACCGCAGACTTTGGGCTGTTGCCCGGACCCCACGGCCGATCGGGATACAGATCCGCCGGCACATCGTCCACGATCGTGTCGAAGACGATGCAGTAGCTGCCCGAGGACACCAAGGGCGCGTAAGCTTCGAGTTCCGCTAACACGTGTTCGTGCGTGTGATTCGAATCCAAGCACACAAGGACGCGCTGGAAGCCTTCGGCGATCTGATGAACCTTTGCGACGATGTTTTCGTCCGTTGACGAACCCTGCAACATTTCGATGCGGCCGGCCATCGGATGAGCCTCGATCGCCTCGCGGTTGTGCTCGCGAATGTCAATATCGATGGCGAGCACCTTGCCTTTTGGGTTGGCCGGGTCGACGCTGGTTCCGGCCGCAGCGGCATCGCAATATTCCAGCATCGCTAACAGCGACGCACTCATGATTAATGATCCGCCGTGAGCGATTCCGGTTTCGATGATCAAATTCGGGCGAACGTCCCAAATGACCTCCTGAACGGCCACCATGTCCTGGGGATATTGAATGATGGGTCGGCCCAACCAAGTAAAGTTGTACGAATACTTGGGGACCGTGCTTTCCTTCATAAAGCGGGTGGCGGCTTCGGCGATCGGTGCACCGGGATAGCCCGCGGCACGCTGCGCGCATTCGGCGAAGAATTGATCAACCTTGGGATTCGTCATGGCTTCGCTCGTAGTGTTTCAAAGGGGGTGCGGTCACCCCAGAATGCCAGGGGTTCGTAGTCGGGATAGGGATAGACGCCCAGTTGCAAATCGATTTTGGCGTCCCAACTTGCGATGTGTTCTTCGATCAGCCGCCGCACCGAGATCGGCGTTCCTTTACAGATATTCACCGTTCCCGCACCAGTGGTATTCCACGCCAGGTCCGCCAGCATCCGCCCGACTTCGGTCGCGGGCAGGAAATCGCGAAGCTGTTCGCCGCCGGACATCGGAAACGTCTTGTCGCCACGCTGAATCGCCGATCGCAACAGGGGCAGCAGGCTGCGGGGGCTTTGGCCTTCGCCGTGCAGGTAGAAAATTCGTGCCCAAGTCAGTTCGAATGTTTGCCCGGTTTCCCGCATCCGGCTGGCTTGCAGCATCCGCAGGTATTCATGCAATTGAACCTTTGCCAGCCCATAGGCGGTCACCGGCTTCGTGCTCGCGTCGACGCCCAAGCACCCGTTCTGCAGCCCGTATTCCAGGCACGTTCCGGCGACGATGATTCGTTTGCAGCCGCCATCAGCAAGCCGTCGCAGGAAACGTTTGGCACGCGGTAGTTCAACGTCCAGATGATCGATGGATCGGAAATTCTGCAAATTCCCCCACGCCAAATGCACAACGGTTTCGGGCGACGCCGGCAAGTCCATTTCAAGATCGGCGTCGCCCAAATCCAATTCCACCCGCCGAACTTGATCGACCCAAGCCAAGCCGGATTCATCGATCGGTGATCGCGTGGCCACCACGACCTCTTGGCCATCGCGAAGCAAATGCGGCACGACGTGACGGCCGACAAACCCCGTCGCCCCGGTGACCAGTACCGTCATGGCGTCGGTGATTGAATTTGTGAAGCAGAAATGCCATTCGTCATAACCCGACCAATCCCCCAAATATGGCAAATAACGATCTTCGAATCAGTTGAATCCAGTGCACCGACAATTAGCGTTGAAATCGCGGAATTTTTCTACCTCGCCAAGATTCTTTCGGAATCGATATGCCTCGCCGTCGTTCGCCAAAAACCCCATCCCGTTCCCGTTTCGCTACCCAATGGCAATTGACGACGCTGGAGCCACGGCAAATGTTGGCCGCCGATGCGGGCGTCGCGGTCGCCACGGCCGCCACGCAAACGCCCGTGTCGGATGTTTCCGAACAAATCTCGGAGACCCAGCATTCCGATGTCCAGTGCTCCGATAACTCGCACCTGGTGTTCGTCGACGCATCCATCACCGACACGAATGATTGGGACCAAGCGATTGGCCCTCATTCGGAAATCGTCGTCCTGGAATGCGGACGCGACGCCATTGATCAAATCAGCGAGCATCTCCAGCAAACCCGTCGCGTCGCTTCGGTTCATATCATCAGTCATGGGTCGGCCGGATCGCTACAACTGGCCGGCCAGACGATCGACCAATCGACGCTGATTTTTCGCGGCCAGCAAATTCGCGCGTGGCGTGCCTCGCTTACCCCGGAGGCCGATATCCTGCTGTATGGCTGCGACGTTGCCGCCGGCCTGACGGGAACTCGTTTTGTCGAAACACTCGCCACACTGACCGGTGCCGACGTTGCCGCATCCATCGATCGCACCGGAGCCGAAAGCGGGGGTTTCAATTGGGACCTGGAGCACCAAACTGGCAACATCGAACATTCGCTTGTCTTGACACCTGCGGCGATGCGTTCGATGCGTGGCCATTTGGGCGTCGTCATTTACGCGGCTGGATCAACCGGCGACGAACTGATGGAACTGGAAGTGGGCGGCCAGATCGTCGACACGTGGTTCGTTCGCGATACCAACGCCGACAACGATCAATTCCTGCCGTACTTTTACAACGTCGACGGAATCTCGGCCGACGACATCAAAATCAACTTCGTCAACGATTTGTTTGATCCGAGCTCTGGAATCGACCGCAACCTTCGCATCGATCGTATTGAAGTCGACGGGGTGACGTTTCAGGCCGAGAGTCCTTGGGTCTATTCGCAAGGTGTCTTTGTCGATGGAATCGGCATCACCGAAGGGAGTTTTCAAACCGAGTATTTGGCCAGCAACGGCTATATGCAGTTCAACTCGAACGGCTTTGATACCGGTGGCGGCAACAACGGCGGTGGGTCGACGATCACCGTCACCGCCGCCGGCGACACGGGTGACGAAGCCATGCAATTGCTGATCGATGGATCGGTTGTGCAAACGTACTTCAACGTGCCCACCAGCGGAAACACTTATCAGTTCACGGCCGATCAAAGCTTGACCGCCGATCGGATTCGCGTCGCGTTCATCGGTGACGTGTACCGGCCCGAATTCAACTATGACCAAAACCTTCGCGTCGATAACATCACGATCGATGGACAGGTCTTTCAGACCGAGAGCCCGTCAACATTTTCGACCGGCACCTTCATTTCCGGACAAGGCATCGTGTCGGGCAATGTTCAAAGCGAATACTTGAATGTTGACGGCTACTTCCAATACGGCGGCAGCGGTGGTCCCGGCCCAGGTCCTGGTCCCGGTCCCGGCGGTGGTAACTCCGGCAGTTTCTCGCTGGTCACCAGTGAAATCACGGCGCTCGAAAACCAGGGTTCGATTACGGTGGAAATCGGCCGGATCGGCGGCAGCCAAGGCAACGCGACAATCGACGTCTTCACCGTTGGCGATTCCGCGATCGCTGGACAAGACTACGTGGAATTCTCCGACCGGCTGTTCTTTGGTGACGGCGAGACCCGCAAGACATTCACGATCGATTTGATTGACAACAGTGTCGGCGAGGGCACCGAACAATTCTCCGTGCGAATCGACAACCCCAGCGGCGCCGGACTGCTGGCTCCACGAACGTCGCTGGTAACGGTCTTGGATGACGATTCGGGTCTTCCCAGCTACACCGCATTCAATTCGGCGGCCGGTTTAAGTTTGAATGGTTCGGCCCAGGTGACCGGCGGTGAATTGGAATTGACCAGCGCGGCGGCTCAACAGGTCGGCACCGCATTTTTCCAGGCTCCCTTGCCGGTCGATTCCAACACATCCTTCCAATCGCAATTTAAGTTCCAAATGGGCGGCGGGTTCGGAACCAACGGGGCCGACGGGTTTACCTTCCTGTTGCAAAATTCCGCCGAGGGCTTGGGCGCGATCGGTCGTCCGGGCGGCTACATGGGCTATGACGTGATCGAAAACAGTCTGGCCATCGAATTTGACAACTATCTCAAGGGCGGTCCCGGTGCCAGCAGCATCGGCGTGTATTTAAACGGCAACGGTGCCACTGCCGTGACCGAGGTGATCGCGCCCTTTGACCTAAACGACGGTCAAACGTACCACGCCTGGGTCGACTACAACGGGCAAACCAACGATCTGGCCGTTTATGTTTCTCGCACCAGCGAGAAACCCATTTTTGCATCGTTGATCACCCAGGTTGCCCTGGACGAGATCGTTGGAAGCAGCGCCTATGCCGGGTTCACGTCGGGCAATTTCAACGAGCCCAATTTTCATCGCATCTCATCTTGGACGATGACCTTGGACCGGCCCGCGGGGACACCGCAGGCCGCGCCGACCGGGGACATCACCGAACAGGATCTCATCACCGGTCTGACTCAACCTTTGGCGGTCGCTTGGTCACCCGATGGCCGCAACATGTACATCGGTGAAAAAGGTGGCGTGATCAAGGTCGCGCGTGACGGGGCAACCAATCCGCAGACGTTGATCGACATTTCCGCACAAGTCAACAACGTGGCGGACCGCGGCATGGTCGACTTCGCATTGCACCCGGATTTCCAAAACAACGGGTTCGTCTATCTGCTTTACACCTATGACCCACCCGAAGTGTTCAGTAACCAAGGCAATGCGTTGGCCGGACCGGATGGGACCGGCAACCGAGCCGGTCGGTTGATGCGAGTCACCGCGGATGCATCAACGGGATTCACGAGCATCGTCCCGGGCAGCGAAACGATCCTGTTGGGCAACAACAGCACCTGGAACAATTTCAATGCGTTTACCGACAGTACCATCAATCTTGCCGAACCCGAGGCCGGTCGCACCGCGAGCGGTGGTTACGTGCAGGACTTCATCAAGAGCGACAGTCTGAGTCATACCGTTGGAAGCTTGGCCTTTGGGCTGGATGGAAACCTGTTCGTATCCATCGGTGACGGTGCCAGCTACAACCAAACGGACCCGCGGGCGCTCAGTGTTTTGAACGTCGATAGTTTGTCCGGCAAGGTGCTGCGGATTGACCCATTCACCGGCCAGGGCGTTTCTGACAATCCGTTTTACAATGGGGACCCCAACGCGAATCGTTCCAAAGTCTATCAACTCGGCCTTCGCAATCCCTGGCGATTGACCGTCGATCCGACCAGCGGCCAGTTGTACATTGGTGAAACGGGGCTTTCGAGTTTCGAAGAAATCAATACCGGTGGGCCGGGGGAAAACTTTGGCTGGCCCTACTATGAGGGCAGCCAGGGTATCAATCAACGAACACCGCAGTATCGCAATCTGCCCGGTGCGTCGGCATTTTATGCATCGGGTGTCGGTAAACCGGCATCCATTGCGTTGCAGCACCAAGCGGGCAGCAACGTCGTCGTGCTGGGCGACATTCTTCAAAACTCCGATCTCGGACCGCAGTACGAAGGTGATTTGTTCTACGCCGATTTGTATCGTGGCGGTGTCGCGCACGCGGATATCGGTGCCAACGGCGAACCGGTCAACGGACAGGCATTTACCTTTGGTGCTGAATTTGTCGTCGACATCCAACAAGGTCCCGACGGGTCGCTGTACTATGTCAATTTGTTGGAAGGCACCGTTGGCAAGTGGGTCCTGACGTAGTCGCTACATCGGTTTGTTCACTGTATCGGCTTGCCGCGTCCGACACCGCGCTCGCCGGGCTTGCGGTGTGGCTTAGGATTGCTGAGGATAAATGTTGATCAAAACGACACCATTTTGATCTGGATATCAACTCCATACGCATGGATGCCGCCCTGTGAAACTTAGCTGCTTGATCAACAGCCACAACTACATCGACTACGTCGGTGAGGCGATCGACAGCGCGCTGGCGCAAGAGCTCCCTTTTGACGAAGTCATCGTTGTCGATGATGGGTCCACCGACGGCTCGGCTCAATGGCTCCAGCAGACGTACCAAGAGAACCCGCAAGTTCAAGTCATCGCCAAGCCCCAAGCGGGGCAGTTGTCATGTTTCCATCGGGGAATCGAGGGTGCTTCCGGCGATGTGGTCTTTTTTCTGGATGCGGATGATCGATTTCATCCAACGATGACCCTGCGGGCGGCGGACATCTACCAATCGCACGGCCATGTTGATTTCTTGAGCGTTGGCTTTGAGGAATTTGGCGGCGACCATCGCGGGCGTCGACAGCAAACACGCACCCGCGATCGTGGACTGAGCGTCCTGGGCGTGTTGTTGCATCGGCTGTGGATTGGCAACCCAACGTCGTGTTTATCGATGCGTAGCGATTTGTGCCGCCGCATTCTGCCGTTCCCGTTTGAATCCGAATGGATCACTCGGGCCGATGACGTGTTGATTTTTGGTGCCTCGCTGCTGGCTGGGCACAAATATCACTTGGAAGAACCGCTGGTCGAATACCGCATTCACGATTCCAACCACCACGCTCGCCGCAAGCTCCGTCAGTCCGACAAGCTGCAATACGCCTATCGCGTCAATCGCATGATCGGCTGGTACGTGCGTGAGATGGGTTACGATCGCGAGGCGCTTGCGTATCTTCTGCCCCGCGAATTTCGCACCATCGAAAAACCGAATTGGCGCGAGTTTCGGCAATACTGCCGGATGACGTCACGGGCCAGATTGCCACTGCTGACACGGATCGAACAGGTCGCCGCGATGGCCGCGCACTACGCCAAGGAGCGTCGCAAGTAGCGGTGTAAGTTTCTCTCACGCAGCTGGGCGAATGGCCGCTCGGTATCCCGCAGCTTTCCGCACCGAATGCTGAGCCTGAAAGAGCTTACTTGGGTCGCCGACGCCCAATCCGGTGCGTAGTTTTGCTTCGGCGCCGAGCGTCTTGATTCGATAATTAAAATCGCTGGCAAGCTTTCGCATGCCGCCCTTTTCTCGCACATATTGAGCTCGTGCTTGGCCGTCGCGGTACGCGCGATCCAGTGCCCACTGCGGCGTGCAGCGGGATGCCGGGACGTGATGCCATACCATTGCACCGGTGACCAGCTTTGCCAACATGCCGGCAGCATGCATGCGTTTTTGCATCAACACTTCGTCGCCGGTACTGTTGGATGGGCTTCCCGGACCGACGGCTTCGTCAAACCCGCCGATGCGGCGCAAATCGCCCGCGAACGCGGCCCAATTGAACCCCAAAAACCATGTTCGCCGCGGCCGTATGTCGTGCTCATTCGGCTGCCAACCTCTTGCCGACAGAGGCAGGTAGCCTTTGAGCCACGCCGGTGGGTGGATTTCATAATCGACACCAAAAGGACCGCCGAAAAATGAACCCTCGGGATGGTTCTTGGCCGCCGTGGAGTAGGCATCCAAAAAGGAGCCTGCGAATCGAATATCGTCGTCGCACAAAATCGTCAGCGTCGGATCGGCGATTTGGGATAACGCCAGATTCAATGCCCGATTTTTTCCCGGTTGTTCGCTGTGCAGATAATCAATCGGCAGCGACGTGGTGACGGACTGGCAGATGTCGCGGGCGTCGCCGGCGACACCATTTTCGACCACCACAACGCCGGCAAAATCAGCCGGTCGCGCACACTGCGAAAGGCTGTCCAAGGTTCGCCGAAGCAAACCGTCGCGTGCCGTTGTGGCGATCACCACGCGGATCACATCGCCACCTCGCTGAGCACGCCGGTGCGCGATGGGAACGCTCGGGAATCATCCAATTTCACCTGCCGCAGGCCACGGACTTGCGGCAGGTCGCAGCGACCGCGAATCGAATCGAAGACCAACGCAAAGGGATTCGCGTATCGCATCGCGCGGATCCGATTGGCTCGGATAAACGGCAATTTGGATTGATACAACTGCCGTGTCGCCGTCCGTATCTGCTGGCAAACGTCTTCAAACGATTCGCAGATCAACATGCCACGGGTGTCGAAGTATTCGGCGATCTCGGGGGCACCCCAATAAATCGGCAAGCTGTTGCAGACGAAACAATCGATCAGCTTTTCGGTGAAGTAGTTTGACGTGCGTGAATTTTCGATCACGAGCGAATAGGCAAACGATTCGTGCGCGTCACGTTTGTCTTCCAGCCACTGGTACTCACGACCGAAGGATTGCAACGGCATCCCCGCGCCGGACGCCCAATGGATCACTCGATGACGCAAACGATGCCCCTCAGCGTCGCGTTTGGGACTGGCGATGATAGACATCCAATCGGTTTTCTCGATGCCACCGGCCTCCGACGGCGAGTCGATCCAACAGCCGCCGTGGGCCACGAAGGCCGCGTTGGGCGTGGTTCGGCAGAGGTCACGATCGTAGGTCAACACGCGGTCGTAGCGACGCGAGATTGCGGGCATTGTCCAGTAGAAACGGTTTTGGATCGCCCGTGGTTCACGCAGCCAGTACGCAACGTTGCACCGGAGTCCGCGATGCGACGCGAGCACCGCACGTGAACAACTGGGCACAACAATCCAATCGTCACACCCCAGGTCGCCGACCTGGCCCTCCAGCGGCATTTGTCCGCTGGGGACATGCAATTGGCTCAGCGACACCCGCGATAATTGGCGGGCGTACCCGGGCAACGATCCACGTTTCAGGATTCCCATCAACATTGGCGTGCTCCTAAGCGGCCCGCGACGTCGGCGCGTCCTTGCATTTCACATCATTGATCGCGACGTAAAAACGCAAGGATTCGATCTGGCGAAGTTGCTCTGCACTTTCGCCCCCGGCCAGCACGACGCTGCCACGACGGCAACCGGTCTCGCCCGCTTCGCTGACCGCCGGAAAAAATGCCTGCAGCGATGTCGGAGCGAGCGGTGCGAGGTATTCCAGATTCAGCGTTTTTCCGCAGCCGTAATCGTCGTACCCGTAGCCCGTATCGGGCACCGCAAAATCATCGATCATGACGACCGCGTCGGGCCAATATTCCTGAACGATCTCGAGTTCCTCGCGAAGCGGCAAATCGTCGTGCCAATGCGCGTCCAGATAAACGAACGGCCGAGTGCCGCCGACGGTGCCCTGGATGCCCAAACGCCGCAGAAACGATCGGCTGTCCGAATGATAGGTGCGGACCTTTTCATCGACGCCACGAATGTTCATCCGGGCATAGGACAGATACCGCATGTTGGCTTCCACGGTGTGCAGCGGCAGCCGCGTTTCGGCCATGTATTTGGTCGTGACGCCGCGGTAGGTACCCGTTTCGATGATCGCGTCGAAGGAAAACGAGGCCACCAATTCCTGAAAAATCTGTCGTCGAAAGGATTGCCCGTTGAAGGCACCGCCCCATTTTTTCCCGTGTTCCGGCCGGATGAAGTACTCGATTTGTCCCGCGTTGGCTTCGCCAACAAGACGCAGGAATTTGTCTTTCAGGGTCATGCACGCATCCTTGCAGTGAAAGCCGAAACCAAACTGGCAAAAAAGCCATTTTCCGCACGCGCCACGATTTCCATCGCGACGAAATCGAGGAATAGCAGGCTTGTTTCACGGCGTCTAGTCGAGCGTCGGGGATTTCCGGCAGCGACAGCCACGCGCCCGCGTCAGAGAACGTTTGCTTCCGCAGAATACGCTCCGGTGCACGGGCCCGGCTCGCGGCTGTCGCCGCAACCTCGGCTCACCGGAAAACCCCGCGCGGCGCGTGGGCCGCTGGCCGAGCTGCAAGCGAATCCACGGGCATTACGAATGCAGAAGACCGCGCGCGGTACCCGGCCCGTCGCTTGAGGCTCCAGTCACGGCTCACCGGTACAAAGCCCGCGCAACTGAGCCGCTGGCCGAGCTGTAAGCGAATCCACGGGTACCACGAATGGACCAAAACGCACGCGACATACGGCCCGTCGTCAAAGCTCCTGCCCCCTCACCCCAACCCTGGCCTGGCGCACTGAGTCGGAATTAGGCAAGCTAGGCAAAGATCGACCGTTTAAAAATGTCCGCTCGTATTTGGGTATTTTGCCGAAAAGTTTTTCAGTCACAGCATCGAAACCAAAGGATTTGCGACCGCTGCAATAGCAAATTGGTCTTGTAGCACAGCAAAAATGCGCGCCACTTTTTTTGCGATCTTTAACACTCGTGCGCCAGGCCAGGG
>JBCCRW010000169.1:0-11474 GCA_039201055.1 Planctomycetota bacterium | reverse complement strand
GCGGTCGCGATTTACGGCTGGGTCCGTTGGAGCGAGGGCCGTCGCGAGGACGCGGCGTCGGAGACTCAATCCGCTGCAAATCAATCCGCTGCAAATCAATCCGCATGGACCGCAAACGCCTACGGCGCCGAACCCCAATCGGCGATCGTTTCCACGGTGATGGTGATGATGCTGGTCAGCTTTGGCGGCTTCATCGCCACCACCGTGCTCAATCACATCTTCTTGCCTTTGGCGCCGCTGTAGGTCATGCGCCGCCAAAATGCTTCGACGGGACCCTGCTTGAAATGCGTCAACCAGGCAATCGAAAAGGCGATTTGAAAGACCCAGATGGCGAGCACAACGACCCACAATTCGATCCGATCCAGGCGGCCGAAACCGCCCAACCCGTGACCGTAAAACAGCGTCGTGCAGATCAAGGTTTGACCCAGGTAGTTCGTCATTGCCATCCGCCCCACCGGTGCCAGAATGCCCGCGACCACGCCCCCTAGCGGCCCCAGCAGAAGGCACTGCAGCAATGCGGCGTAGCCAATGGCCATCGGGATCGACGCGATGTCATTGGGGAGCAAACCCAAAAACATGGCAAACGTCGCCGAATCGTTGGCTTCCCGCAGGGAGATCCCCAGCAAGGTGCCGGCCAGCCCGAAAGCGATGCCGCCAACGGCGACCAGTGGATACACCGGAGGCCGCCAACCGCCCAGAATGAATCGACTTTTGAAAAGCGCCATGCCAATCAAGATCAACCCGCAAACCCGCCACAGTGTTGCGACGGGCAAAACCACAAGCTGCATCTTCAACGACATCGGCACGCGGTACGCGGACTGATCCAGCCAACTACCGCGATAAGCGTCGATTTCGGCCTGTAGATGATCGGCCGGTGGAGCCCATTGGTCGGCAACCTGCTGAATCGACCCGGGCGGCCAAAATGGCACGGTCAAACTGAACAGCACCACCAAAATCCACGTCACCGAAAGCACGGCCATCCCGATCGCGATCAACCACGGTGGTGACCAATCGCGAGCGACAAAACAAAGCACCCCGCAAATTGCATAGGTCACCAAAATGTCGCCGTACCAAAACCCATACGCGTGGATCAATCCGATCAACAGCAGCCCGGCCATGCGACGCAGGTGCAGGATAAACGGCCGACCGCCGCGAGCCGAAATCCGCTCGGCCATCAGCGCGATCCCGGCCCCAAAAAGCAAGGAAAACAGGCTGATGAATTTGCAGTTGGCAAACACCTCGGTGATCCACCAAGCCATATATTCCGCGCCGGCCAAGACACCCATCGCATTGGGGTTTTGATAGGCCGCCATGGGCAACGCAAAGGCCGTAATGTTCATTACCAAAATGCCCAAGACCGCAAAGCCACGCACGACGTCCATCAGGACGAAACGTTCGTTGGTCGCGGTCGGCGTCAGCGACGTCTGCGGGACAACGACATCGTCCTGCGGCCACTGGGTATCCCGGGTCGCGACGGGTTTCGCCTTTCCCGTCGCGTCGGTGTCAATGTGTTCTGCGTTCACAGGTCACCCTTTCCGCCCTTTCTGCTACCGTCTACGGGGTCTACGGATGTCCTACATTGGCATCACATGTTTCACCTCGCCATCATCGTAGACATAAACAGTCGGCGCATTTGGAGCAGGGTCGACAGTGACGTCTTCGTACTTGTATGCAGTGGCCCAGCACGATCGTCCAAAGTCTTCGACGACTTGCATCTCATCTTGTTTGAGTTCAGCAAGCAGATCAGCATGTTCTCCCAAAAGTTCGGAGGGAGGGTCACTCTCGTGATATTTCGCTGACCTAATGCAAAACCCTCGAATTCCGTTGCTTTCGAGGTGTCTTTCTGCAATTTCGATTGCAGATTGGATTGCAGGTATGGTTTTCATCGTTCTCCAGCTTCCCTTAAGGTGTGCAGCAGCTGTTCGATTGCGTTAGTCCGTTCGGCGTTTGAGATGGAATCCCAGTGATGGTTCCGCATCCAATCGAGAACCCATCGTTCACGATCTGGTTGGGAAAGTTTGATCCACTCATCGTAGTTCTTTCCAAGCGACTTCCAGTGCGCAAAATGCCCTAACTCGTGCAGCATCTCGTAGTGAGTCGCATTTTACGGAAGGTGCAATTGCGCCTTCCCCGGCTCATTCGGGCGGAATTTAATGACAACGTTTCTGTTGTCATCCAGCGTTCCGACAGATAGCCACACGTCGTCGCTTCGTAGGGCACTTCGTAGTGCGCTAAATTCCGCAGCTGTCAGGCTTGTTCCAGCAACTCGTCCGCCTTGCATAAACGATGACACGCAATACTTTGGGGCTGGGCTCGGCAAACAATCAGAGCCCTGCCCCGCAAAAAAATCAGTCGCCCGCTTCCTAGCTGACCGACACCCGTTTGTAGGCGATGACCTTGGCTTCGGGATGGAAATCAGCTACGGCGGCTTCGACCGTCTTGGTGTCATCGAGTGCAAAGAACTGGCTCAATAAGCATCGCTCTTGGTCCAACAGCGTGTTGTCGGCCACGAAACGCTCGATTTTGCCGGGAATGATTTTGTCCCAAATCTTTTCGGGCTTGCCCTCGGATTTGAGCTCCTCCTTGATCTCGGCTTCCTTGGCCGCCATTACCTCGGGTGTAAGCTGCAGTTTGCTGACGTAGTCGGGCACGTTCTTGAGCGTTTTGCCCAGACGCTGAAGGTCTTCGTTTTGAATCTTGATTTGCTCGCGAATCGAAACGGTTTCCTTTTCAACCAACTCGGGATCAAATTCGCTCGGATGCATGATCGACGGGTTCATCGCGGCCACGTGCATGGCGACGCTGCGGAAAAAGGTGTCCGCGCCATCCTTGCCGCCGTCCTCGTAGGCCAACACCACACCAATCTTGCTACCGGCGTGGATATAGGTCGCCAAATTGGGTCCCTCGACCACTTCGTAATCGGAAACCTCGATCTTTTCCCCGGTCTTGCCGGTTTCGGTGACCAGGCGTTCGGCGACGGTGGTTCCGTCGACCTCGATCGCGGCGACGTCCTCCTTTGTTTTGGCACCCGATTCGAATGCCAGCTTGAAAAGTTCATTGGCCAGCGCGATGAATCCTTCGTTTTTTGCAACAAAATCGGTTTCGCACGATAGCGCCAACACGGCGGCACGATTCCCGTCCTGCAGGATCACCACGGTGCCTTCGTTGGCATCGCGATCGGCACGCTTTGCGGCCACCTTTTGGCCCTTTTTGCGAAGATATTCGAGAGCACCGTCGATGTCGCCGCCGGCTTCTTCGAGTGCCTTTTTGCAATCCATCATGCCGGCTCCGGTGCTCTTGCGAAGCTCGTTGACGTCCTTGGCTGAAATACCCATAGCTAAAAATTTAATGTTGAAGTGGGGGATGGAATGGTGATTGAGCGAGAGCGGTGGTGTGCCGGGCAAGCGCAAACGGGACGAGAACGATTTGCCCGCGACACGGACCTGGACACGGCAGATCGAACCAAGTTCGAGCGTTCGCTTTTCAAATGAGCGTCTGCTATTCGATCGAGCGTTCGCTGCTGAATCGAGCGTTCGCTTTTCAATCGGGAGTCGCTATTCAATTGGGAGTCAGGGGCCTGCCGCAGGCCCGCAACTCCGCAAGGGTCTCGACACGGCCGGGACGACAAGCCGCCAAAGCAGCTCGAGCGACCGCTGGCTCGAGTGACCGATGGATCAAGTCGCCCTGCCGTTTGATCAGCCGGCGTCCGCCGCCGCGTCGCCCTCGGCGGCCGGGGCAGCGGCAACGGGCTGGGCCGCCACGGGTTCGGCGGCTGCTTCCGCGGCGGGCGCTGCCGGTGCGGCGGGCGTTGCCGGTGGGGCTTCGTCCTTGCGGTTCATTGCCGCTTGACCGCGACCTGCCGCGACGGCATCGGCCATGTGACGCAGGATCAATTCGACGCTGCGAATGCCGTCATCGTTGCCGGGGATTGGCAAATCGACCTGCGTTGGATCGCTATCGGTATCGATCAAGGCAACCGTGGTGATGCCCAAACGCTTGGCCTCGCGAACTGCATTTTTCTCTTTGCCCGGATCGACCAGGAACAAACACTCGGGCAACCGGTTCATCGTTCGCAAACCGTTCAGGTTGCGATACATCTTGCGGTATTCACGCGACAACGACGACTGCATCTTCTTGCTGTAATCGTTGATGCGATCGCCGCCACGGAGGGTTTCCAATTCCTCCAAACGGCCCAGACGGCTGCGGATCGTGCGGAAGTTGGTCAGCGTTCCACCCAACCAGCGTTGCGACACGAACGGCATCCCGCAGCGACCGGCCTGTTCTTCGACGGCCTCGCCGGCTTGCCGCTTGGTGCCCACAAACAAGATCAAAGAACCTTGTGCGGCGACCTGACCCAAATACTTTTTGGCTCGCAACATCCCGCGAAGGGTTTCGCGGACGTCCAAAATGTGAATCTGATTCTTCTTACCGAAGATGTACGGAGCCATCTTCGGATTCCAAAGACTGGTGCGGTGTCCGAAGTGGACGCCCGCCTCGATCATTTCCTTAACGATTTCATTTGCCATTGCGGCAACTCTCCCAAGCAGGTGGTGGCTGAAAACCGGCACGAGAAAGACCGCTTAAAAGCAAAGGATCGCTTCACAACGGCATTTCCAGGGCGTCGACGGGGTGCAAGCTCACGGATATCCCGGAGCAAAAGCAACATCGTCACCCTTCGACCATCAAATGGTTTCAGTCAAAACAAAGGTGCGCAGGTCGACCGCCAACGGCGACAGCCGATCCCGAAGTCGCGGAAAGATAAGGAAAACGCCCCATATCGACAAGCCGAAATGAGGGGTGCCGTGGCAAAACGAGGGTGCCGTGGCAATCAGTTCAGGTTCCGAGATCAAATTGCTTCTGGTTTCGTGACGTACCTACGGCAAACGTCGCGTCGATGGACCGTGATGATTGCTGTCAGCCTGGCACGATGGACGCACCGGGTGACCCTGCGGTTCGACGCAAGTCGCTTCGCCACAATCGCTTGCGAAATAAACACGGCGACCGGCACGCGGCTTGCTCTTTCGACCCCGCCATCAAGGCGACCTGCCACCGGTGCAGCCTCGCGGTCGGAGTTGTCGCTGGATCGCTCCCACGACACTGCGGCAAGCCTGCGGCGATGACAACCAACGCTCTCGCGGTGCCGGCCGCCGTTTCAGCGTCGCTAAACAAACCTTCAAGTTTTACCCCTACCCACTTTTTCCAAGACGTTTTAGGAGTCCCTCAGTCGTGGCAAAACAAATCGTGTTTGACGACGACGCTCGCGGGCCACTGCTGGCTGGCGTCAGCAAGCTGGCTCGCGCCGTCCGCAGTACGCTCGGCCCACGTGGTCGCAACGCCGTCCTCGACAAGGGCTGGGGCAGCCCCAAGGTCACCAAGGACGGAGTCACCGTTGCCGAGGACATCGAGCTGGACGACCCCTTCGAGAACCTGGGCGCCCAACTGGTCAAAGAAGCCGCCAGCAAAACAAATGATGTTGCCGGCGATGGGACCACCACCGCAACGGTGCTGAGCGAGGCGATTTTCCGCGAAGGCCTGAAAATGGTCGCGACCGGTGCCGACCCGATGGCATTGTCCCGCGGCATCGCCAAGGCCGTCGATGTGGCCAGCCGGCAGATTCACAAGCTGGCCACGCCGGTCAATGAAAAGTCGAAGTCCGACATCAAGCAAGTCGCGACGATTGCGGGTAACAACGATCCGTCCATCGGAGCCGTGTTGGCCGACGCTTTCACGAAGGTCGGGAAGAATGGCGTCATCACCGTTGAAGAAGGCCGCAGCAGCGAAACCTACGTCGACGTCGTCGAAGGCATGCAGTTCGACCGCGGTTTCCTATCGCCGCACTTTGTGACCGACCAAGACGAAGTCGCCGTCGAATTGGAAGATTGCCACATCTTGTTGTTCGAGGAAAAGGTCAGCAACAACAAAAAGATGATCCCGCTGCTTGAAGCGGTTTCCAAAGCAAAGAAGCCTTTGTTGATTATCGCCGAAGACGTCGAAGGCGAAGCATTGGCGACATTGGTCGTCAACAAGATGTGTGGCATCTTGTCCGTCGCGGCTGTTAAGGCACCCGGCTACGGCGATCGTCGCAAGGCAATCTTGGGCGACATCGCGGCCCTTACCGGCGGCAAGGCGATTTTCAAGGATCTGGGCATCGACCTGGAAAGCGTCCAGCTGAGCGATTTGGGCAAGGCCAAGAAGATTCGCATCACCAGCGATTCGACGACCATCGTCGGTGGGGCGGGAAAGAAGGCGGACATCGAGGGCCGTGTCGAACAAATCCGCCGTGAAATCGAAATCACCGATAGCGATTACGATCGCGAAAAGCTGCAGGAGCGGTTGGCCAAGCTGGCCGGTGGTGTGGCTCAAATCAACGTCGGTGCGGCCACCGAAACCGAGATGAAGGAGCGTAAGGCTTTGATCGACGACGCCCGCGCGGCCACCCAGGCCGCTCTCGAAGAAGGCATCGTGCCCGGTGGCGGAACGGCGCTGCTGCGTTGTCGTAAGGCGACCGAAAAGCTGGAAGCGGAAACCGAAGGGGACCAAAAACTAGGCGTGCGGATCATCCGCAATGTCTTGGACCAGCCGCTGCGGGCGATCGCAAACAATGCGGGTCTGGACGGCGCCGTCGTCGTCAATCGCGTCTTGCAAATGAAGGGCAAGACCGATGGTTATGACGCCAACGCCGACCAATACACTGACTTGTTGGCCGCTGGCATCGTCGATCCGGCCAAGGTCGTTCGCACCAGCCTGACCAACGCAGCGTCGGTCGCATCGTTGTTGCTGACCACCGAGTCGCTGGTTACCGAAATCCCCGTCGAAGAAGAAGAAGGCGGCGGCGATCATCACCATGACCACGGTATGGGTGGCGGCATGGGCGGTATGGATATGGGCGGCATGGGTGGTATGGGCGGCATGGGTGGCATGATGTAGCCACTCGGGGCGGGTGCTCCTCTCGTGCTCGCCACCCTCCGTTCTCCCCCCATCACACTCTCTCATTCTCAGCTTCAAACCACTCAAAGAAATACTATGGCCAACAAACTCAATCTTCGTCCCATGGATGATCGCGTCGTTGTGGAACCCGTCGAGGCGGAAGAAACCACTGCCGGCGGGATTGTCCTGCCCGATTCCGCAAAGGAAAAGCCGCAACGCGGCACCGTTGTCGCCGTCGGCCCCGGCAAGTTGCTCGACAGCGGCAACCGTGGTGAATTGTCCGTTTCGGTCGGCGACACCGTGATCTACGGCAAGTACGGCGGCAGCGAAATCGACGTCGACGGACGCGACATGAAGATCCTTCGCGAATCCGACATTTTGGCAAAGGTTCTCTAGGCTTACCCTTCCGCACACTTCATCTTGAATCTGTTTTAGTCATGGCAAAACAACTGCTTTTCGACGATCCGGCACGCGCCCGGATGTTGTCCGGCATCGATAAACTGGCCAACGCGGTCGCCGTTACGATGGGCCCCACGGGTCGAAACGTCATCATCGACAAGTCGTTTGGTGGTCCCACGGTCACCAAGGACGGCGTCACCGTCGCCAAGGAAATCGAGCTGGAAGATCGCTTTGAAAACATGGGCGCCAAGTTGGTCATCGAGGTCGCCCAAAAGACCAGCGACCTGGCCGGCGACGGGACCACCACCGCCACGGTACTGGCACGAGCCATCTTCAAAGAAGGCCTACGAAACATCGTTGCCGGTTCGAACCCCGCCGCCATCCGGCGTGGAATCGACAAGGCCGTTGCCGCCGCCAGCGAGCAATTGGTCGAGATGGGTCGTCCGGTCAACGGCAAAGAGGACGTCGCCAACGTCGGCGCGATTTCGGCCAACAACGACAATGCAATCGGTCAGTTGCTTGCCGATGCACTGGAGCGAGTTGGCAAAGATGGTGTCATCACCGTCGAAGAAGGCAAAAGCCGCGACACCGAAGTCAAGTACGTCGATGGGATGCAGTTCGACAAGGGCTACGTTTCGCCGTACTTCATCACCGACCCGGCGACGATGGAAGCCAACCTGGATAACGCGTTGGTGCTGTTTTACGAAAAGAAGATCAGCAACATCCGCGACCTCGTGCCGTTGCTGGAAAAAGCCGCCGGTACCGGCCAGCCGCTGTTGTTTGTCGCCGAAGACGTCGACGCCGAAGCGTTGACCCTGTTGGTCGTCAACAAGCTGCGTGGCACCTTGAACGTCTGCGCCGTCAAGGCTCCCGGATTCGGCGATCGCCGCAAGGCGATGTTGGGCGACATGGCCACGCTGACCGGTGGCACGCTGATCAGCGAAGATTTGGGCATTCAGCTCGAAAACGTCACGCTCGAACAACTTGGACGAGCCAAGAAAATCACCGTCGACAAAAACAACACGACCATTGTCGAAGGCAGCGGTGATCGTGCGGAGGTCGACAAACGCGTCGCCCAGCTGAAGGCACAAATCGAGCAGTCCGACAGCGAGTACGATCGTGAAAAGCTGCAGGAGCGTTTGGCAAAGCTGTCCGGTGGTGTCGCGGTCATCAGCGTCGGTGCGGAAACCGAGGCCGAGATGAAGCAGACCAAGGCACGGCTGGAGGATGCACTTCACGCCACCCGCGCGGCGGTCGAAGAAGGCATTTTGCCCGGTGGTGGTGTGGCGCTAGTGCGTTGCCGCGATGCGGTTGCCGAAGCCGGCAAGAAAGCCAAGGGCGACGAAAAGATCGGCGTCAACATCGTTCTGAATGCACTGGACGCACCGATGCGTCAAATCGCCGACAACGGCGGTATCGACGGCAGCGTTGTCGTGGATGAAGTCAGCCAAAAGGGCGATGGGATTGGCTACAACGCGTTGACCGGTGAATACACCGACATGCTGAAAGCCGGCGTGATTGACCCGGTCAAGGTCGTTCGCACGGCGCTCGCCAACGCGGGCAGCATCGCGGGTCTGTTGCTGACCACCGAGGCGTTGGTTACCAACTTCGAAAAGGAAGATAAGGACGCGCCGGCGATCGAAGGCGTCGTCGCGTAAGCTTCTTTCGATGGCCACCGTTTGCGAGCATCCGTTCGCGGGAAACTGTTCGCGGGGAACGGTTCGCGGAAAACTGTTCGCGGGGATCCGGTCACGGTATTTGGGTCCTCGCGGCGGCGGCTTGGCGTTAGTCGCGCTTCGTGCTCCGAAATCGGTGGCTAATGCTCGTCGGCCGATGTAACTGGGGCGAATGGAACCCGGGGGCTAGCGTGCATCGGCTGTTCTTGCCGACGCGAAAACTTCATTCTGACGATCCAATAGGGTGCAAGGCCCGCCCGAATCCTTCTCCCTCAGAATCATTGCTTTTGCATCATGGCTGACAAGGTCTGTTACTACGAAGTGCTCAAGGTGGAGCGCACGGCCACGAAAAGCGAGATCGATCGGGCCTACCGCAAACTCGCAATCAAATACCATCCCGACAGCAATCGTGACGACGAAGATGCCGTTGAAAAATTCAAGCAGGCGTCGGAAGCTTACGAAGTACTGTCGGACGCGGAAAAGCGCGCTCGTTACGACCAGTACGGTCACCAGGGCGTGGACGGTGTCCATCAATTCAACGACGTCGACGACATCTTCGATTTGTTCGGCGGCATGTTTGGTGACCTGTTCGGGGGCGCACGCGGCGGCGGTGGGCGACGACGATCGCGACGCGGCGCGGATCTCCGGTGCAACGTCACGTTGACGTTGGAAGAAGCCGCGCGGGGCACTGAAAAAGACGTCAGCTTTCGTCGACGCGTGCGTTGCAGCACCTGTGCCGGCAGCGGTGCGGCGCCCGGCAGCAAGCCCGTGATGTGCGGGACCTGCGGTGGCGTGGGCCAGGTCATTCAGTCCGCGGGAATCTTGCGTGTCCAAACGGCTTGTCCCGATTGTCGCGGCGCGGGCAAGCTGATTGGCAGTCCGTGCGGTGATTGCCGCGGCACGGGTCTCCAAAACGAAAAAGCCGAGCTGACCGTTTCCATTCCAGCCGGCATCGACGACGGCATGCGAGTGCGTGTTTCCGGTGAAGGCGAAGCCAGCCCCGATGGTGGACCGGTGGGCGACTGTTATGTTTTCGTCACCGTTCGGCCGCACGAATTGTTCAAGCGTGACGGATCGCACCTGATCTTGCAGCTGCCGATTTCATACAGCCAGGCGGCGCTCGGCGCCGAAATCGAAGTTCCCACGCTGGAAGGTCCCGACCAACTGACACTGCAACCGGGCACCCAGAGCGGAGACGTATTCACGCTGAAGCGACGCGGTGTCGTTGACCCACGCGGCGGACCCCAGGGTGACCTGCTGGTGCAGGTCTTCGTCGAGGTTCCCAAGAAGCTTTCGGCCGACCAGGAAAGATTGCTTCGTGAGCTGGCGGAATTGGATCACGAGTCCGTGTTGCCGCATCGCAAAACATTCCTTGAAAAACTCAAAACCTTTTTCGATCCGGAAACGCAGTCCTCATGAATAACGAATCGGCACAATCCGAAACCGAGCACGACGCTGCAACGCCCGAAAATTCAGCCGGCACCCGCGAAGAAGGTGCGGCAGCTCCGCTCGAGACGCCCGATCCGGTCGACGCGGTTTTCGAAGGGGACGATGTGACACCGCCGCCCACCCGCGACGAAGAAATGGAACGGCTGCGGCGGACGGCGGACGAAGCCGATAAACGTGTGTTGATGGCCCAGGCGGAAGCGGAAAACTTTCGCAAGCGAATGCGTCGCGACCTGGAAGACCAACTCAAGTTCGCCGCGATGCCGCTCGTCAGCGACATCCTGCAGGTTCGCGATAATCTGTTGCGGGCCGTGGAGGCCGCCCAGGGTGGTCCGTCGGCGGCCGGTGGCGATGCGGCCGCAAGCGATGGGAACACGAGCGATGGGAACACCGGCGATGGGAACACCGGCGGTCTTCGCGAGGGTGTACAAATCGTCATCAAGTTGCTGGACGACAGCCTTGCCAAACATGGCATTACGCAGATCCCCGCCGAGGGCGTTGCGTTTGATCCGAATGTTCACGAGGCCATTTCGCAGGTTCCCAGTCCCGATCATGAATCCGGCGCGATCGTTCATGTCGCCGCCGCCGGGTTCAAGATGCACGACCGAGTGATCCGGCCCAGCCAGGTCGTCGTCGCGCAATAGCGCGAAGCAAAGTCGCACGCCTCTCCGAGGCGTTTCGTTCAATTCGCCTCGGAGAGGCGAGCTACTGAGCTACCCTGCCTCTCCGCGGCGATGAATGCGTAATCCGCCAAACGTGCCATTTGATTCTGGCGTTCCCGTGGATGCTGGCGTCCGCGCGGGTTAGCGATGGGTTATCATTGAATGGAACGTATATCATCACTCGCCCGCGGTTTCGCCCAAAAACGACGAACGGCGATTTTCCCCACGGATGCGAATAGCGGTCTTTCCCCGCGACCAAGGATCTGCCATGGCAACGGTAAGCGAATTGATCTCCGAAAGCCGCGACGGCAAGGGCTCGCGGACGGATGAATTGTTTACGGTCATGTACGACGACCTTTGTCGG
>JBCCRW010000168.1:0-11536 GCA_039201055.1 Planctomycetota bacterium | reverse complement strand
TCGACACGACTTCGATTTGGTCGCCGCCGACTTGACGGACCAGATCGGCGACCATCCCCACCGTGGCGACGACGCGGGGATTGTCGCCAGCGGGCGGCTTGGAAGTGCCATCGGCCTGTCGCTGGCAACCCACGATGCCGCCCAGCGGCGCGATCATGCCACCGACCAGCATAATCATGCCGACACCAAGCAGCCTTCGTCGTGCCGGTAGGTGGCGGCAAGGGCGAAGCGGGGCAACCATATGAAGCGGGAGGAACGCGAAAACAGCGGGAGCGAAAATCGTTGTCGCAGCGAGGCTGGTGCAGCCGTCGCCGATCAAAATCTAAAGCATATCGTAGCTTTCAATCGCCATTGGCCCCAGGCGCTGTATCGGAAGCGACGGGCGTTGTGTCGGAAAGGGCGGGCACCGTGTTGGAAGCTGCAGCCGGCGTATCAGCAGACAAACGCAGCGTCGTCCAGCCGGGTGTGCCGGCGGCGATCGGGGTTCCATCACTGGGATAATCCGCGATCGCCCATCCGGGATGCTGTGCTCGGACGCGGGCCAAGTCAAAGGCGACGTCGGTGCTAGTAATGTCGGCACCAGAAACGTCGATACCAGGGTAATGGATTCGCTTTTCGCCATAGTGCGTGGATTGTGGTTTGAAAACCATCGCGGGAACGGCATCGTTTCGATATCCGCAGGCAAGCCAAATGGCGTCTCGCACCCAAGAGAATTGGTATTGGTGTTCCAGAAGTTCCATCGACGCGGAATAGCGGGCGTTGATTTCCAAGAACCAATGATCCTGGCCGCGCCGCAGCAAATCCACATTGAAGCATCCCAGGTGCCCCGTTTGATCGATGAATGCGCTTGCCAATCGCGTGGCGTCGCGGCGAAGCGTTTCGGAGACGTCCATTGGCCCCGCCGAACCGGCATAACAAAACGGCCGGTCACCAATGGCTTGAACCCGGCTGCGAAAGAACCCGGCACAGCGAACCTGATGACCATCGTGATGAAAAACGCCGCCCAGAGGTTCCGCGTTTTCGATTTCCAACATTGCCTCGTGTCGTGCACCGGCACCTGCGACGTTCGGTAACCGACGGACGCCCATGCCGCCTGAGGTGCCCGCTTGCTTGATCAGGTAGGTGGATTTCGCGTGAGTGGAAGTCGCTGCCAAACAGCGTTCCGGCGTGCGGACACCTGCGATGGCGGCAAGTTTTCGAAATTGATCCGCGTCGGGGTCTTGGTCGTGGATACACGGAATCGCCAAGGTGGTCTTCAACGATTCGACAATCTCGGCAGCAATCCCGCCGACGCGAATCGCGACCGGCCGAAGCATCTCGAGTGGCGTTCCGGCCCCAAGACCGGCGTGAAGAAAATCCGCTAGGGCGCCGAGTTCTTCGATGTGAAAAAGATGATCACATGCCTGGTGCGTGTCGGCGTCACCGAATTGATCGATTCCGATCAATAAGGTTCGGTTCGGTGCGGCCGCGACGCCCGTTGCAGCGGCCCGGACACTGGCGCCAATCAGGATGACGGGGCGGTCGGCGGCGTCAAACAAAGCGTGCCCTTCAAGTTGGAATAGACAATGGGTTCGAGAAGACGTCGGGTTTGAATAGAAATGGGTTCGGTTTTGCCATGACCACCAAATTTAACCGGCGGATTCCGTGCGGGATTGCTTTTTCGTTACAGCCGGCGGTTTTCCCCAGTGGATTGCAGCGGGATCGCAGTGGATCACAGTGCGATGCCGGGTGGTGCCCGCCGCTGGGCAGCTTTGATACGCTACCGCCGGCGGATGCGGGTGTGTTTTCCCCGCGTGCACTTTCGAACCATTTTGTGAAGTAAGAAATCCCATGAAGTTCTTTATCGGCGAATCGCTAAAGGGCGACGGCAATGAAGTCGCACACATCGACCTGATGATCGGCAGCAAGGACAGTCCCGTTGGGACGGCATTCGCCAACGCGTTGGCCACCCAAAGCGAAGGTCACACCAACCTGTTGGCCGTGCTGGCACCGAACGCGCCGGTCAAGCCATCGACGGTCATGGTGACCAAGGTGACGATGAAAAACATGAAACAGGTGACCCAAATGTTTGGCCCCGCCCAGGCCGCTGTCGCCAAAGCCGTCGCCGACGCTGTTGCCGAGGGCATCATCCCCAAGGACCAAAGCGAGGACTTGGTTTGTGTTTGTGGTGTGTTCATTCACCCGGCCGCCGAGGACGAAGAGAAGATCTACAACTACAACTACGAAGCGGTCAAAGAATCGTTGGCCAATGCGATGAAAGGGTTCCCGAGTGCTGACGACATGTTGGCCGCCAAGGACACCGCGGCGCACCCCTTCAAAGGCTTTTGATCGTAACCTGCTTTTTTGTCTTGACGTGACGGGTGGGTCTTGGTGACCGAAAAGATTCTGCTGCAATTGGACGTCGATCCGCTGGCCAGCACCTTTGATGCGGTCGTCGCGATCGATGCCGGCGTCGATCGTTTGTTGACGCGTGCGGGCGTTCACGCGGCAACGGCCCAAGGATTGGTTCACGGTCTCATGTTCACCCGCGGTGGACCCGACTTGGCTCACAGCGCGATCTTCGTCGGCGGTGGCGACGTCGCCGCCGCCGAAAGGTTGTTTGATGCGGTCAAAAAGTCATTCTTTGGTCCCGTCCGTGTGTCCGTGATGATGGACGCCAACGGTTGCAATACAACGGCGGCCGCCGCCGTTGTGGCGGCGATGCGGCATGGTGAGTTGTCCGGTGCCAAGGCCTTTGTGCTGGGTGGAACCGGTCCGGTGGGCAGCCGAGCCGCCCGAATGTTGCTCGGCGAAGGCGCCGATGTGTTTCTATGCAGCCGCCAGTTTTCCCGCGCGAAGGAAACGTGCAAGAGCATTGCTGAAGGCCTGGGCGGCAAATCGCCAAGCCCCGTCGAAATCACTTCGCCGGCCGACGCCGCGAAGGAACTGCAGCCGGCCGACGTGTTGATCGCCTGCGGGGCCGCCGGCGTTCCACTGCTGGACAAGGCGACGCTGATGGCGCTGCCCAATTTGAAAGTCGCGATCGATTTGAATGCCGTTCCGCCGGCGGGCTTGGAAGGCGTCGATGCGACGGACAAGGCCCGCCAGGTCAGCGATCAATTGAGCGTTTATGGTGCCCTTGGCGTTGGCGGATTGAAGATGCGAACGCACAAAGCCGCCATCACAAAACTATTCCAAACGAACGACCAAGTGCTGGACGCCGCTGAAATTCTGGCCTTGGCCAAGGCGCTGGATTCAAGCCCAAAGTAGCACGCCTCTCCGAGGCGTATCCAGAGCAGCACGCCTCTCCGAGGCGTTCCCCAGGCAAAGACCAGCACGTTTCCCCGCCCCAGCCAGCGGCTTGGGAACACCTTTTCGTTCACGCATCCGCCAGCGCGTCGACCGCGTCGATCACCTGTTGGTCATGACCGTCGACTTTGACGCGTTTCCAAACCTTGGCAATCTTGCCGTCCGGGGCGATCAAGAAAGTGCTTCGCTGGATGCCCATCGACTTTTTTCCGTACATGTTCTTCTCGCGGTACGCCCCCAGCTTGGTGGCATACTTGAAACCGTCGTCAACCAACAACGGAAAGGGAAGTTCATATTTTGCGGTGAACTTCTGGTGCGATTGAGCGTCATCTGCACTGACACCCAGCAGGACGACATCACGCTCTAACAGTTCACCGTAGCGATCGCGAAAAGCACACGCCTCCTTGGTGCAACCGGGGGTGTCATCCTTTGGATAAAAGTAGATCACCACCGGCCGTCCGGCGTACTCTTTCAGGCTGTGCTTGTTTCCTTCGGCATCTTTGAGTGTAAAGGCGGGCGCCTTGTCTCCACTTTCAATCCAGTCCGTCATGGCAATGTCCGCGGGGTTCGCTTTGATGTGGGCCGACCGCGTTTGACGGCCGACGTCGAGGGATGAAATTTCGCTAGCAAGATACGTTTTTGACAAGTTCCGAACCCATCGCTTCCCTGATAGACTTCGAGGATGAATACCACGCCGACCGACCCGGATGCGGAACCGGGTTCCGATCCCACCATGACACCCGAAGATCCCATGACACCCGAAGATCATGGACCAACATCTTCGGATGATTCTTCCAGTGCCAACGCGGAGGATGCGGGCAATCCGATGATCGCGCCCAGCCGCGCGATTCGGCCGCTGGGTGTCCAGCAGGCGCGCCGGCTGGCGGCCGCCGCCGCACGCGTCGCCCTGGAAAATAAGGGCGAAAATGTGATGGTGATCGATGTCAGCGGCCAATCGGCAGAATTCGATCTCTTTGTTCTCGCAACCGGCCAAAGCCGACGTCAATTGCACGCGATCAGCGAACAAATTGATGATGTTCTCGAAAAGGAACTGGGCGACCGCCGGATGGGCATCGAAGGTTACGACGAAAGCCGCTGGATCGTGCTGGATTATGGCAACCTGGTTGTTCATCTGTTCGACGATGACACCCGCGACTATTACGACCTGGAATCCCTGTGGGCCGACGGCAAAGTCGTTTCGCTGGAATCGCTAGGCGTTTCGGCCGATGGCCAGGCAGGATCGGCGGAAGCTTCCTGATGTCGTTTGTCGAATTATTGCAAGGTCGTTTGCATGACGCCCTGGACGGATGGGTTGATGGCGGCGATCGCTTTGCCAGCATGGTCCGCCCCACCACCGATGCGGCCAACGGTGACTACCAGATCAACGCCGCGATGCCCCTATCCAAGCTGCTGCGCGAAAAAGATGCCAAGGTCACCGCGGCGGCGTTGGTCGAACGCTTGCAGTGGCAGGATGTTTTCGAAACACCGGAAATCGCCGGTCCCGGATTTGTCAATCTGAAATTGCGCAACGAAGTCTTGGGCAAGGAGATTTGTAAGCGGGTCATCGACACGCGTTTGGGCGTCGCCGAAGTCGCGGCAAAGCAAACGATCGTGATTGATTATTCATCGCCCAACGTTGCCAAGCCGATGCACGTGGGTCACATCCGCAGCACCGTCATCGGCGACGCCCTGGCTCGTACGCTGCGATTTTTGGGCTACGACGTCATCACCGATAACCATCTGGGCGATTGGGGCACCCAGTTTGGCATGATCATTTATGGCTACAAGCATTTCGGCGATCCGGCCACGGTGGAAGCCAACCCGGTCACCGAACTATCGGGCTTGTACCGCCTGGTCCACGCGATCATGGGTTATCACAAATCCGTCGCGCGATTGCCGACTTTGAAAACCGAAGTCGACGTCTTGAATCAGCGAATCGAAACACTGACCGCTGAACTGACCGGGCTGGAGGGCAAGCCACTCAAAAAGGCCAAGAAATCGCTCGTTGCCACCGAGCGAAAGTTGGATTCGCTACAGAAAGAAATCGTCAGCTTGGAAAAGAGCCTTGCTGCCAGACGGTCGGACACGAATCGGATTCGGCAAGCCGACGCACATGCCGACATTTCCAAACGAGTCCTGGAGGAAACCGCCAAGCTGCACGCCGGGGACCCGACCAATCGGGGTTTGTGGGAGAAGTTTCTGCCGCACTGTCGCAAGGAAATTGATCAGATTTATGCTCGCCTGAACATTCAATTTGACCACACGCTGGGCGAAAGCTTCTATCACGATCGCTTGGCCGATGTGGTCACACGGCTAAAGGACCGGGGCTTGGCCACGACCAGCGACGGAGCGGTGTGTGTGTTCCTGGACGGTTTCGACGCGCCGATGATTGTCCAAAAACAGGACGGCGCGTTCCTGTATGCGACAACGGATTTGGCGACCTTTGATTATCGCATCGAAACGTTTGATCCCAGCGAAATCCTATATGTCGTCGACACACGGCAAAGCGAGCACTTTGACAAGTTGTTTGCCGTTGCCGCAAAGTTGTCTGATCACCCGGTCCGATTGGTGCATGTCAATTTTGGCACGGTACTGGGCAAGGATGGCCGGCCCATGAAGACCCGGGACGGCGATTTGATTCGACTGGAGACGCTTTTGGAAGGTGCAGTCGATCGAGCCCGCGATGTGGTTTGCAATCCCGAACGGTTACAAACGTTCGACCCGCCCATGAATGTGGATGAACAACAGGCGGTGGCCGAAGCGGTGGGTTTGGGAGCCGTCAAATTCGCGGATCTAAGCCACGAAAGGACCAGCGATTACCGCTTCGACCTGGAAAAGATGATTTCGCTCGAAGGTGGATCGTGCACCTACGTCCAATACCAATACGCGCGAACGCAAAGCCTACTGGCGCGTGGCGGCTTCACCATGACGCAGATCCAGGAACGCGTTGCGGCAGAGTCGGACACAGCATCCGTTCATTTGGACCATCCCCTCCAGCGTGCATTGGCATTGCAATTGTGTCGCTTCGAAGATGCCTTGGTGGCGATGAAAGAATCCTATGGTCCGAACGTTTTGGCGGACTATTTGTTGGAAACAGCGCGGATTTACGCAAAGTTCAACCAGCAATGCCCGGTGTTGAAAGCCGAAACGGAAGCCTTAAAGCATGAGCGTTTGGTGCTGGTTGTGATGACCGCTCGATTGTTGGAATGTGGATTGGGCTTGCTGGGCATTGATGTCATCGCCCGCATGTAATGCACCGCGTTGTGATCCACCGCGTTGTGATCCACCGCGTTGTGATCCATCGCGTTGTGATCCATCGCGTTGTGATCCACCGCGTTGTGATCCATCGCTGGGGCATCCAGTGCCCCAAAATTTGCGGATCGATTGACACATTCCGATATTATGTCATCATTCCAAAGTGATATCGCAACGCCGGGCTCGATATCAACACATTGTGGCCAATAGTCCGGCATGTGAGGCGGGCGTGTCTAGGCGCCCTAGGAATTGTCATTATGGCAAAGAAGCGAAGTGGGGTCTCGAAGACCCAGTTGATTTTGAATTACAAAAAGGACAACCCAGACGCCAAGCCCAAGGCGATCTCCGAGGCACTTAGTGCGGGGAAGGTCAAGGTCTCGCCGGCGTACGTCAGCACGATCCTGTCGAACTCCAAACGCAGCGGCGGAAAGACCAAGTCCGTCGTCGTCAAGCGTGGAACCAAGGCTCGATCCACCAAACGTGCCGTCGCCACCGCCAGCAGCGGCGGTGACGGTGGACTTTCCGTCGATACCCTTCTGAAAGTGAAACGTTTGGCTGACGAAGTCGGTATCTCCGACCTGAAAACCGCCATTTCCGCCTACGAGAAGCTGACCAACGCCTAATTGGGTTACCGCGCCTAACAAGATTGTGAATAGAATACGGGGACCACGTTCCCCGTATTTCGTCTACTTGGCGGCCCAACACCCGCCTTCGACCCCATGGCCGCTGTCACGAAGCCGCAGGAATTCACTCAACGTATTGTCGAACTTGGGTTGGCGACACGACGTGACGTCGACTTTGCGATGCGGGATATCTCCTCCGATGCCAATGGCTTGCAGGACACCGTCCATGCCATGCAGTCGCGGGGGTTGGTGACCACTCTGCAGACCGAAAAACTGCTACGTGGTGACCGGGTCGGTTTCTTTTATGGCGACTACAAGGTTCTCTATCTCATCGGGGCAGGAACCTTTGCCCGCGTCTATCGCGCCGAAAAAGACGGGGAAGTCTTTGCCGTCAAGGTGTTACGCAAGCGCTTTCGCGATGAGCTTAAAGAGCTTGAGCAGTTTTTGCGCGAAGGCCAAATGGGGCTGAAGCTGCGGCATCCGCATATCGTGCAGATTTTGGACGTGGTACCGGATAAGCGGAATCCGTTCCTGGTGATGGAATTCGTCGAAGGCCAAACGCTACGTGAATTGGTCAAATTGCGGGGCAAGCTGCCCGCTGGTTTGTCACTGCGTTTGATGTATGAAATCTCCCAGGGACTGGCCTATGCGTCCAGCCTTGGCATCGCCCATCGTGACTTGAAATTATCCAACGTGCTGATTTCCTCCGATGGAAAAGCAAAACTCGTGGACTTTGGCTTGGCGGCTCTGTCGGATCGCAACAATCCCGAAAAAATGGCAGATTGTCCCAACGCGAGGGCGATCGACTACGCGGCCTTGGAACGCGGCACCGGCGTCCGCAAAGATGATCCCCGCAGCGATGTCTACTTCGCGGGCAACATGCTCTACCACATGCTAACTGGGGAAGCCGCACTGACCGAAACTCGCGACCGACTCAAACGCTTAAATGTGTCCCGTTTTCACGAGATTGTGCCGCTGCATGAACGTTTGCCCGACGTTCCATCCATTGCCAATCATCTGGTTCAAAAAACGCTTGAATTTAATCCTGAAAAACGGATTCAATCTCCCGCCGCGTTACAGGCCGAAGTCAAAAAGGCACTTGATCTTTTTGAACGAGGCGAGGCCCCCAAGAAACGTATTCGCGTTGGGAATCGTACCACTGATAGCCTGGATGATTTCGACGATGAAGAAATGACTGATGAGGGCGAAGGCTACGTGGTGATGCTGGTCGAATCCAAAGCATCGCTGCAGGACGCCGTCCGTGAACGACTCAAGGCCCGCGGATATCGTGTCTTGATTATTTCGAATCCGCAGCGGGCGATCGCCCGGTTTCATGACGGGAGCGATCCACCGGCCGACTGTGTCATTTTTGGAGCCTCGGAATTGGGTAACGAGGCGGTCGAGGCCTACAACGAATTTGCCAACGATGATCTGACCGCCGAAATTCCATCTGTTTTATTGGTCGACCGTAAACAAAGCCACATCATCGCGAAGGCCCGCCGCGGTTCCAATCGTGTTTTATTGCCAATGCCGCTGAAGGTCCGTGAATTGCGGAGTGCGCTGCGGAAGTTATTGGTCAGTATTCCGAAACGCGAATTGGGTACTTATTAGTCTTGCACCGGCGTTTCACCCCAAATCACGCCGGGCACATAAATGGCGATGCCGACCGCCGCCGAGGTCAACCAGGCGGGAAATCCCGCCACCGACGGCAGTCCAACGATCGCCCCAAATAAGATCACCAGCGTCGCCAGCACCGCGAACGGTGTCATCCGCCAGCCGGAGACGAATGCCGATAGTGACAGCAGTAGCCCGGCGATGCCGAGCGACCACAAACCACTCGGCTCGCTCGCCCCGTCAACGTCGTCACGAATCGCTTCGGCGGCACGATCGGCCGCTGCCGTGGCCGCGCCCGAAATGGCATCCAGGTCCAAGCTGCCCTCGGCGATCGATTGGGTGGACACTTCTTTGAGCGAATCGAACAGTCCGCTCGCGTTGCCGGCGATCGCAAACAGGGTCAATAAGACCAACCCCGCAACCAAGCGAGTTTGACCGCCCAGTGCCCACTTGAGTCGTTTCAGTGGATCCCTGGGACGGCGATATTTTCCGCTTCGCGCGTCGGCCAACATGGCCTTCATCTGGCGTCGCTTCTGCTCGGCGGCCGCTCGTGCCGCGTGATCGTCGCGGGAAAGATTGGAGCGATCGATTTTGGATGCTTCGATGATGGCCGCCGCGATTTCGGCGGCCCGATCGTTGGCTTCCGATGCGGACAATCCTTCGGCGCGTAGGCCCCGTTTTTCGATATCGGTCAATTTTGACTGGTCACGCCGCTTGCGGTTTTCGGCGGTCTGCTGAGCCAAACGCCTGCAGAAATGGTCCCCCAACGTGAGCGACGTGGGCCCGCGAAAGGTGGGATCAGCGGCCAACACTTCGCGCATTTGCATCGCCGAATCGTATCCAAAGACGGCCTGGTAAAGCGCCCGCCAAGACTTGCCGCCGTGATGCCCGGCGAAATCTCGGATGGCCGTTTCGTCGACACCGCGAAGCCGCAAATCGCGAACAAATTTTTCGGCCTGCTGTGCAACCCCGAGCGCCGTTTGTTCGCCACCGGCGCGGGTGGCAAAGTGATAGGCCGCGCCCAGAGAAATACCCAGGATCACGCCGGCGGCAACGCCCCACCACAAACCCGTCATCACGATCACGACCAGAGCCGCGAGGGCACCCACCGCGGCCAACATTTTGTTGCCCCAACTCCAAGACGCGATCCACTCGCGAAGGTGCTGGCCGACAGGACTTTCGCGCTGGCGGACCCCCAACAGGACGCACATTGCGGCGGCCAAAAGCACGCAGCTGGGACCCAACAAAAGAAATGACAATCCCCACCACCAAGTCATCGTTAGCAGCAACAAGCCCAACGCAAACAATCCGGCCGTGGCGACACCGTGCCAAGATTTGGCGGCGGTCGCCCGCGCGTATTCCTGACACCAGGCCGACCAGGCGTCGGCTTGTTCGGCGTCGGGAGTGAAGCTGCCGTTTTCCCGGACGCCGAGAAAATCCGACAACGCATCAATCATTCCGGACATCGTTTCGTATCGATCCCCGGGACGCTTGGCCATCGCCCGAGCGATGATCGCTTGCAATTCGGGCGGCGTATCGGGGTGACCGATCGTTGCATCGGGGATGGGCCGCTTTAAGTGTCCGTCCAAAACTTCGCTGACCTGCGAACCCGGATAGGGCGGTTTCCCGGTCAGCAAACAATACAGGGTGCATCCGAGCGAATAGATGTCCGCGCGATGGTCGACCGCCGCCGCATCGATGACCTGCTCGGGCGCCATGTACGCGGGCGTACCGACGGCGGTTCCCTGCATCGTGACCTCGGTGCCGCTGGCGGCCGATTGCAGGACCGACGATGTTCCTTCATCACCGCTGCTGGTTTCCGGCAGATCGGGAATTTTGACCAAACCCAGGTCGGCGACTTTGACCACCCCTTCGTCGGTCAACAGCAGGTTGGCCGGCTTGATGTCACGATGCACCATGCCGCTGCGATGGGCGATGGCCAGCCCGCGGGCGGCTTGCAACACATAAGTGGCCGCCAGCCGCGGTGGCAAACGCCCTTTCGCCTTCACCAAATCACTCAGCGGACCGCCGCGTACCCATTCCATACTGAAAAAAAAGCGGCCCGAATCCTGGCCGAAATCGTAAATCTGGACCACGTTATGGTGCACCAATTGGGCCGCCGCGTAAGCCTCGCGAGTGAACCTGGCCAGCGACGACGGATTCTTGACCAAGCGATCGCGGATCGTTTTCAGCGCCACCAGGCGGTCCAAACTCAACTGCCGAGCTTCATAGACGGCGCCCATGGCGCCGCGGCCGAGCAGACGGTTCAAGCGGTAGCCACCAAGCTGCTCGGGCGCGCCCGACGGTGGGTCAGGAAGGGTCGCGGATGCGGATTGCAGAGCAAAGTCGTCGCTATCGGCCGACTGCGAACCACTACGCACGGCAATGGACGCGGCCCGAGTCGCAACCGAGACATCTTGTGTCGCAACGGTGCCATCTTGAGTCGCAACGGTGCCATCTTGAGTCGCAACGGTGCCATCTTGGGTCGCAACCAGGCTTTTCTGCGTGGCAACCGAATGGGCACCTGTCGCGCTGGACCGAGGCTGTGTCGCAACCGAGTCAGCTTGTGTGGCTTCCATGGCTTCGCGTGACGCCGCTGACCTTTGCGACGCCAGCGTCGTGGTCGCTTTGGTCGTGGTCGCCTTGGTCGATACCGATCTCTTTTGGGCGTCCAGACGATCCGGCGATGCTTTGGAAACACGGACCTTGGGCGGCGTATCCGAAGAAACTTTCAACACAAACCGTTTACCGCATTG
>JBCCRW010000167.1:0-11616 GCA_039201055.1 Planctomycetota bacterium | reverse complement strand
ACGTCGAGGGGGTCCGCACCCACCTCGTCGACGCGATGGACGCCACCGAGTTCGCCCGAATCGAAGTTCCCTGATCACGAAGGGCGGACAGGGATTCGAACAAGTGAGCCCGCGATTGGGGATCAACACCTACCGTCGGTTCGTCCAATAAAATAAGCGGCGGTCGATGGAGCAGCCCGACGGCAAGATTGAGCCGCCGTTTCATCCCGCCACTAAAACGGCTGACCCGATCGTCGGCGCGGTCTTCCAGACCCGCCAGTTCTAATTGTTGTTCGATCGCCGACTCGACATCCGATTTCGCGATGCCAAACAGCTTGGCGAACAGACGCAGATTCTGTCGTGCGGACAGATTTTCGTACAACGCCAAGTCCTGCGGCACGGCACCGAAGTGCAAGCGGTCGGCCGGATTTTCCGCCGGCTCAAAGGGCTGCGAGCGGAATTTCATTTCTCCCTCGAATCCGCTGAACAATCCGCTGATGCAGGAAAACGTTGTCGTTTTGCCGGCACCGTTCGGCCCGAGCAATCCGAATACCTCGCCCGCTCGAATTTCGAAGTCAATTCCGTCCACCGCCGTGCGATTGCCGTAGCGATACCGCAAACTGCGGACTTGCAGCAAATCTCGATTAGCTTCCATCGGCACCCATTCCCGTACAACCACTCCGCTTCCCTCGGCAGGTTATTCGAATGTTCCGGGCGCGAAAACCGATGGAGTTTTTGTCACAAAAGATGACGCCGAGGGAGTCGATGGGGGACAGTGCAAATCCTACGGCTCACTTTCCACACGCTCGAGCAGATTCGCGGGGACTTGGTCGGGCCAGTCACCGGTGAGTTTCAACCCGCGAAACTTCACCGGGGTCGCGAGCGAGCCGCCAATCGTCAGGTGAGCCAAGCCCACGACCTGGGTTTCAGCAATCTGGGTCTCGTTGATGATGAAACGAACTTTGTCACCGACGCGTTGAACCGAAAACTCGTTCCATTGATTGGTACGAATCGCGTCGGCGGGCAACACCTTGCGAAACGCTTGAAGTTTTCCCGTCCAATCGCCTTCGCGAGTGTCCAGGTCACTCGCGTTTCTTCCGGTTTGGACAATGCGATCGCCGGTGATTGAAAATCGCGACAGCGAGCATTGCAGCAAGGTCACGCCGTCGGGTGTGGAACTTGCATCCGTCCACGACTCGTTGCCCGGCGAAGGTGCCGGCTGGAAGAACTGTCCCGAGATCGCCTCACCGTCCAACAGAGATCGGCTGTACTGAAGCGTCGAAACCCTGGTTCGGTAATACGGTTCGATGCGCTCGGGGCGTTGCCAGCGAATCTGATTCCCCTGGACCCGCAGTTTGGCCGAACTCCGTTCCCGCCGGGAACTCAGACTGCCGGCCCGAGAAACTCCCGACGAACTGAATCCCGCGACACGCGGCTTTGGCTTTTCGAACTGAGGTTCGGAATCCTGATCGAGCGAGACGGTCGGATCGATGTTGGGCAACACCAGCATCACCGGAAACCGCCACCCGACCATCGATGGACTGATCAAATCCACGTGACTCGGAATCGTCACGTCGCCGGTGATTCGCAGATCACGCCACTGGTTTTCGCCGCTTCGCGGCAACTCGATTTCCAGCCAGGGCGACGCGGCGGAATGTGACTCGATGGTCTTGATCGAAGTCTCGTTCAAACTCGCCGTCAGGGAACTTTCGTCGACCGTGATTGATTCTCGATTCCACGCTTCGGGATGCCACAATTTTGTCTGCAGGAATTCACTCTGCACATCGCGGACCAGAATCCTGACACGACCCACCGCGTTTGAATCCTTCGAATCGCCGGGACCACCCATCGTGAAGGAAACGCCACCGTATCTCAGGTCGACTCCCCGCACCGGAAAACCGGACAGTGATCCGGCCGTGCGATCGGCCCCGCCGGATGGCGTCGCCACCGAGACCGAGAACTTCCCAGTGATCGGGAATGGCAGGACCAATCGGTTCGCGTTGGGATTGGCGACCACGGCGATGCGGTCATCGACCATCCGAAATCGTGCACCGTCGGAACGACTCTGTTTGGAAGCGCGACCGCGTTTGGAGGCGCGCCCGCGTTTGGAATCAACACGGAAAAGTCTCGAAGACGGTTGCAAACCGACAATTGGTACCCCGTCGACAAACCGATCGGGCTGAAGATCCGCTCGAAACTGAGCAAGCTGAAACTCATCGAGTCCCAGCGCCATACTTCGCCTCTTCGCAAGTCGCTCAATCGGTTTCCATTGATCCAGCGTCGGCCGCCGCGGAATCCCATCGGCGGCGGCCCGCCGCAGCAGCCGGCCGGTCATCTGGCAAACCGCAGGCGATGCGGCCGAAAGTCGTTTTCTCTTTTCCGAGGCGTTCAGCGTAGCTGTCGATTTCGACGTCGATTCGGCGGCTTCGATCCGGCCGGATTCCTTCACGACCGCCGCCATGATCCGATCGAAATCCGCCGTCGCTTTGTCCAACATCGCCTCGCCTCCGCACGCCGCAATGATTTGCTCGAATGAAGCCGACCAACGTGCCGCGACAAGGGGGTCGACGGACCGATGCGCTTCGATTCGCTGTCGCAGGACGTCGACGTTTCCGGTGGCAATCGCCGTGAGCATCAGTTCATCGGACAGCGATAATGGGCTCGAACCGGGAAGCCTGTCTCGCAGTCGCTCAACGGGCCCGAATTGCTTTCCGCCGGTGGAGTTCGCCTGATACTCACGCAAGCTGGCGATCGATGAACTTTGCACCACTGCGTCACGAGGTGCCGACGCGGGCTGCAATTCCGCCGGGAGATCCTCGCCCGGATCACCCCACACGAAATCCATCAGCACGGCGAAGCGATCTTCTTCTGCAAGCGAATCCAGCCACGTCCACGCGACACCCGGAAACGAAACCGGGTTTTCATCCGAAACGACAATGGACCGAAACAGGGGAACGAACACGTTCCGTCGCGCGTCGATCCACGGGACGGGTGACTTGTTGTCGGCCCGCTGTTCAGGATTCAGCCCAGCGTCCTCGGAACGTTGCCCAGCATCCTTGGAACGTTGATCTGTGTCCTTGGAACTTTTCTCCAGGCGAACGCCGATCGCGGCAAGTTGTGTGACAAAGCCGTTGACGTTCCAAGCTCGTCGATCCGCAAACCAACTTTCCGTTTGCCCCCCGGCCCGAAATCGATCCCTTTCTTGCTGTCGGTCAAAGTGCTTCAAAACGCCCAACGAAACCTCCTGGACAGCCCCCGGATCGCCCTTGTCGATCGCCAACAACATTCGGCTGTAAAGCGCTAACTGCGAAGGTTGGCCCATGTTCCGACTCAAGACCGCATCACCGTCGCAAAGATGTCCCACGCGAGTGATTAGACGGCTGGCCGCCGATCGAGCTCGATCATCGAAACGTCCGTCCAGAACGACCGGAATGGCGATTCGCAGCGGTGCAACCAGGGGGCGTAGCTTGGCGACCGCTTGATCGACGTCATCCTGCGAATAGCGGTCCCACGATAAGACGGGTGGATCATCGTCAAGCGGCGGAAGCTGATTCTCCAAACGTTCGGTCAACGAACCGATCGCGTCGGCAATTCGCTCGGAGTCACCACGGGCAAACGCGAGCACACCGGAAAGCACATCGATTCGGTTCTGCCCCGCTTCACTTGGTTTGGACGCCGCGGCCGCCTCAAGCAACGCGTCGACTTTTTCGAAACGACCGCAACGCTTCGCCAAACGCACCAATGCGATATCGGTGGATTGAGGTTGCTGTACACACTCAAAAATTTGATAGGCACTCTCGGTCCCCGGTTGGACTTCAAGTATTTGCAGGTCTCCCGATGGCCCCCGCGTGATGGACAACAGGGCCTCCAACGCCGCCTCGGCCGCCGCGTCGCGATCCTTCGTGGCTTTCACCAACGACGAACCGGCGTCGAATGGTTTGGAAGATCGCCCGATCTCCCGCCAAATCTGAAGCCCCGGGGTCGCTTCGGGCCAACTGGTCAGCGGCGACTGGATGCCGATCGCCTCTCCCCAACGATCGACAAGCCCAATGATTCGCTCACGATCCATTTGATTGCGATTGGCAAAATCGGTCCGCGGATCGCGACGGCTGAGCGCAAACGCGTCGCCACCGGCAACGTCTTCGATGCCCCGCAGCGGCAAGCCACGCCGGAGCGCGGTTTCAAGAAGTTTTGCGGAGTTTGCAACCCGTCCCGCATTGGCTTCCAATTCGGCCATGCGCATGGTTTCATCGAAAGCGCTCGATCCAATTACCGCGTCGGAATCGGCAGCGAACAATTGCTCAAGAGTCTTCAACTGTTCCGCGACACGTTCATCCGGCCGACGCTTCCGCTTGCGAATTTGATCTTCGAGCCGTTGAGGGTCCGGGCTTTTCGCGATCAAAAAATCCGTCAACGATAAACTTAATTCGACAAGCATCTCCGATGCAGCCGCTGGGTCGTTTGATTCGGAATCCAAGCGATCCTGAAGCAAACGAAGCAGCATGGCGGCGGCCGGGGCGTGACTGGAATCCGCCTGACTGAATCGTTTTTGATAATCACCAATGCTCGCCTCCAAATCCTTCGATCCGGTCGCGACAGCCAGAGCGGTCTGGATCGCTGACGCGTGCAGGGCGACCGCGGCTCGATCCGAATCGGTCACTTCGGAAAGCGATTCAAGCCGACCGATCCATTTGGAGATCGACTCGAGAATCTCCGGTTCATTTTCTAGTTTTAATCCGGCCAGATTTTCCATCGCTAACGAGTACCCAACTGGATGACGCCACAACAGAATCGCATGGACGTCTGAAGTCGCCGGACTCGGAACTTTCCCGGACTCCAGACATTCGACAATTTGCCGCAGATGATCCAGTGATTCCGCCACGCCGATCGATTGATGGATTTCGCCGTATTGGGTTTCGACGACGGACTGCGGATGGTTCTTGCTCGCTCGGGCGGCCAAGTCGAAAACCTCTGGGCGGCTGAGCAATCGCGACAGCGTGGCGGTGGCATCAATGGGAAGCCCACATTTCGTGAACGTGTCACTGGCAACTCGAAAGGAATTGATTTCCTCGCTTTCTCGATATCCCGGAACGCGTCTGGCTTGGGTTTCATCCACGGAGAAGCTTCTCAAATTCTTGTGAAGTTGCTCGCGAACTTCGAAGAAATCACCCGTTTCTCGACTGTACCGCACCCACTTGGGTCCCGCAGTGAAGTCGAAACGGTCTCGACTACTCGTGATGAATGCGTAGCCGAACAGTTGCTTGAGGCATTGCAAATGAAGTTCACGCGAAGGGCTTCCGTCTGCGGTTTCGATAATCTGTGCCGCTGACCGGACAAACCCTGGATGCAGGCGTCGAGCTTGTGCATTCAAGTCATCGACAACCTTTGGCAGGTTCTCACAGCATTGCCTTAAGGTTGTCACCCAATTTTCCGCGTCGGGTTTCGCGACCCCGGAGGATTCACTTGACGCCGATTCTTCAACCTGCTCGGTGCGGCTGATTTGAATCAACACCCGCCACAGGTTCGCGGCGACATGATGCTGTGGTGCTGTCGGGTCGTCGGTCGGCTCCGGATAGTCCTTGAGGATTTCGTTCAGCAGACCTTCGACTTGGTCGGCGTTTTTCGGCTTCGCCAAGATTTCGAGTATGGCGGGAAGCGGTCCCTCAACCGTGCCATCGGAACTGTAGGTCAGCATTCTCCAAAGCTCCGAATCCGGTGCAAACGTTTGCCGACGAAGGATCCTTTGTTCAATCGAACGTTGCAGGCGCTGCGAACGCGCGAGATCGTCGGGCGGAAGCAATTTCAGCATCGCCGCTAGCGATCGATCGTCACGGATGTTTTCGCCTGCAAGCTCGGCAAGTTTGATGTACGAATCGGAAACGCCACCGTTTTGCCGCATCGAACGCCCCAAGACGCGAAGCAATTCCTCGATCCGGTATGTCTCAACGCGATCAAAGTTAAATTCGGCAAGCCTGTCACACATCGTATTGATTGCTTCGGGCGTGAGCCGGTACAGGCAAGTTCGGAATTCATCGAAGTTCGTCTCCAGCAAGGAGGAATTCAATTCGAATGCCTCGGCATACGCCGATGCCGCTTCGTCATATCGCTTCGCGGTTGCTTCGCTGTTTGCACGCGCGAGCCAGTAGGTCGGGCTCTTGCTGGAACTGGCGGCAGACGTTGCGAGCAGTTCGACCGCCTCGTCGGCGCGACCGGCGGCGGTGTACAACTCGACCAGTTGGCTTTGCAGCCGAGACGAATTTGGCGTCGCCTGCCATCGCCGACGTACCGATTCGATGACGGCATCCAGTTTCTTCGCCGAGCGAAGAATGTTGGTCGCCTGTTGACGGTAGTACGGTGTGCTGGAATACCGCGTGCTGGAATCACTTCCGCGCCGTCCCGACAAGCGTCGCAATATTTCGTACGCGATCTCGGCCGCAATCTCGGGCTGTTCAGCCCGCATGAATGCTTGTGCCAATCGCAGTCGTTCGCGAAAGTCCATCCGCTGACCGCGTCGGGTGCGACTTAGAATTTCGGCAGCCCGCTGTTTCATCCCCATCGTCAGCAGTCGATCGGCGAGGGCGTTTTGCGTCGTGCGGTCCATTCGCATGCCGAACAAACGCCGCGCCGCCGTGCCAGCACGGTCGCGATCACCCGCTTGCGCCGCGAGGTTCAGCATCGCGAGCTCTTTACGGACCAACATGTCAGCCCCCAGCGGTCGAAAGCCATCGAGCACGGCCATGGCGAGTTCGATTTGATCCGCGTCGGCGTGCAAGCGAGCCAATTCGATCGTGACCGCAAGGTCATCGGGAAAGGCATCGGCGAGAAGTTTGATTCGGTCCACCGCCGCGGGCACGTCGTCGTTCCAGGCATCGACGAGTGATGCGAGTGCTTTGCGAATTCTGTTTTCGCTGGGTGTCAGATCATCCGGCGGATCGCTGGCCAAGCACGTTCGAATTGCCGGTGGGACGTCGATTTTGGTTCGATCCTTATAGTCGGTCGATCGCTTGTCGCAAAGGTGAACAAATTCCTTGATTAAGGATGGTGGCACCAGCGCCGGTGAAAGCGTGCCTCGGAGCTCGAAGCGGATGTACTGGCCCTGCAAATTGTAAACGCTGCCACGAGTCGAACCGGTGTCGGACAATTTCGCTTTGTCCGGTTTCGGTGCGGTTCGAGCGGCATTGGCGATCGCGATGTCCAGCAGCATCGGCAAGTGATCGCTGACAAATTCTGCATAACCCGCCGGCATCGTCGATCGTGCGGTGAACGAACTGACCATGGCACGGCCGTCGTCGGTTCCCGGATTACGGCGGGCCTCGCGAACCGCCCGAAGTAGTTCGGGCAGTCCAGCGCCGGCTTGGTCAAACTTGCCAAGCCTAAGCCACCAACTGATGACGGCACTGCGGTGGCTGAGGCGGGACTTCGCTGCGACGTCTTCGTCGATTCGAATCGCGTACTGTTTCGCCATTTCTGGGTCGCCCGCCAAACTCCATTCGTTCGCCAAGAGAACCTGGTGTTGGACCCGGTCAAGCGTCGCGTTCGTCTGGCCAGCCGTTCGCGATTGCTCTATCCAGGCGGCGATCCGACGCAGCCGCTCGGGTGCAAGCGGTGTTGGCGGACTCTGGCTTTCATCGTTATCGGCCCTGACGGTCGCCCCGTTGCGACGAACCGCTTCGGGATTTGCCGGTTGAGGCCAGGGCAATCGAGCTTCCAAGAGCGGGACCAGGATGCCGATGCCCAGGATTGGGTCGAGTTCGCAGGCGCGGATCGCCGCGGCGACTTCCGCCTCCCGGCTGCGAAGCATGGCCGCGCGAAGCGTTTCGGTTTCCCGCGTTACGGCTTTGCCGATCCCGGTGGTGGCGTCCAGGATCGCGTTTCCCGTAAAGCGACGAAGCAATTCGTCACGATACAAGTCGCCCAGCCAATTCGCGGTGGACGGATCGTCCAGCAAACCGAGTTCGTTGGTGATGGTCTGGACGTCCTGAAACACCGCGGCGGCGTCGGCCGCCGAGCCCGATCCGGAAGACGATCGCACCGAACGCCAAGCGTCGCTTTTGGCCAGTGTTTGCAAAACCGCCGCAAGGGTGCCGGCATGACCACGGCAAAACGGCACGGCGAATTCAATCCCCCGCTCGTTCCGGTAGTCGTTCCGGTTGTAGCCACCGAGGCGAAAGGCTTGTTCGATTGAATTTATGCTGGATGACCACCAACGCCGGTCCATCACGTTGATCGTAAAGGTGTTGCCGGTTGTCGATCGCCCTCGGTAGCGATAGCGATTGGCAAGTGGCGGGTCCTCGGCTTCCGTCATGGTGAACTTGGACAGCTTGCGAAAATGCGTTTCGATTTCCTGCTTCCATTGTTCGGGTGATTCGGAATCCCGCGATGATTTGCCGAGCGTTTGATACAGCCGATGGGTCAGCAACTGCATCAGCGCGAGTCGAACGTCCCAGAGCGATTCGTCCTTTTCAAGCATCGACCGGCAAACCTTCTCGGCGGCGTCCAAGTCGCCGATTCGGGCGGCGGATTTCGCGATCGCGAACATGCGTGAGGGCGAATCGATTGTCGCCAGCCGCCGCTGCAGGAATGTCTCGGTTTCGATTTCGCCGGCTTCCCATTGCAGCGTCGCCAAAAGAACCTTGTTCTCCGGTGTTTCAAACTGTTTCACTAGCTGCTTTTGAAAGCGAACCGCGGCTTCCAATTCATCACCGCGGTCGGCGATTGCCACCGCCCGCTGCAGCAATTTGACGTCTCCGGGGGAACGCAAAAGCAATTCTTCGATCTTTGCAAGGGCCGCTCCGGTGTAACGAATCGAATCGTACGCGGCAACAATCAATTCCCCCAGTTGTCGATCACCGACGGATCGTTGCGAACGACCCCACGTTTCGAGTCGCTCCATCAACACTTCGATTTCGCCGCGTCGTTCGTACAAGGGCGAAAGGGACGCGATGATTGTTTCCCGTCGTGATTCGTCGGCGACCAAAAACGATTCCCAATACAAATTGATCGCCGCGTCGGTTTGGAATTGACCGGCGAGCAATTCCGCCAGGCGGACACGCGGCGCGTTGTCGCGGGGCGCGACGTCCATCGCTGCCCGCAAAAACTGCTCGGCGGTCGAAGTCCGCCCCGCACGCTCGGCGGTCCGCGCCGCGAACAGATAGGATTCGATCGCGGCCGGATTTCGATCAATGATGTCGCGGCAAACCCGGATCGCTTCGTCGGTTTGACCGAGTTTGACGCGGAGTCCCGACACGCGTTTGAGGTGGGCGATCTGGAAGCGGCGGTCAAACTTGGCTAATTTTTCGAATCGCTCGGCGGCATCCGCAAGACGTTTTTGCCGCTCGGCGATTTCGGCCGCAACGCTCAACACCGCGATGTCGCCGGGTGCCATTTCGATCGCACGTCGGATCGCCCCCTCCGCTTCCGGCAACCTGCCGGCGGCTTGGTTCGTGACCGCCAATTCGCGCAGCCGCGGGAGGGTCGGTTGGAGCGATTCAAGCTTTTCAATTCGCTTTTGCAAGGTGCCGGCCGCGGAAAGCGTCTTGATCCGTTGGCGGAGCAATTGGTCCCGCTGCTCGGGCATTTCGATGATCGATTCGGCTTCGTCCAGGATCGCGAGCGCGTCGTCGTAACGTTCCGATCGCGTCAGTGCCGCGGCATAGCGGAAGCGATCGGCTACCGGCAGATCCAGTTTCGACGCCGATTCCCATGCTGCGACCGAAGCATCATTCAAATCAAACTCCGCGAACGTTTCGGCCAAACGGACCAAGGATTCGCGCTTGCGCAGCTCGCCCTCGGCCATCGATCACCACGCCGCGATCGCTTCGTCAACTTGTCCCGCCTGAAATAACGCTTCGCCAAGGTATTCGCGATACTGCGGCGAATTCGGATCGGCCTGGACCGCGCGGCGGAATATGGCGATGGCTTCGCCGCTTGCTTCCAAAGCGCGTAGACGATCGGCAATCTGAGCCAGCACGACCGCGTCGCCGGAGCGGCGGTCAGCGTACTTCGTTAAGACTTCCACCGCCGCGGCGTAGCGATCGTCTTTTTTCACCGAAGTGTCCGTGGACAGCGTCCGGGCCAGACCGAACACCCAATCCGCGTTGTCCGGGTCCGCCGCGATCATTTCCCGCTGCCACTTCGCAGCCTGCGGGTTCTTCCCGCCGGCGAGCAAGACATCCACGAGCGCCTGTTTCAAGTCCGGACTGTTGGGGGCACGCTTGATCGAAGTTTCCAAAAGCGTTTGGGCCTCGGCTAATCGGCCGTCGTTGATTTGCAATCGCGCAAAGCGAAGCGGCATCGACAAATCGTCAGGGTTGGCCGCGATCCGTTTGCCGTAATAGTCCGATAGTCCGGCAAAGTCGCCTGCGTCGATGAAGCCCTGTTCGATCCGTCGCCGGATATCGCGGTACAGCCAAGAACCGGGTCGTGTCTTGGCGAGCGCCGCGTCGAGTTCCCGCAAGGCCCCGTCGCCATCGCCGAGTTCACGAAGCATTTCGGCGGCGCGAACTGCCAGCCGCAACGCCGGTTCGGATTGCCGCGTGCGTTTGGCAAGCAACAGGAAACGCCTGCGGGCTTCTTGGGCATCGCCGGAGCGGGCAAGTTCTTCGGCGATCCGTCCGCCGATCTTTGAATCATCGGGAAATTGTTCCTGCAACCGATTCCAAACCTCGATCGCTTTTTCGCGGTCGCCGGCTTGCGAATAGATCTGGGCCAAGGTCGTAAACATTTCGGTCGCTTCGGCTCGCGAAGGTTGCCGCTGTGTCGCTCGAGTGATCGCCTTGGCGGCGTCCTCGATTTCGCCAATCTGCAGCAATGCACGGCCGAGCTGATAGCTGACCGCCGCGTCGTTGGGCAGCAGGTCCTCCGCGATCCGGAGCCGAGCCGCGGCATCGGCGGCGTTGCCGCGGCACAGTTGCACAAGTCCGCCCACCATCACCTTGAGACCGGTTTTGGGGTCGCTGGATGTGGAGGCCGCCGCGCCATCACCGCCTTCGAGCGTTTGGGCACTTAAACGCTCGAGCAATTCGTCGATGGTTCCGGCGCGTTGGTGAAAATCGACGACGCGGTCCAGCGCCGTTCCGGGCCGTGGGCGACGGAGCACGACGCCCAGGAAACGTTCGGCGATTTCACGTTCCCGCTCGGATACCGAATCGCGCTGGGTCGAAGGGGTCTCGTCCTGTGGAAATGGGGCGGCCGCCAGTTGGCCGGATTCCAGGATCGCGATCTCGCCAGCGAAGACCAGAATCACTGCCCACAACGTTTGAAGCTGCCAAGCCAATCCACCGGTTTGTCGATGCATCATCCAGCTCACTGCGGAACATCAAGATTTGCGGAACGTCTGGAATTGCGATTCGTCTGGAAATGCAACACCGAGCCGCAAGCGGCCTGTGCCGAGTTTAGCCCGACTCGACTTCGTTCGGCGGACCGTGGCGACAAATCCTGCCGTCCCCATCGGATCGCGTGGCGACGCGCCGGCCCGATTTTCTTTAGGGGCGAAGCCCCGGTCGTTTGCCCAGCCCAGCCCAGTCCAGCCCAGCCCAGTCCTGGCCTGGCGCACTGAGTCGGAATTAGGCAAGCTAGGCAAAGATCGACTGTTTAAAAATGTCCGCTCGTATTTGGGTATTTTGCCGAAAAGTTTTT
>JBCCRW010000166.1:0-11621 GCA_039201055.1 Planctomycetota bacterium | reverse complement strand
GGCTCGCAGCGCTCAAGCGATCCAAGCGAATCGCTGTCACAAAAATCGTTGGAGCGAGGACCATTGTCACGCGGATCGGTGATGGACGAACGGCCCAGTCGCGATGACCCCGACTATGCCGCCTTTGCCAGCGGCAATCGGATGCGTTCGGCGATTCCCGATTCGTTCGTGCTGCTGGAAAACCTGATGCTGGGGCGAATCGTCGATTCCATTCGCCGTGACGCGTCGGACGACAACTGGGTCATCACGGGTGTGTTCACGGAATTCCAAGATGCGAATTATTTGACGATTCGTTCCGCCAAGCGCACCAGCAAACCACTCACCGCGCCCCTTTCCGGTCGTTAGCAGAATTGAGGGGAAAACCAATCCGCGTAGCCGACGCTTGCCAGAACGCAAAATGCCAATTCACCTAGCCGCCGCTACCAGAACGCGGATGCAAGTTTGACGACCGGCTTCTGGCGAAGTGCAGCTACAAAGAGCAAACGTTAATCACCGGCTTCTGGCGAAGTCCAGCTACGAAGAGAGAACCGGTAACGGGAAACAATCCACCGTTAACGGCCCTAAAGTTTCGCTTGGCCGCCAAAGCAGTTTCGGCGGTGTGAAATTTCTTGAGCCGTGCGGTTCACCTTCGTAAGTTCGAGAACCAGAACGGGTCCCGGAATTGAAGCAAGTGCCAATCGGGCGGAAGCAGGTGAATAGAGCGTCGGAATCATCGCAGCCAAGCAACCCGCTAGGCGACGGTGGCGACGACGCGACCAACCCACGGACTCTGGATGCGACAGGGACTCGGGATGCGACAGGGCAACAAATCTGGAAGGTGGATCCCGGGGAACTGCGTTCCCTTCGCGACACCGAGCAGATTTGCAGCCGGCTGGGACAATTGCTGTCCAGCGATTTGCTTGAATCACCCGGTGGCTGCACCTTGAACTTGGATTTGGCGACGGTGCAGCGGATTTCCAGCGAAGAAATCAACGCCCTGATTGGACTGAATCGCCACTGCCGCCGAATCGGCGTCCGCATCGTCGTGCAAAATGTGTCCGAAAGTGTCGCCGAAGTCTTTCGCTTGACGCGTCTGGAACGTGTGCTGAGTATTCAGTCAGATGCGTTTGTCAACGGGCGGGCCTAACGCTTAAATGGGCGACCTTGCCCAACCGTAGGCAAGCCTGGCAATCCATCGTTTTCCGGTTCTCAAGTCTAGTGCCACTTCCGATTGTTCAAGACGGCCCGCCACCGGCCGCCAACCAGCCCTTGGGCCGCCCCGACGCCGCCGCCGACCCCGCCACCGGCCGCGCCAATTATGCGGTGATCTCGTTGGGTTGCCCCAAGAACACCGTCGACACCGAACAAATGCTCGGTCGATTGGACCAGGAAGGCTACCGCATGGTGGACCAGATTGATGACGCCGACATGGTCGTGGTCAACACCTGCGGTTTTATCGAATCCGCCCGCGCCGAATCGTTCGACGCGATCGACGAAATGCTGGACCGCAAACGTCGGGGTCAACTTCGCAATGTTGTCGTGACGGGATGTTTGGCCGAACGCGAACAGGGCAAATTGCTGCAAGATCGTCCTGAGATCGACGCCATGGTCGGTGTCTTTGGCCGCAACGATATCGCCGAGGTCATGGAAAAGCTGCGTAGCGGCATGACCGAACAGCAACAGGTCTTTCGCCCGGCGCCCATTCGGCCATTGTCCGATGGCATCCGCAGTGCCGTCACACCACGGCACTTTGCGTATCTAAAGGTCAGCGAGGGCTGCGACCGGCTGTGCACATTTTGCGCGATCCCCAAAATGCGTGGGAAGCATTACAGCAAGCCGATCGAACAAGTGGTCGACGAAGCCATTCGCTTGGGTGAAAGTGGCGTCCGCGAAATGGTCATCGTGGCTCAAGACACCACATATTACGGAATGGATCTTTACGGCCGCACCCGCCTCGCCGAACTCCTACGTGAATTGGATCAAATTGAATCCATCGATTGGATTCGGCTGATGTACTTTTATCCGATGTACATCGACGACGATTTGATTCAATCGATCGCCGACGCCAAACGGATTGTGCCCTACATCGACATGCCGCTGCAGCACGCGAGCGATCGGATGCTCAAACGGATGAGCCGCAAGACGACGCGTTCGTCGCAGGAGGAAATCATCCGGCGGCTGCGGGGGGCCATCGATTCGCTGGTCATGCGGACCACGATGATTTGCGGCTTCCCGGGCGAAACCGACGACGACTTTGACCAATTGGTCGACTTCACCCGTGAAATGAACTTCGAACATCTGGGTGTTTTCACCTATTCGGTCGAACCCGATACACCGGCCGCGCGCTTGCCCCACCGTGTCGCCCCCGAGATTGCCGAAGAACGCAAAAACACGTTGATGGCGGTCCAGCAGGAGATCGCCTTTCGCTGGAATGAGCAAATGGTTGGTCAAGCAGTTCCCGTGATCGTCGACGCGCCGCTGCCCGGCCAACCCGGCGTGTGGTTGGCCCGCACGGCGACCCAGGCGCCCGACATTGACGGCATGACTTACCTGACGCAAACCGAAAGCGACTTATCGATCGGGCAAATTGTCAACGCGGAAGTGATTGCCTCACGAGGCTACGATTTGGTGGCCGCCGCGCTCGAGTAGTCCCGACCACCGATGTTGAACCCGGCGTAGCCGCTGTTCGCCAGAACGTAGCCGCTGTTCGCCAGAACACGGAAGCGTCCAAGATCTCCGTCCTCTGGCGAAGGCCGGCTACCTACGCCCGTTGGCTAATTCAGCCAACCCTCATTGTTCATTGGAACGAATCACTCGCGTTTCAATGTGCTAACCGCTTGTTGCACCCGAGCTTCATCGGTGGCGGAGATATTGGACAGCCACGGGGGCAGGGGGCCCGTTTCGGCGATGCCCGCCAAACGCACTGCCGCATGCAGAACACGAATCGGGCTGATTTCATTTCGCAGGTCCTCCAGCGGCACAAAATGCCGGCGGTACGATTCGGCCTGTTCGCGATCGCCACGTCGCAGTGCATCCCGCATCGCTTGGCTGCTGGATGGGTCCACGCAAACGCAACCACTGGTAAAGCCACCAACGCCGAAGTCCAGTGTGTGAACGATCGCGGGTTGTTCGCCGATGCCGCTGATGATTCGATCTTTGGGAAACGCGTCGACCAAGGCGGACAATTCGGGATCGTCGGCCGGATCATCCAGCACGACGGCATATTTGATCCACGAAATCACACCGTCGCGATCCAGTTTGACGATTCGCTCGGCATCCAACCAATGGGCGTACTTCAAATACAGCACCAGGGGTCGGCCGATTTTTTCGGCCAGCAAGCGAATCCCCGTTGCGATCCCATCGGGGTCCTGGACATCGCGCAGCGGCAACAGCATGACGGTCGCAAAATCGTGATCGCGATACACATCGGCCTGGTCCATCGCTTGGCCAAAACACGGCCCAATCGACGGGATCACCGCGGTCGTTTCAGCGGGGCACTGGGCCAAAAACTCGAGTGTTCGAGCCAGTTGGCGGTTTTGCAGGTGATAAAAGACCGCGTTGCCGCCATAAAGCAAAGCGTGAACGCCGCCAGCTTCAATGTGCCGAATGATCTTTTCGTTTTCCGCGATGTTGATTTCGCCGCCAGCGTCGCGTGCCAAGGGCGGAACGGCCACGACCGATTCCCGAACGTTTCGAAAGTCAAATGGGGGCGACGACATGGCGGCGGGATGCGTAAGGGGCGGAGAAACGTGCGTGAGTTTGAAAGGCGATCAGCAAATACCGGGAAGGAGTGTAGCGGGAACAAGGCGAAAAAGTGAAAGGGGGAAACCGTCACGTACCGCTTCCCGATTCAAGCGGCCGACTTGACTCAAGCGGCCGACTTGCGACCAAAGCGTTCCATTCGATACGGGGCCGGATCAATGGTGGGCTCGGATTCCAGCAATGTCTCGGCGACGATGCGGCCGGTCGCTGCCCCCGTGGACAACCCAATCATGCCGTTGCCCGACGCGATGATGATGCGACGCTGCTTGGGTGCGCGATCGATAATCGGCAAGCCGTCAAAGGACATCGGCCGCCAACCGGTCCAGGCGTCTTGGTAATCGGTGTCGATTTCATCGCGAAGGTAACTCTGTGCGTCGTCGCGTATCCAACGCAAGCGTTTTGGATCGACGCGGCTGTCGTAGCCCGTCAATTGCATTGTCGAACCGATACGCAAGCGATCAGCAAGCGGCGTGATGGCGACGTGGGTGTCTTCAAAAATAACGGGCACTCGCACCGGAGTGTCCGGCATCGCGACGCTCATCGAATATCCCTTCCCCGGCACAATCGGCAGCGACACGCCCAGCGTTTCTTTCCAAGTCGCCGATTCGGCGCCCGCCGCCATGACGACATGATCGGCCTGGATCAATTCCTGTTCACCACCGACGCGAACGCCCAGTGCGACCGCCCCGGCGCGTTGGCCCGCCATAAATTCCACCGTCGCACCGGTGCGAACAACGCCGCCCTGGTTTTCAATTGCCGCCACCAAACCCCGCATCAGCCGGCGCGGGTCGACGTGCGCGTCATCGGGAAAATGCCAGCCGCCGGCCAAACCATCCCGCAACGCCGGTTCAAATTGGGTTAAATCACCATCGTCGTAGCGATCCAGACGCAACCCAAATTCACTTCGCAATCGCGCGACCACGCTTTCGTATGCATCCAGGGTTTTGCGGTGTTTGTGAACCATCAACAAGCCGGCCGCCTGCCACAAACAATCCGAATGATTTTCATCCACCCATTGCTTGGTGATCCGCATCGATTCGGCCAGCAAGGTATGTCGTCCGATGGCCGATCGGGTTTGCGTTTTGGCGTTGCAAGATGCGGCGAAACGAACCATCCAGCGCCACAGTTTCGGGTCAAAACGTGGCGGCACCGACAACGCACCGCCGGGCTTCAAAATCTGCGGCAGCGTATGCAGAACCACGCCCGGGCCGCACAGTGGCATCACATGCGAGGGCGAAAGGTAGCCGCAGTTGCCACCCGATGGGCCCGCGGCAATCTCGCCGCGTTCCAACACCATCACCTGCTTCCCACGACGCTGCAGTTCGATTGCCGACCACAACCCGACCGGACCGGCACCCACAATGACGATTTGCTCGGCGTGTTTCATCATTGCACTTCGTAAGAGTTGGCGTCGCCGGCGGACGTCGCCGCTGGAAAATCCCCGCTGTGAAAATCCCCGCTGTGAAGATTACTGCTGGGAAAATGACTGCTGCGAAAACCAAAACGCAGCGGGTCCCGTTCATCGAACACGCACTCGGTGATCGCCATCACCGCCGCTCGTCCGGTGACGCTTGGAATCACCGCACCGGCGTCTGAGTCGCCGCGACGATAGCGGGCTTCGAATCGCGAACCCAAAATCGATTCCTGAATCCAAAGCTCGTCGGGCTCAAGTTTTCCCGCCGCGGCCAGGCAACCCAGTTTGGCACTGGTGCCCGTCCCACAAGGTGATCGATCGTAGTGCCCGCCGGGACACAACACCAACGTTCGGGCTCCCCCACGCGGCGGCGGCTCGTATTGATTCATCCACTCGCCAGCGGGCAAATTCTCGTAGAGCTCGACATGGTCAATGACCGCGTTGTCCGCACCGCGTATGGCTTCGCGATCCAGTGCCATGCGAATGTCTCGTGCGTACCGGACCCAAGCATCCAGCGCATTTCGCTCCAGACCCGTCACGGGTACCAAAAAAAACCAATTGCCGCCGTAGGCGATGTCGCCACAAACGGGACTCGACGGCAGTGCAGCTTCCGATGATGGTGGCGTGACGCCGGCGGGCAAGTCCACGCTGACATTGGTTCGGTAACGGTAACTTTCCACATTCTGGAACGTCGTTTGTCGGAGCGGATCGTCAAAGTCAACCTCGACAACGCCCACTGGCGTTTGCACCCGATAATGGCCACTTTTCAAATCACGGCTAAATCGAAGCGCTTCGAAGACGCCGATCAGTCCATGTCCACACATACCCAGATAGCCATCGTTGTTGAAAAAGACGACTTCGAAATCCACATCATCCAATTCCGTCTGCAACACAATCGCACCAACCATCGCCTCGTATCCCCGTGGCTCCCAAATCAATCCACGGCGAATCCAATCGAAATCACGCTGAATTTGCTGCCGTCGCCGGTCCAGCGTTCCGGCGGCCGGAATGTCGCCCATCGCGGATTTCCCTCCCGCTGATTTCTCTAGCGATGATGCCTCCAGCGATGATTCCTCCAGCGGCCGCGTGAGTGCATCGGGCAGGCCGTCCACCACCACCCGCGTGGGCTCACCACCGGTGTGCGTGTCAATCACCTTCAGCCTGGGCGTGCCGTCAGACTTCATTTCCCAAAGTCGCTTGCCGTCATCGGATTTTGTTGCCCGTCGTTTATGCTAACGCCCATGAATGCAATCATGATCCATCGGCAGGTTTTGGCAATGCGTGTTCCAGTTCTCCTCTTTGCGACAATTCTGGGTTTGCCGCCGGCCTGTTTACCCGCACAAACCGGTGCCGCTGAAACCGGCAGCGATCCGCAGCTTCAAGCGGCACCCGGCCGCTGGATCAATAGTTACCTTTCCCATCGGTGGATCGACGCCACGACGCTGGAAGTCGATCGCGAGGACGCGACCGGTGGCCGCGAGCGCTTAACGGTCGACGCATTGACCGGCGAAATCAGCGTCCGCCGTTCCGATGCGACGTCACCACTGGGTGCCTCACCCGGCCCCGCCCCGGCATCTGAAAATGGTGGCGGACGGATGAGCGTCCAAATCACAAATCGGTCCGGCGTCAAAGTTCAATTGCACTGGGTGACCGGCCAACGACAACGCGTCAGCTACGGCGTGTTGCAGCCGGGTGAAACGCGGTCACAAAGCACGTTTGCCGGACACAGCTGGGAATTCACGCCCGCCGATACGAAGCACGATGAGGATGCAAAGCACGATACGGATGGAAAACACAGCGACGTCATTTCACATGCAGTCGTGATGGGGCCGGGCGAGATTACCATTCCGAAATTTCAGCCCCGGCCGACGGGCGTGATCACGCCGCAACCCAGTCGTAAGTCGATTCCAACGTTCTCGTCCGGAACCCGAGTCCCCCGAAAGTTGCCCGACGACGCCGACCGGGGATTTGTCTTTCGCAACGGCAAACTTTTATATTTAAAAAATCGCGAATCGTCCGGCCGCGCGATCAAGCCCGATAAAGCTCATTTTGGACCGGGCGCGGCCTTGATGCGAATCGACGGGCGTCCAATTTTGACCGATGACCAAACCCGCGTCCTGGCCTGGTTGGTCATCGATCATCCCGCGCCAACGACCCGGTGGCTGGACCATTCGGCGGCCGCCGCCAAGGATTCGGCGCAACCATATCGCGCCCAAACCAGTCAGCGTGGTTACTACTTGCCCGGCGACCCAATGCCGATTTTTCGTCTGGGCATTTTGGATTGTTCCACCGGCCAGTGGATCGATTGCGACTTACCGGAAATCGATTTTGGCCGGCCAAAGCTTCGTATCCGAAATGGCGATCGGGCTCTGGTGCAACGAGTCGATCGGGGTCACCAACGCTTTCGTCTGTTCGAGGTCGACACAAAAACCGGAAACAGCCGCACCATCATCGACGAAGCCAGCGACACGTTTATCTGGAGCAACCACGGGCCGCCGGTCAAGTTGATCACCGAATACGGCGATCCCGACCATGTTCTGTATTCGAGCCAGCGCAGCGGCTTTCGCCGTTTGTACCGGGTGAATTTAGATTCCGGCCAACTGCAAGCCATCACGCCGGATAGCCCAACACCTGACAGCACGAGACCTGACAGCACGAGACCTGACAGCACGAAGGACGCCGATTGGCTGGTTCGCGAGATCGTTCATATCGACCGGGAAAACGATTTCGTCGACCTGCTGGTGGGCGGCTTTTACAAAGACCAAGACCCGTATCACCGACACCTCATTCGCGTCCATTGCGGCGACGGGACCATCGTTCCCATCACAGCGGGTGATGGGGACCACTCGGTCCAATTTTCGCCCGATCGACGCTGGGTCGTCGACACGTATTCGCGAGTGGATCTTCCGCCCCGGCATGAACTGCGTCGCATGTCCGACGGCAAGTTGATTTGTGAATTGGCACAAGCGACTTGGCTGGGTGACGATGCCGCCCCGAATTTGCCCAACCGATTTGTCGCCAAGGGTCGCGATGGCGAAACCGACATTTGGGGCATCATCTGCGGGCCGCCGGGCTTCGAATCGGCCGAGCCCAATCGTTTTCCCATCATTGAATCGATCTATGCGGGGCCGCACGGCGCGTTTGTGCCCAAGCGATTTCAAAGCAGCCGTTGGCATCGCCGCTGGATCGACGCGGGATTTGTGCTGGTGCAAATCGATGGGATGGGGACCGCACGTCGCGGAAAAGCCTTTCACGATGTGTGTTGGAAAAACCTCGCGGACTCCGGATTTCCCGACCGCATCGCGTGGATCAAAGCGGCCGCCGAAAAGTACCCCGCGCTCGATGTCAGCCGCGTGGGCGTTTACGGCACCTCCGCCGGTGGCCAAAGCGCCGCGTCGGCCATGCTGCGTTTTAACGATTTCTACTCGGCCGGCTCCGCATCATGTGGCTGCCACGACAACCGCATGGACAAAGCATCTTGGAACGAACAATGGATGGGATACCCGGTTGACAACAGCTATTCCCAAAACAGCAATATCGACGCGGCCGACAGGCTTGAGGGCGCGTTGATGTTGATCGTCGGTGATGTGGACACCAACGTGCCGCCGGAATCCACATTCCGATTTGTCGATGCCCTCATTCAAGCGGACAAACACTTTGACCTGATCGTGCTGCCCGGCGTCGGTCACACCGACGGCGGTGCCTACGGTCAAAAACGTGTCCTGGAATTTATGCGGGAACATCTGATTCAAACGCATTCGCCAACACCGGCCACGGCCACTCGATGACAATCTCTGGTGACTCGATGACGATTCCGAATGATTGCATGGGCATCGTGGATGGCGATGCGGTGCTTGCCGACGATGCGGCAAACGGTTTTTACGCGTTCGACCCCGCGACGACGCGAGCGTTGCCGGAGCGATTTGTCGATGCCGATCGCCATCACATCGATCGGGCGTGCGACTTGGCCGCCCAGGCACGGCGTCCTTTCGCGGATGCCAGCGGCGATCTTCGCGGCCGTTTACTGCGGACGATCGCCGATCGCATGCGGGATGCCCGGCAGTCGATCGTGGATCGCTGCCAAGCCGAAACCGGCTACCTATTGCCCCGTGTTGAAGGCGAATTTGCTCGGGCGGTGCATCAATTGGATTTGTTCGCGACGCTGGCCGAAACGTCCCGCTGGGACGACGTTGTCACGGTTCCGGCGGACCCCGATCGCAAGCCGCTGCCGCGACCCAAAATGCGTCGCCGATTGGTTCCCGTCGGTCCGGTGGCGGTCTTTGGTGCCTGCAACTTTCCACTGGCCATTTCCGTGGCCGGCAACGATCTGGTGGCGGCCTATGCGGCGGGCAGCCCCGTTGTGGTTAAGTCCCATCCCTCGCATCCGGGAACCTGCCATTTGGTCGGACAAGCGGTTGCCGATGCGGTCGCGGCATGCGGATTGCCCGCGGGCGTTTTTTCGCTGCTGCACGGTCACTCCAAGCGAGTCAGCGAAGATTTGGTCCGCCACCGTAGCATTGCGGCGGTCGGTTTTACCGGCAGCCCGGGTGGCGGACGCGCCATCGCGGCGTGCGCGCTCGGGCGTGAGCGGCCGATTCCCGTGTACGCGGAACTCGGCAGTACCAACCCGGTGTTCCTGACCGATGCCGCAATCGCCCAACACGGCGAATCGATCGCCAAGGGTTTTGTCGAATCGTTGCGTTTTGGCAACGGCCACATGTGCACCAAACCAGGCGTCGTGGTCCTGACCCGATCCGCGATGGAAATTTGGCGAGACCTCGTGGTGCAACCGCTGGCTGCATCGGAGCCACTGCCGATGCTGAGTGAATCGATTTGCCGGGCTTTTGATCAAAGTCGCGACCGCTTGATCGCAAATGAGGCCGTGCAAACTCTTTTCGCGGCCGAACGCCCCACCGAAGCAAATCGTTCGTGGCATCGCGGGCCGGTGTGGTTAAGTGCTCCGGCGACCAACGCCATTGCGGGCGATTTGTTGCATCAGGAAACGTTTGGCCCGCTTTCGATCGCCGTCGTTTGTGACGAAACGGATCAATGGCTGGATTTGTCGACTCGATTTAGCGGATCGTTGACGACGACACTGCATCACGGTGAAGATGACGGCAGTATCATCGCGGCGTGGCGTCGAAACGCCGAAGACTTCGCGGGGCGGATCATCGCCAGTGGCTGGCCGACGGGAATGGAAATCGGCCCGGCGACCCAGCACGGTGGACCCTACCCCGCCAGCCTGGACGGCAGAAGCACATCGGTGGGTTTTTCCAGCATCGATCGCTTCGTTCGGCCGGTGTGCTACCAAAATGAATTTCCGGATGACGCCTGATGCGGTCTTCCGGCGGGCCAATCGTTTTGCCTTCCCAACCCACCCATCTTTGAGCTCCAGTTGATGCAAGCCGCAAGCGCAAGTCTGTTGAATGTCGTGGTACTCGTGGCCGTGGGGCTGTGGGGCTTCGTCACGTCGGGGTCGGGGACCTCGCTGATCCCCGTCGGATTTGGCTTGGTGATCGGCGCGATGAATCCGGGAATTCGGAAAAAGAACAAGGTCATCGCACACCGCGCCGTCGGCCTGACGCTGTTGGTGTTGATCGCGTTGGGAATGCCGTTGAAGTCGGCCTTGGCTGACGGCCGAACCGATGCCGTTGCTCGTGTCGGATTAATGATGGCATCCTCGGCAATCGCATTGGTCTTCTTCGTGCGATCGTTTCTCGCCGCGCGTCAAGAAAAAGCCGCTGCCAAAGAAACCGAATCGGCGGAAAGCCCCGGCAATGCCTGACGCATTTCATATCCATTTGTCAGGTCCCGAGCGGGGAGCGATTCCAATTTCGTTCGAGGCGGCGGCGGCGAACTTGGAAGCGGCCGGACGGGTGGCTTTCGAACCGGACGGTTCATTCGTTTGGGCGGAAACGGGTGGCAAGCAGCAGATTTTCGGGATGCTGTACGATGCCGCCGGCCAACTGCAGTACGTGGAATTGCGAGGCAACTGCAGTGGCGACCGCTTGGTCCAACTGGTGCGGTGGATGCTGACGGGTTCGGACAGCCCCGAATCGCTCGCGATCGACTTGGACCAACTCGAGGTCGTTGTGCTTCCCCACGGCGGCACCGGTCGGTTTGAAAGGTTTACACGGGTTTTGCAATCCGATCCCGGCGACGGACCGGAAACGACCGCACTCACGTAGCCGTGGTTCGCCAGAACCCGGAATGGAGTCGCAACCTCAATAGCTCGCCTCTCCGAGGCGAAAAAACTCAGTAGCTCGCCTCTCCGAGGCGAAAAAGAAAACGACTCGGGGAGTCGTGCTACTTTTCGTCAACCGAATACATCGGTCGCAGGGGGGCGGACCGCGGGGCTTGGCACTTCCGTATGCTTTTTTTGTGCCAAGCGAAACGCTTTGGCACGAACCTTGCTCTGTCAAGGATTGTCGTCCAACGCGGATGACAAACGGATTGTCCCGTGTTT
>JBCCRW010000165.1:0-11688 GCA_039201055.1 Planctomycetota bacterium | reverse complement strand
TTCCTGTTTCCGCCGACAGGTGTGCCAAATGTCCATCGATTCGAAATGCGATCGGTTGGGATCGTCATACCCAACACCACGAACGACGGTCATTTTCCCGTCGTCGAACAATTCTCGCGCACCCGATAGGGATGGATGGAACCCCGTCTGGTCGTCCACTGCCAATACCGCTTTGGCATCGATGGCCAGTTTGGGTCGCGCCTTTTGGTATTCGTCGTCGGCCAAGGGGACCACGGTGTTCAAGCCATCGTTTCCGCCGGACAGCTGCAGCACCACCAAGACTCGATCGCCACCGGGCTGGGATCCACCGGGCATTTCCGATGCATCGGCAAAACATTGCGGCACGCCCGCAAGGACTTGCCCACTGCCGGCACCATGGGAACCGATGCCGAGTGTGCCGATGCCCAGCGCGCCGATGCCGCCGAGGGTCCGCTGCAGAAAACGTCGCCGCGATGCATCTTGAATCAACATGGTCAGTACCGGACGGTTTGAAGGTTAACGCAAAGTCGCTCGCCTCTCCGAGGCGTTGTTCATGCAATCTGACATTGGGGCAGCGAAACGATCCCGTGCAAAACCGCCCTTAATGACCGTTCGAAGTCACCGCCGATTTGCTCGGCCGCTTGCAGCAAATCTCGCTTGGTTTCACCATCCAGCGGAACCGCCAACAAAAGTGATTCAAAGAAATCGATTGCGGCTTGCGCATCGTGCTTGTCCAGACTTGCCAAATAACCGGCAAGCGTGGTGCCGCCAAAGCGAGTGGTTTTGTCGTCCAATATTTTTGCAAACAAATTCGATCGTCCCAACAGCGTCGACGAATTGATCCAATCGCGTCCGCCTTCCCAACCCTTGACATTGGGTGGGTAAAACAAACCCTGGCCGATATCGATCAAGGAAGTGGCAACTTGATCCATGTTGGTCGTACACGAAAGCGAACGCAGCATCCCGATGACCAGGTTGACCGGCGACTTGATCTTTCGCGCGATCGCGTGCTCGGAAAAAAACCAGCTGCTACGCAGTAACTGCCCGATCGCGGGGGCCGTTTCCAAATCGTGCTCGCGAAAGGTTTGGGCAATGGGTTGCAAAAATTCGTCGCTTGGAGCGGGTTCGTCGGCGATGAAGTAGCGGTACCACTTTCGTGCCAAGAACAATTCCACCGACGGTTGTTGCAGGACCACGTCGACGGCGTCTTCGCCATCCCATTTCCCACGGACACCCAAGACGCACTTTTCGCCGGTATCCTGCTGATAACGATTCTTGCGAAACCGATCGTTTTTGATTTCCCAACCGGTGAAACAGCGAGCCAGTTCCAGGACATCGCCCTCGCTGTAATGGCCCTCGCCGAGGCAAAACAGTTCCATCAATTCGCGTGCAAAGTTTTCGTTGGGGTGCGCTTTGCGATTGATGGCGGAATCCAAATAAATCAGCATCGCGGGATCTTGCGCGATCCGTTGAGCCAACTCCTTGAAATCGCCCAGCGCGTGGCGACGCAGCAGTTCGTTTTGTCGCCACATCAATTTGGCGTCATCAACTTTGTCCGCGCTTGTGGCAAAGTGACCGTGCCAAAACAACGTCATGTTTTCCCGCAGTGGCTCCGGTGTAAACGCCAGTCGATACACCCAAGCGGCCGACAACCGTTTCGGATCGTTGAAGGCCAAGGTCGCGTTTGCGAGCGCCGCGGCGCTCCGATCGAAACGGTCGGCATCCGGGCCGGCGCGGAAGAGTGAATCGACGACCTCGGCGGGCGTCATCCGCAGTGCGGCATCCAGCGTAGGCGCGTCGGCACCCAAGCCGGCGCGGCGATACAGGTGCGCCGCTCGGCGACGATCCCAAGGCGCACCGGCCGACGGCACGTAGGGACTCCACGCCCACTGGGCATCGACGGCTCGCATAGGATCCCCGTTCACGGCTGCACCCCCAAATCCGCCGACAACACCATGCGTTGATCGTCGAACCGCAAATCGACGCGAAAATCTTTCAACAGTCCGACCCCTTCCAGCAGCAAGCCAATTTCCGCCGCCGCCTCGTCCCGGGTTTGCCCCTTGGACAGCATGTTGCTGGCGATTAATTGATCTTGATTGGCTTTCAAGATCGTTTGCGAGGCGCTCGCGTTGATGCCCAAGACGGTATTCGGGTCATTTCTTTGCGAAGCACCCAGGTCATTTTTTTGCGAAGCACTGGGATGGGTCATGGCAACCAAGTCCTTGGCCAAGTCTGTCGTGCTCGACAGCACCATCACATCGCCGGCGAATCCAAGAGTCGGCGAAAAGTTGAACTGAATCGGCGCCGCGGTGCTTTCGCGCTCGTCCTCGCCGGCGACAAAAGACGATGTCACCAACTGGGCAACACCGGACGACCCTTTCACCGTTTCCATGCCAAGATCCATCTGCGGGTTGCCGTTCATTGCACCGACCACATTCAAGAACCCGATAAAGCTTTGAAACACACGTCGAAATTCCCGCTGCGTTTCGGCGGGATCCTTTAGACGAAATTGCATCGCGAACTCGGGCAACTGAATCGCCGGCCTTGGCAGTTGCTCGGATGGGTCAGCGACACGGCCGACGATTTGAATTCCGCTATTCAAGCTGCCCAGAATGTCCTCGCCGAAATCCTTCCCCGAAAAAAAGGTGCTCAGCTGCGAATCCGCTTTGGCCAATCCATCAACGGCCGCATCGGACAGCAGATCGCCGCTGCGTAGCCATAGCTGCGAAAGGTCCCGATGTGTCGACAGGGCAAACAGCCGGTCATTCAATTCGATCAGCGGTGGGGCGACCGCGGCAGCCGATGCTTCGCCAAAATAATACTCCCGTGGTGGCTCCCAATCCCGCTGATGCGGCGATGCAAGCCGAAGCCGGATGTCGCTTGGACTCAAGTCCAGCGACAGGCTCAGCCGCGAGGTTTGGCGAAGATTCGACAACACGCCGCCAAAGATGACCTCGGCGCCAAAGTCATCCTGCTTTTCTTTTAGAGCGTCGTTTGCCCAACCCAACTTGCCGGCGGCTTGAAGGTCGACGTAAGCGCTGATCAAGCGAGCGTTTTGCGGGGTGACCGGGCGATCATCTGCGGCAGCCTGCGATTCGGCAGCCAGCGATTCGGCAGCCTGCGATTCGGCTGGGGCGAGTTCCGCACATGAAGCGAGGTAATTTGGTGCTTGGGCCAACGAGTTGTCGTCGGGTTCCAGCATGCGATCGATGATGACTTTGCCCAGGTCCCGCTGATTGCAAATCAGCAAGGTGCCGTCGACCTGGACCAGGATCAAGTCTTTCAGCAAATAGACCGGAACGCCGCGATAAGTTTTTTGTTCCGCCGAAATATCGCCGTCCTTCTTGGGCAGAAAGGCCAGCAACAGATTGCGAAATTTTTCCATCGCGGCCACGTCGGACGATTGCATCACCAGTCCGACGCCGCCGGAAGGTTCCACGCCGATGCCGATGCCACGATCGGAAAGCCGATCCAGGGCTTCGGGCAACGACATCTGCATCGTGTTTTCGAAGCCCGCGATGGCCAGTTTCGCGTTGGCGTATCCGGCGGACGCCGTGGCGGCTTGGTAGGCGGGTAGGGCCTCGATTCGATTCCGCAGCGGGTGGTTTAAAACGATCTGCACGGCGTTGCCAAGATCGTCGCACTTGGCAAAGGCGGCGATCGACCGGGGAAACAGACCCGCGATGCCTGCCTCGGCAATCTCCCGATCCGTGGCTTCGCGATCAGCGGCTTCGCGATCATTGGCCACAAGGTCGGCGGGAAGGCCGATCGACGTCGCGGCGACAATACAAGCGACGATCGCGAGACGGGTGCGGAAAACCTGGGCAAGCATGAACGGTGCCTGATGCAGATGGTGAGTTGCGGAAAACGTGGGCGTTTGGCGTTTTCGAAACGATTTCGTTCCGAAACGATGCAATTTCCACCGTTTTATGGCCGCCCGCCGCCACTCTGTTTACTCGCAGGTGGGCCGTTTGGATTCATCAAAGCCCAGAATTTCCCGAACTCCCAGGTGTTGCCTCCGCTTTTTCCGATGGCTCGTTGATCTGGCGAAAAACAAACGCGTCGGCCTCGAAGTCCACCTCGATCACGCTGCCTTCGGCATACTGGTTTTTCAACAAAGCCGTTGCCAGGCGATTTTGAATCTCCTTTTGGATCACACGTTTTAGCGGCCGGGCGCCATAAACCGGGTCGTACCCCGCCCCGGCAATTTGGTCGATCGCCGCCTCGGTGACCCGCAATTGCAAACCATTGTCCTTTAGCCGTTGCTCCAGCGAAGCGAGTTGCAGAGTGACGATCTTTCGAATCTCGTCGGACTTGAGCGGATGGAAGATCACGATGTCATCAATGCGGTTCAAGAATTCCGGCAGAAATCGTGCTTTGAGGGCTTCGTGAACCGAATCACGCATTTCGTCCTCGCTGCCACCCTCTTCGGTGACCTGCTGAATCACCTGGCTGCCCGCGTTGCTGGTCATCACGATGACGGTGTTGGTGAAATCCACCGTGCGTCCATGCCCATCGGTCAAACGGCCGTCGTCCAAGACTTGCAGCAGGATATTGAAGACGTCCGGGTGAGCCTTTTCCATTTCATCCAGCAATAACACGCAGTATGGTCGTCGCCGAACGGCCTCGGTCAACTTGCCGCCTTCTTCGTAGCCGACGTAGCCGGGAGGTGCGCCGATCAAACGCGACACGCTATGCCGTTCCATGAATTCGCTCATGTCGATCCGCACCATGGCCTGTTGGTCATCAAACATGACTTCGGCCAGTGCCTTGCACAGTTCGGTTTTTCCCACGCCCGTTGGGCCCAAGAAAAGGAACGAACCGATCGGTCGCTGTGGATCTTGCAAGCCGCTGCGCGAACGACGGACTGCATCGGAGACCGCCGCGACCGCCTCGTCCTGTCCCACGACACGCGTGTGTAAACGTTCCTCCATGACCAACAGCTTCGCGCGCTCGGTTTCCAGCATTCGCGTCACCGGCACGCCCGTCCACAGGCTAACGATTTCGGCGATCTCGTCCTCAGTCACCTCGTGCCGCAGCAAGCGCCGCGAATCGTCGGCGCTATCGGTTTCGGCAGGCACGGCGGCCTCGCGAGCCTCGATTTCGGCAAGTCGTTTTTGGATTTCCGAAAGCGAACGTTGCACCTCCAACATTTCCCGGTAGGTGTCTTCCGGATTGTCGCCGCGAAGCTGCTTTTCTTTGGCTTCCCCATCCAGCTTGGCCAAACGGTGTTCCAGATCCTGGGCCTGCTGCCGCACCGATTGGGCATCATCCAGACCGATCCTTTCGCTGTCCCATTGTTCGGTTAAATCGGTCAATTCTCGCCGCGTCGATTCCATTTCCGCTTCGACATCTTCGCGTTTGGCGACGGCGGACGCTTCGGTCTCGTCGACCAATTGACGGTGGGCCAATTCCAATTGACGCAGCCGCCGTTGCAGCCGATCGATCGGTTCGGGGACGCTTTCTTTTTCCATCGCCAATCGGCTGGCCGCTTCGTCGACCAAATCGATCGCTTTGTCGGGCAGGTAGCGGTCGGCGATGTAGCGATTTGAAAGGTTGGCCGCGGCGACGATCGCGCTGTCGGTGATGCGGACCCCGTGATGCGATTCGTAGCGGGATTTCAATCCACGCAGGATCGCGACCGTGTCATCCACGGTCGGTTCGCCGACGTAGACCGTTTGGAAGCGGCGCTCGAGCGCCGCATCCTTTTCAATGTGTTGACGATATTCATCCAGCGTCGTCGCTCCGATGCATCGCAGCGCTCCGCGGGCCAATTCGGGCTTGAGCAAATTGGCGGCGTCGGCGGAACCCTCGGCCTTGCCGGCACCGACCATCAAGTGCAATTCGTCGATGAACAAGATGATTCGGCCGTCGGAATCCTTGACCTCACGCAGCACACTTTTGAGTCGTTCTTCGAAGTCGCCCCGGAATTTCGCGCCGGCGACCAGCGCGCCCATGTCCAGCGCGATGACCTTTTTCCCTTTCAGCGATTGCGGAACGTCGCCCTCAAAAATTCGCAGCGCCAAACCTTCGGCGATGGCGGTCTTGCCGACCCCCGGTTGTCCGATCAGCACCGGATTGTTCTTGGTGCGACGGGACAGCACCTGGATAACGCGGCGGATTTCGTTGTCGCGACCGATGACCGGGTCCAGCTTGCCGTCGCTGGCCAATTGAGTCAGATCGATGCCGAATTTTTCCAGCGCCTGGTAGGTGTCTTCGGCGTTCTGGTCGGTGACCCGCGCCGAGCCGCGGACGTCGGCAATCGCTTTGCGGATGTCGTCGATCGCGACGCCCATCAATTGCAACAGCCGGCCGGCCTTGTTGTTCGTGTCGGCCATGCCCAGCAACAGGTGCTCGGTGGCAATGAATTCGTCTTGCATTTTGCCGGCTTGCTTGGCGGCCGCATTGAAGACCGCGTTCAGCTCCGCCGACGCCGCACCGCGACTGCCGCCCGATGCCGAGGGCAGGCGTCCCAGTTCGTTGTCAATCAAATCGATCAGCTTTGCCAAATCGACGTGCATTTTTTCCAGCAACGGTTTGGCGATGCCCCCGTCTTGGCGAACCATCGCGGCCAGAACGTGCACCGGCGTCACCTCGGGATGACCCGCACTGGTGGCGGCTTGATGCGCGGCCTGGACTAACGATTGGGCCTTGTGGGTGAGCTTTTCAATTTCAAAATTCATGGCAGTTCAATTCCTCCGGTGCGATCCATTGCAACTTGAGTACCAATTCGGGCTGGCCGGTTTGAAATCGCGGCCCGCGACCAAAAGAACGCGACCAAAAGAAAACGCCGCCCAACTTTTGGTCGGACGGCGTTTTTGAAAAAGGGATGAAGTCAACACGCCGCAGTGCGCGGAACGCCCATCTGTGCGGGAGTCAGGAGCGATGGTCTCACAACTCACAACTCACAACTCACAACTCAAGACTCAAGACTCGCAACTCAAGACTCCCACCTCAGTTCTTGACTTCGAAATCGGCATCGATGGCATCGTCATCGTTGTCGGCGGCGGCCGCCCCCGCGCCCGGTGCCGCATTGCCGGCACCGGCATCACCGGCTGTCTTCTCGTACAAGACCTTGCTGAACGCCTGCGAGGCGGCGTCCAGTTCGCTGCTGGCCTGCTTGATCGCCTCCAGGTCGTCGCCCGCGGTCGCCTTCTTCAGCTTCTCGATGGCCTGATTCATGGGTTCTTTGTCCGAATCGGTCAGCTTTTCGTCGTTCTCGGTGATCATCTTTTCCAATTGATACACCTGCTGACTGGCCCGGTTTCGTGCCTCGACCAATTCAAACTGCTTGCGATCCTCCTCGGCATTCGCCTCGGCGTCCTTTCGCATTTGCTCGATCTCGGCTTCGTCCAGCGCCCCGGCTTCCTTGATCGTGACGGACGCTTCCTTGCCGGTCTTCAGTTCTTTCGCCGAAACGGCCAGGATGCCGTTTTGGTCGATGTCGAACTTGACTTCGATTTGGGGTGCCCCACGCGGTTGTGCGGGGATGTCCTTCAAATCGAATTCGCCCAACAAACGGTTGCTGGACGCCATCTTTCGTTCGCCTTGAAACACACGAACGGTGACGGCGGTTTGGTTGTCCGCGGCGGTGCTAAAGACGTTCTTCTTTTCCACCGGGATTGTCGTGTTGCGTTCGACCAGGGCCGTCATCACACCACCTTCGGTTTCGATGCCCAGGGTCAGCGGTGTCACGTCCAGCAGCAGCACATCGGTCCGATCACCGGCCAGCACACTGCCTTGGATCGCGGCACCCACGGCGACGACTTCGTCCGGGTTGACGCCCTGGTTGGGGTCCTTGCCGAAGACCGACTTGACCATTTCGCGAACCTTGGGCACTCGCGTGCTACCGCCCACCAAAACGACTTCGTCGATTTCCGAAGGCTTGAAGCCCGCATCTTCCAGGGCCCGCATCACCGGCCCGCGGCAACGTTCGACAAGCGGATCGATCAGCTCCTCGAACTTGCTGCGTGCGATCTTCATCGTCAGGTGCTTGGGGTTGCCGTCGACAACCGTGATGAAGGGCAGGTTGATGTCGGTTTCGGGCAACGATGACAATTCCTTTTTGGCCTTTTCACAAGCCTCCTGCAAACGCTGCAGTGCCATCGAATCGGCACGCAAATCAATGCCGTTGTCCTTTTTGAATTCGTCGGCAACGTGGTTGATCAAAACTTCGTCGAAATCGTCACCGCCCAGGTGCGTGTCGCCCGAAGTGCTGATGACCTGGAACACTCGGTTCTCGCCGTCTTCGTCACCCGCATCGGCGACTTCCAAAACGGACACGTCGAAGGTACCGCCACCGAGGTCGAAGACGATGATGCGTTCGTCCTTCTTCTTTTCCAAACCGTAAGCGAGCGCGGCGGCGGTCGGTTCATTGATGATTCGCGCCACTTCCAAACCGGCGATCTGGCCGGCATCCTTGGTCGCCTGTCGCTGGGCATCGTTAAAGTACGCCGGCACGGTAATGACGGCTTTGTTGACCTTGTGACCCAAGTACGATTCGGCCGCTTCTTTCAACTTACGAAGGATCTTGGCCGAAATTTCCTGCGGCGTATGCGTCTTGTCACCGACCTGAATCTTGACGTATTCGCCGGCGTCCCCGACGACGCCGTAGGGCACCATTTTTTCCTCGGATTCGACTTCGGCGTGGCGGCGGCCCATGAAACGCTTTGCCGAATAAACGGTACGCTTCGGATTGGTAACCGCTTGACGGCGAGCCGGTTCGCCGACGATCGTTTCCTCTTTGTCGGTGAAAGCGACAACGCTGGGCGTCAAGCGATTTCCTTCGGCATTCGGAATCACCTTGGGCTCACTGCCTTCCATGACCGCGACCACGCTGTTGGTGGTACCGAGGTCAATTCCAATAATCTTTTCTCCTTGTGCCATCAGTGATTCCCCTTGATCGAAAGACGATGGTGTGACGAATATTTGTGTGTTCAGCCGCCCGTCCATGTGGCACCAGCGGCGGCGACGAAAGCAGTAGGCAAAGACCGTGCCAGGATCGATATGAGCCGTCTTGCGAGCGGGCTTGAGGCATGAAATCACGGCGTTTTTCAAGCTTTTCGCTCTGCCGGAACACAAAAAATATTTTTTTGGCAGGTTGTGCAAATCCCCCGAAGCACCGATCCAAGCGGGCTTGTCAATCTGGCAGACGTTGAACCCCCGAGGCCCGCGTTCCCGCAATGGCCCGCATATCCGCACAACAATCACCACTCGTCCCACACGATTTTTTTCCCGTCCCCGGACCATCGCGAATGTCGCTATGAATTCTCAGCCACCCGACGATTCGCTGCACCAAGCCGACAAAGAACTTGTGCGTTGGATTCGGCGGCGGATCGAACTGGGCGACACGCCGGCTTCGCCCGCAAGCATCGGTTACCGCAAGGATTTGCCCGACGATATCGCTCGGGTGCTTCGGCATGTCGACAGCGTCGTGCAAGCGGCGACGGCCACCAGGCCGGCGGCATGTTTCTTGGGGCCTGAACATTCCTACAGCCACCTGGCGGCGCTGGCGTACTTTGGCGAGGCGGCTGGATTGTTGCCCGTGGCAACGATTCCGGCGGTATTCGAGGCGGTGATCGCCGGGGACACCCGTTTCGGAATTGTGCCGATTGAAAACAGCACCGACGGCCGAGTCGTCGACACGCTGAGTCAATTGATCGAGGGCGGGACACGCATCGTCGGTGAAGTGCGTTTGCCGATTCACCATTGCCTGTTGGCCAAGGGCCAGCGGCGGCAGATCCGCGAGATCCAGTCCAAACGCCAGGCGCTCTCGCAATGTCGCGGCTACCTGTCGCGGCACTTTCCCGGAGCGTTGTCCACGCCGGTCGCCAGTACCGCGGCGGCGGCACAAGCCGCATTGGCGGACGCCAGTGTCGCGGCGGTGGCCAGCCGTCAGGCCGGGCGACATCTTGGGCTACGGGTGATCGCCGAGGCCATCGAGGACAACCCCAGCAATGTCACTCGCTTTGTCGTCCTGGGCGGCGACATGTCTCCGCCCAGCGGCAACGACAAAACGTCATTGTTGTTCCAAGTGCCTCACCAACCCGGATCACTCGCCGATGCCATGCTGGTGCTGAAGCAGCACGGCATGAATGTGACCTTCATCGAATCGTTTCCATCGCCGGGGCAGCCCGATGAGTACCAATTTTTTATCGAGATGGATGGACATGCCGATGCACCGGAGATTTCCGCGGCCATGAACGCCCTGCGGCGGGTGACCTCGCGAATGGTTCATCTTGGATCCTACGCTCGCCAACGGGAAACAGCGTGAATTTGACTTTTGTCGGTGGTGGCCAAATGGCCCGCGCGATGGCCGGCGGCATCCTGGATTCCGGTGTAGTTACCGGGGAAGCCTTGACCGTGGTCAATCCACCCGGTGCCAACGCCGATTGGTGGACACGGCATCGCCCCGGTGTACGCGTGCTTGCACCGGAGCAGTGGGGTGTGGGCGATCACGATGATGGTGTGGTGGTGTTGGCGGTCAAGCCGGACAAGATTTTACCGCTTATCGCAGCCTACGATGCGTGGAAAGACCGCCCGGTCGTGTCGATTGCCGCGGGAGTGACGTTGGGGCAATTGATTTCCGCGGTGGGGCATTCGCGAGTGATTCGTGTGATGCCCAACACACCATCGTTGGTCGGTTTCGGAATGTCGGGCTACGTGTGCGGCGACGACGTCACCGCGAACGATCGCCAGTCGTTGGTCGGGTTGCTTGATGCGATCGGCCAGCACGTGGAGGTGACCGAGCGGCAGCTGGAGGCATTGACGGGTTTGTCGGGATCGGGGCCGGCGTACGTGTATTTGATGATCGAGGCGCTGGCCGATGGCGGGGTGGCGGCGGGGTTGCCGCGTCAGATCGCGATGCAGTTGGCGACGCAAACGGTTCGCGGCGGCGCCGAAATGGTGGCCCAAACCGGACAGCACCCCGGCGTGCTAAAAGACGCGGTCGCCAGTCCCGGCGGAACAACGATTGCCGGAATATCGACGCTCGAGCAAAATGGATTCCGCTGGGCGCTTGTGGACGCGGTCACCACCGCCGCCAAGCAAGCGCGGCGGATGGCGGCCCAGTCCGCCGCCGGCAATGAATCGCCGTAACCCAGTCGCCGTCATTCAATCACCGTAATCAAGTCGCCACATGCAAGACGTGAACCGGCATGCGAGAATCCGGCTCTTCGCTGGGATCCCGATGCTTCGCTGGGATCCCGATGCTTCGCTGGGATCCCGATGCTTCACAGGGATCGCGATGCTTCACAGGGATCGCGACTCGTTGCCGGGGCCGCTTTGAGTACTTCCGTTTGTTCCCCTAACCACCCCGCAGACAATGCGATGCCTTCGCCGCTGATCAACATTGATGACAAGCACATTCCGATTTACCGCATCATTTGGGTAGCCGATCTGCCGCACTTTTGCGGCGTTGAAGATTGTCCGCACGAGGGTTTCTACGAGGTCCGCTTGGAGGCCGACGATTCGGTTTGGTGCAACCTGCCGGATCGAGACCGGGCCTTGGAGGCGCTGCGGGAATGGTGTGGCGAGGGCCCCGACGAAGGCGGTGAGAGCTGGCGTTGAAGGCGGTGAGAGCTGGCGGTGACGGCTGGCCCACTTGTTGACGGCCATAAACTCGTGCAACGATTCGCGTTTCCCAAAACCCCCAAACCTCTTTATGGACCGGCTCAATGAGCGACCTGCACACCCGATACAACCAAGTCG
>JBCCRW010000164.1:0-11727 GCA_039201055.1 Planctomycetota bacterium | reverse complement strand
ATTCCGGCTTCTGGCGAAGGCCGGCTACCCGCCGGTGGAAATTCCGGCTTCTGGCGAAGGCTGGCTACTCGCGGCCACGCGCGAATCAAGATGGAACGAAGCGTTAAACCAATTCGGCTTCCAACCACAAACTCGGATCTTCGGCAAACGGATAGTCCATACCGACACTGGCCAGCGTCGGGCCCTGTTCGCGATCCTGGACCATCCAGCAAACGCCCAATTTGTTGTAGTTGGCCGAATCGTAGCCGGTCAGCTGAGTTCGAGGAATCTTGCACGACAGGTGGTAACCCTCATGTCGCACCCGCGAAACCACCTGCAACTTTGCGACGTCGATCGCTTTGGGGTGCGATTTGGCGCGGGCGATGGGGATCGCCATCGCGATGGGTGATTCTTTGCGTGGACCGCCACCGGTGGGCAAGAACGCGAAATGATGACAATACGATGTCGCTCGATGAATCCCCGGCGCGCACCGCGTATCGATCCACACTTGCAACGCGTCACTTTCCTCAAGCCGGCCCTCGCGGCACCACAAACTCTTGGCTCGCTGCGTCACGTCGACCGACCATCCGATGGCATCGGGGGACCAGGCACATCGAACATCGGCCGCGGCCGATCGGCCGGCCAAGATGCCGATGTCCGGCACCCGACACGCCTCCGGCAAGCTCAACCCCTTGGTCGACCAGGACAACTTGTCTCGCTGGATGGACCATTGAAACCGAAACAGGAACGCCGGATCGACCAGCGTTTCGTTGGGAGCGTTCATCTCAGGTGTCGATAAAGTGTCAGGTGTCGATCAAGTCCTCGGGCGACAAGATCGGCAATTCGTTTTCCTTGACGTCTTGTTTTTCGCGCCAAGGCTTCTCTTGCTGGTAACTTTCGAGTTCCTCTTTCAGCTGATCCAGTTGCGGATTGTCCTCTTCGATGGCCATTTCGACAGCCTTTTTGCTCCACTCGCGTGCCTTTTCGAAATTCCCGTTTTCGGCATAGGCGGCCGCGAGCGTGCTCAAGATATGCGCCTCCTGATAGTCACTCAGCTCGGCGGCCTTTTCGCCGTATTCAAGGGACTTTTTTGCATTGCGAACCTTGTCTTCTGGCGACGTGGACAAGACCCAGGCCAAGTTGTTGTAAAGTCCCCAGGCCTCTTCGGTCAGCGATTCATCTTTTTGAATCGTTTCGTAGCTGCCCATTTTGGACAATGCGGTTTCGTAATCCTTGATCGCGCGATCGTGTTCGCCGACGGCCAAAAACGCGTCGCCGCGGGAGCGAAGCGTCTCGTATCGATCGGGGTTCTTTTCCAAAAACTCCGTCAGCAACTCGATCGCCTTTCGCGGTCGTTCGTCCAGTGAATACAGCATCGCCAAGCGATTGACCAATGAAGGTTCGGGAATTCGCTCGACGATTTGTTCAAAGATTTTGATGGCTTCGGAATAACGTTTCTCGGCGATCGCGATGTTGGCCCGAATCTCCAGTGCACCCAGTTGTGCGGCAACGCGTCGGTTCAACTGCGTCGCCGCCTGCAAGCTGGCCTTGGCCCCTTTGATGTCTCCTTCGATCAACGCCACTTCGGCGCGTTGCAGCAGGGCAAGCGGATTCTTGGGCTGTAAATCCAAAGCCATTTCGATGTCGGCCTTGGCTTTTTCAATATCCCCTTCACGGCGATACATCGTGGACCGCATTTGATACAGCCGGTCATCCGGTTGTGCCTCGATCGCGCGGCCAAGAATTTCAATGGCCTCGGAATTTTTCCCCAAACCCGAGAGTCGATCGGCGATTTCGGCGGCCAACTTGGCGGCGACATCGCGGTTCTGCAAATTGTTGTCTAGAACCTTTTTGAGATCATCGAGGCCCTTTTCAACTTCGCCCTCGCGAATCAGCAATGCTCCGCGGCGTTGACGGGCTTGCAGGTTGTCGGGATTCAATTCGATTGCACGATCGAAAAATTGAAGTTGTCCGTCCGCGTCCTTTTCCAATTGGGCGCGGACGACAAGTGCTTCGCTGGCCTTTTCCGGATCGTCGCCGAGCAATTCGATGGCTTTGGAAATCGATGCTTTTGCCGGCTCGACATCGCCCCGAGTGACCAACAATTGAGCCTTCAACACCAGGGCCTCGACGCTCTCGGGGTCCGCCTGGGTTGCCTTTTCCAAATCTTCTATCAGTTCATTGCGAATCGACAACATCCGCCGGCCCTGCGAACGAACCAGCACCGCCATTTGCTGCTGGACCTTTTGCAACAACACCGCGGCAAGCATTTCCGAAGCCATCTTGTTGGTGTCGTCGTCCAGGCCCTTGGACATCGCCGATTCCAGCAGTGCCGCGACTTGGTCCAAATCCCGGGACGTTTTGGCGTCAAAGCGATCGTTGAATGCCTGGTCAAAATCCGACTGCCCGGCATTTTTTTCCGCGGGGGCTGCCGCATCGACGCCCGTGGAAGGGTCCTGGGCGGTCGCGGGACGAAAATCGCCGTTGCCGATCGTCGCGATCAGTGCCAACGCGAGTACCCGGGCCAACGGAAAACGGTAGATTTGTGACTTCATTAGTTGCGATTCCAAGGAATCCGTGAACATTCGTTTGCGATTTCAGTATGACGGATCGCATTTCCAGGGGCGAGACGAGATTGTTGAATCATTTGATTCCGCCAACCCCAGTGGATTCGACATCCTCGCCACTGGCGATGGCGGACGCCTGGTCGACGTCCGGCTGGATCCCCGCCGACGCGGCCCACTGGGATATCGAGCCCTTTGTGCCGGTGCCCGAGCACCAACTACGCTGCTGGTTGAATGCCGAAGCGGTCGATTGGACCGCGTTTGATCGCGTCATCAACGACGTGATCGACCGCTGGACGGGGTCCCGCTGCCGGGCCGCGATGGAAAGCTATCGCCCCATCGATCCCGACGAAGATTGGCAAATGCGGCATTTCGAAACGCAGGATGCCGCCGGCAACGAAGCCGCCAGCGCTGGCAGCGAAGCCCCCAACACCGATAGCGAAGCCGTCAGCACCGATAGCGAAGCCCCCAACACCGTTAGCGGGCCGGAGGGAATCGATTCGCTGCTGGAGGACATTCGCCAGTTGACCCAAACGGGCGGCTACACGCCGCTGGATCAAGAGGAAATCGAGGAATGCGCCGGCGTGGCCAGCAAGTGGGGTGTCCCCCTGCACGTCAACTTCGACCTGTTTGAACGTTTGCACGTGTACGCCCGCGGCGACGTGATTGGGCGCCGCGTCCGCCGGGACTGGCGTAGCCTTTACCGCCGAAAAGTGGTCGAAGTCCCCATCTATCAGCGGATGGTGATCGCCTTCCAGATGCGGGCCGGCGAAAAAATCGACGAAATGATCGACCCGACGGTTGTGCTGCCGTCCGATGCCGACGTCTTGCACTTGCGGATCTTCAAGAACATTCCCAAGCAAGACATCGACATGCTACTGCCCGGTTCGCGGGTCAAGATCTCGGGCGTCGATCGCGTCAAAATCATCCTACCGTCGCTGGGCGGTTTTCTACTGTCGCTGCGAAAAATCGCGCAGTTTACGATTCTGCTTGCGGCACTGGCACTTCATTGGTTTGCAATCTTGATCGCGCTGCTGATCGGCTATCTGATCAAAAGCGTGATGAGCTACTTTCAAACCAAGAATCGTTATCAATTGAATTTGACGCGAAACTTGTACTTCCAAAAGTTGGACACCAACGCGGGTGTGTTGTCGACCTTGGTTGACCAGGCGGCGTCCCAGCGGCGATGCGAGGCGGCGTTGGCGTACTTCGCAATCGCGACCAGCGACCAGGCACCGGGCACTCGCCGGATCAAACGTCGCGTCGAGCGTTTCATCCGCGAAAAGATCCAAGTCGAATTTGAATTTCAAGTCGCCCCGGCTTTGTCGTTGCTCAGCGACGCGGGCTTGATTCGCCGGGACTGCGAACGCTGGACGCTTGCGTAGTGGACGAGGTGACGAGTCCCCCGTTGCCCTGGCGTAGTGGACGAGCTGGCACTTATGAAGCGTCCATTCCTAAATCTCATCCATCGGCTTGATCATTTGATCGATCGCCGATTCCATGGCACGCGTGAACGCCAGGGCGTCACAGACGGGGCTTTCTAGCAGGCGATCGCGCATCGTGTGACGCATTTCACGCAAATAATCATTTCGGTCGCGACGCGTTGCCATCTGGACCGCATGCTCAATTGAGTTCCCCAAACTATCGGCAATCCAATTCTTCAGGTGCGTTTGATACAGCAAGCTGGCACTGGTCCGCGACGCCCAACGATCACCGTCAAAGGTCACCACCGGCACGCCCTGCCAAATGGCCTCGGTCGTCGTTGTTCCGCCGTTGTACGGAAATGAATCCAACGCGATATCAATTTCGTCATAGTACTTTAAGAAATCATAATGCTTCGCGCGACCACGCAAGAGGATGCGATCGGCCTCGATGCCATGATTAACAAAATGATCGATAATCATTTGCCGAGTCGTCGGGCTGTCCAAATCGGCGTTGCCCAAAACCAACTGACTGCCGGGACATCGACTCAGGATCTTTGCCCACGAATCCAATAATCCCGCATGAATCTTATACAGCGAAACCAAGCTGCCGAATGTCACAAATGATCGTTCCAGGCACGGCGGATCAACGATGGGCGGGGCCTGATGCTTGACCTCGAACGTCAAGTAGCTCTGGGGTAAACGGATGACGTGTTCACTGTAAAACGGTTCTTCGCTTTTTCGGACCACGGCATCGTCGCCAACAATGAAGTCGATTCCGGGCAACCCCGATGTCGCAAACATGTTGAACCATGCCGCCACCGGGCACGAGAGTGCCTGCGAAAACAAACCCAAACGTTCCGGCGTGCTAAACGCGTTCAAATCGATCAGCAAATCGATCTGGTTTGCCCGGATTCGATTTCGCACATCGTGGTTGCATTGATCTCGCGTGTCATGAATGCGGTCTTCGGGAAACGAGACATACCCGGATCCACTTGAGTCGATGGCGGTGTCGCTGAAGAGATGAATTTCGTACTTCGATCGATTCATTCGATTCACCAGCGCCCAGACCGGCCTCATGTAGTTGTCCTTGTCGAACCAGCTGGACACAAAACCGATTCGCTTCTTGGTGCGGGACGATTCGGCGACGGGCGCCGTCGTGCTTTGGGTTTCGCCGGACGACTCGGTCTTGGCCGCCGATGCGGTGGTCAAGGTTTCCGCGAAACGCTGCCGGATTTGCAGGACCCGCTGGTGATCAAAGCCCGGGTGCGAGGGGGCCATCGTGGCCAGTGCCAACCAGGGAGCCGCTGCCTGCTCTGGATCGTCGTCGCCGCACAGCGCGATCGCCCGCTCCAAATGCTCAGCGGCCTGTTGGATGTTTCCCACGGCGAAGAAACAGCGAGCGATTTCGTGGTGCGGCTGCGGGTCATCGGGCGTCATTGAAATCGCATTTTGGTAAGCACCGATCGCTTGAATCGGCTCGCGATGGTCGTCCAGCAGCCGGCCGGTATCCATCCACACCGCCGCGTCGGCGGCACCGAGTTCGATGACGCGGTCCAATTGCCTCAGTGCATCCAGCGTTTGGCCATTTCGCTCGTGTTGTTTGGCCAACTGCCGGGCCACACGAACCTTTTGGGCCAGGGACCCCGCCTTGGGTTCGGCAGGCGTGCCCGTCTCGTTTGCGGCAGGTGTGCCGGTCTCGTTTGCGGCGTGATTGCCGGCCGGCCGCCGGCGTTTGGGCGGCTTGATTTTCTTCTTCATCGCGGCATTTTTGCCTGTTTTGGGGAGCCGGATGTGGATTTGCCGTCATTTTTGGCAAGAAACGGTCCATCCGAAAAACCCAAATTTTTTTGGGGGCTCCCAAGAATCGGATCGACGCGGCGAAATCCTGGGTGTTGGCCGCGCCCCTTTCGGTGGCGATTTCCGGCCTGGAATGTTGTAGCGGGCCTTACCGCGGCAATCCCCCCAAGTAACCGACCCTTTCCGATCCGAGGAAAACATGTTGAAAAAAGCTCTTATTGGTGGCGGGCTGGCCGTCCTTCTTTCGTCGATCACCGTTGGCACGCCGTTGTTCAGCTACGCCCGCACGGGGGCCTCGTGGGTGCGGCAATCGGCGGCCGATTCGATGCCCATCGAATGGGAATTGAAGCGAGCCCGGCAGATGATCGCCGATCTGCAGCCCGAAATTAAAACCGCAGCCAAGCAGATCGCACTCGAAAAAGTCGAAGTCGCTCGCTTGGAAAAGCAACTGGCCGACAACGACAGCCGCCTGGCGAAAAGCCGCCGCGACATCGAACGACTCAGCCAGGATTTGGAATCCGACAGCCAGTCGTACACCTACGCCGGCCGCACCTACACCTACGTGCAAGTGGAAAAGGACTTGAGCAACCGCTTCAAGCGTCATAAGACCCGCAAGGCCACCTCCGACAAGCTGGGGCAAATGGTCGACGCCCGTAAGGCATCACTGACGGCCGCCAACGAACGGCTCGACGCGATGCTGCAGGCTCGCCGCCAACTCGAGGTCGAAGTCGAGAATTTGGCTGCCCGCTGTGCCGCGTTGCGAGTTTCGCAAACGGCATCGGAATTGAGCGTCGATGACAGCGCTTTGTCGCAAACGCGTGCTTTGCTGGATGGCATCGCCGCACGAATTGACGTCGAAGAGGAAACTATGCACGTCGATAACGAGTACTTCGGAGGGATCAACTTGGATGAACCGTCCGACGAAGACTTGATCGACGAAATCGCCGTCTACTTCTCGGCCGAACCGGGAACCGACGCCGATGAAACCATCGTCGCGATCCAACTTGATTGATCCGTCGACGCAAACATCCCCGGCCACGACGATCGTGGCTGGACGGATGTCGGCGGCTAGGTCATTGGCTGCTTAATTTGGGTTCGCTTTTCTCATGATTCGTCGGTTCTAAGATGAATGCCATTGCCACCTCCAAACGAACGATCCTTTGGATTGACGCTTGCGGTGGCTTTGGCTTGCTTCGACAACCCGAAGTGCGAATCGGCCGGGAAGGCAACGATATCAACCTGATGGCCGATGTCTCGCGTCACGCGGGCACCTTGATTCGCCGCGGCGAAGATTGGGCCTGGCAAACTAGCCATTCGACCTCCCCGAAAGAAAAAAGGACGGATTGGTTGACCTTGCCCGGCAAATTGCCGCTGCCGAATGTCAACATTCAATTGAGCCAACCGCATCCGCTTTCCAGCACCACGGTGCTTCGCGTTGCACCGCCCCACCGCCTGGCGGATTCCCTGGACGGGATGCTGCTGGTCGGGTCGGTGATCGTCATCGGGCCCAGCCCCGATTGTCACTGCGTGGTCCGCCACGCAGATTCGCCGCTGACGCTGCGGGTCACCGAAACCGGGATCCGGTTTCGCCATGCCGGCAGCCAATACGAACTTTCCGACGATCAGACCGTCCGTGCCGGATGGCTGACCGTTCGCCAACAAACCCTTTTCATTCCGTCTTCGCCGTGACCATCACCATGAGTGCCAAGCCGAAGCCTGCATCCGCGACACCCGCAAAGGACTACGTCCGGCGGGGACCGCTGGCTAAACTGGGTTGGGGCCGACGCCGCCACGCCGACGACCCAAACCAGGACCCGAGCAACCCCCGGGACGTCGTTAAGGCTGGCGCCGATGACGCTGGCTCCGCCCGGGCAAGCGATGGCCACGCGGCCACACAAGTCGGCTCGGCATCGGACTCCACTTCTGCCAAGCGACCCGTTATTTCATCCAACCCGTCCATGCAATTTTCGCACGCCCCCGGAACCCAAGTGCTGGATCGTTATACGATCCGGCGGGGGATCGGTATCGGCGGCTTTGGCGAAGTCTATTTCGCCGTTTCTGACGGGGGCAAAGAGGTCGCACTCAAACAAGTCCAACGCAATTGGGAGGTCGAACTGCGTGGAGCCCGCCATTGCTTGAACTTGAAGCACCAAAACCTGGTCTCGCTGCATGATGTCGCCCAGGACGGCGACGAACGTTGGTGGGTCGTGATGGAATACATCGCCGGCCCCAATTTGCGCGAGGTCTTGGACGACAATCCCAACGGCTTGACCGACGCCGAACTGGATCGCTGGTGGAGCCAGTCGTGTGCCGGTGTCAGTCATTTGCACCGTAGCGGGCTGGTGCATCGTGACATCAAACCGGGCAACCTGTTTGATGATGTGGGAACCGTCAAGGTCGGCGACTACGGGCTTAGCAAGTTCATTTCCTCGTCCCACCGTGGCGGCCATACCGAATCGGTCGGCACGTTCCATTACATGGCACCGGAGGTGGGTCGTGGGGAATACGGCAAGGGCGTGGATGTTTATGCCCTGGGCATTGTGCTTTACGAAATGCTGACCGGCCGAGTGCCTTTCGACGGCGAAAGCTGCCACGAGATTATCGTCAAACACATGACCGCCCAACCGGATTTGGATGTCATCGATCCACGCTACCGTGATTTGATCAAACGTTGCCTGGAAAAAGACCCCGCCAAACGCTACGCGGACGCTTCCGCTTTGCTGGACGCATGGAAGGCGATCCGGCATGGGCGAAAGCAGACGAGCGTCGATCCCCGACTTGCACCGGAGCTTGTTGCGGGTGCACCGGCTGGTGTCGAATTTACTGATCTGGGATACGGCCCCAACGCGAACCCGCAACACAATACGGTGCACCGGAGCGAGTCGCACCCGCAGGGTGCCGGTCCCAATCAAGCGATCTATGACGCGCGCCTTGTGGGCCATCCGAACGCGGACGCACCGGTTGCTTCCGGTCCGGCGAATTCACCGCAGGCTTTCAATCCAACGGGCAAGCCCAATGGTGAACCCGTTGCCCGCGCCGTGCGGCATGCCGCGGGCGACTTTTCCCGCTGGTGGCGTACCCTCGATCGCTCACCCGGTTCCAAGGCCGTGCTGATTGCCATCGCCGGATTGGTGGTGTTGGTCAACACCCACTGGTTGCTGCCATTGCTCACGATGCTTGGCGTGATGTATGTGCCCTACTACATCGTTCGGAACATGGTGCTACACGTCAAACAACGCCCCGTGTACGAACAACGCCAGCGAGATTCGATGGCTTCCATGGCGACTCGGCCGATGACTCGATCACAATGGCGAAGTTCGTGGCGGCACACGCTTCGCGCCAAACCCTTGGCAACGCGGGCAAGCGAATGGAACGGCTCAGCGTTGTCTTCGCTTGTCGGCGTCGGCGTGTTGTCCGCCTTCGCCGCGATGTTCTCCTACCAAAGTGGCACTCTGGATCCGGTTCGCTTGGCTCCCATCGCAATGATGGCGACGACCATCGCGACCGCCGCCGTGTTGTTGCTGGGCGTTGGAAAGTCATGGGAAAAAGACGACAGCGATGCGACCAGTCGCCGGCTTGCCGGCGCGGGTGTCGGTGCCATCGTGGGGGCGGTCGCATGGAGCATGCACGAATTCCTGCTCCTGCCCGTGGACAGTGGTTTGGCACGCGATATCGACGAATTTTCGCCGCCTTTGGCCCTTTATGCCGAGGACGGTAGCGCCACGATGCCAACGATGATGGCCTTTTACGCCATCCTTTTCGGGATGCTGCGAATGTGGCGGCCGATCGACCCGATTCGCCGTCGCCGCTTTAGCGTGTGGCCGGTCGCGGTGACCGCCTTCGCCGCCTACCTGCTGCACCAATTCATTCCCATCCCGCAACCGGGAGGCATTTTGATTGCCGGTGGAATCTCGATCGTGACGCAATTTGCAGCACCCTGGGTCCATCCGCAATCACCACCCAAAATCATCGCGCCTCGCCAAGAATCCTTTCAGGTGGTCGAAGACGATGCCGTGGTCCATGTTTGATTGGGGTCCCTGTTTGATCTCCGCCGGATCGAGTTCTTTTTATCCTTTCCTCTTCTTTCCCTTGGCACCATGAAAGCGACCCAAAACTTCGCCTTGATCGCACTCTCGGCCGCCACGCTGCTGGCCCCGCAAGCCTGGGCGGACCAGACCGTCGTGCGAGTGGGAAAGGGGAAATACTCCATCAGCGTTTCCACGGATCGCGGCGATGCCTCGGCCGTCGCGGCCACGACGATCACGGCTGACCCGAATCAGGACCGCAACGAAAATTCGGCCGCCGGTGAAAATCAAGACAGCAACAAGGTTCCACGCGACGGTGGCAAAGAACCACGAAGCGAAAGCGGGACCAAGGATCTATCCGTCCCACCGATGGATCACGTCCAATATCCCGAGACGCGGCCGGATTGGGTCGAGTCGGGCGTTTCGTCGACCAGCGATGACCGAAAAGTCAAAATTGTGGTCGTGGGACCGCCTGGTGAGACCAAGTCGATGGCCGATGCCCAGGCGGAAGTTTTGGCGCTGGCGGCCTTGGAAGCCTACGCTCGGGACTCCGTGGAATTCGTGCCGTTTAGTTTCGACATCTACGACCTGGGTGACTTCAAAAGGTTTGTCCAGCGGGAATATCGGGGAACGGTTGAGGTTGGCGGTATCACGCATTTTGAAACCGCCTACGAAATGGAACTGAGTTCGCGAGACCGCCGGCGACTACTGCGAGTGATCAAGAATGCCGAACTGGGCGGTCGGCTATCGTTTTTGACCGTCAGCGGATTGGGCGGGGCGGCGATGTTGTTGGCCAGCGGCGGGGTTTTGAGCTTGGCCAGTCGCCGCGCCGAAAAGCGGCAATCCAAATCGGCAACCGTCTGATCCTCGTACGAATCCGCAGCGATCACCCGGGTGCGTCAAAAAGCCCATCATCCGCTATTTGAAGCCTGCGGAACGTTTGCTAAACTCCATGCGATGCGATACCCCGTGGTGTAATTGGCAACACAGCTGGTTTTGGTCCAGCCATTCTAGGTTCAAGTCCTAGCGGGGTAGTTTTAAGCGATTACTGATGCGACTCAGCACCGCTCAAAGCCCGGTCTCTCCGGGCTTTTTTTGTGTCCAAAATCAGCAGCTCGACACTTCGATTCAGAGAAAACGATAGTAGCTCGACTCTCCGAGTCGAAGAAAAAAGAGTAGCTCGACTTTCCGAGTCGAAGAAAAAACAGCACCTCGACTCACCGAGGCGACGAGAAACTTTTTGGAGAACTCTCCGACGAGGACCCGCCTGGCTACATCGGCACGCTGGGTTGCCGCTGCAAGCCACAACCAACAACGTGCAGGAAGTAAAGGTCGTGGCTTGGGTCCGTTTTCAGCTCAATCAGGACCTTGAAGTGTTTCTCCATGGCTCAAAAAACCACGTGGCTGTTGTGGCTTGGCGTGGGCGTGATGACAGACGGGGTTAAAAAATTAGGTGGGTTAAAAAATTTGGGCGGCAACTGGTCGGACACTTTCGGCACCGAGGGAATCAGAGGTATCAAGGTTTGGCCAGCCAGGTGCCCCTACGGCCAAAGCTTGACGACCAGCACGTGAGTGTGGTCGGTCAGGGAGACGCGCCGTCCCCGCGATCTCCGACCCTGCATTCTATTGCCCCATCGCAACGCCAACCGCGTCAGGAAGGATTCACGCAGCATTCGGCACACTTCGTCAGGCTTCGGATTCCGTTGGCATTTCGGAGTATTCGACGTTGGTGACGTGTAACAGCGGCGACACGCTGACAATGTCGTCCTGGGGATAGGCGACGACCAACTTGGTTTTGGTCAGCAACACGTTTTCGGGATGCGTGATCTCAACCACCTGACCGCTGGACAGCGTTACTTTGAGCGGCAGGAACGGCTTCTTATCCAAAAACTCCCGCATGTTTCGTTCATTCATGGTCCGTCCTATTCATCCATCGAT
>JBCCRW010000163.1:0-11767 GCA_039201055.1 Planctomycetota bacterium | reverse complement strand
GGGGCCGGAACGAACCCGTGTACGGCGATGCCCCGTCACCGATGGCGGTGTCCGCGTCGTCATCGAAGACGGTGCCGACCATGTCGCTACCGCTGATGCCTGTGTCGACCAAAACGACCGTCGTCCCACTGGGCGCGATCAATTCCACGCTCAGGCTTTCCACACCGTTGTAGTCGATGTTCACGCCGATTTCCAAATCGCCGGCAAGCACGCTGGCACCGGAAACATCGATCGTGGATTCCGCCTGGAAAAAGTTGTTGATCGGAAGCGCGTTCGAACTGCCAAACTGGCTTTGCACGTCGGCAACGCCGTTTTCATTTTCGTCCAAGAACACGGACCAACCTTCGACCGCCGGTTCGCCGGGGTCATACGTTTGGTCGCCGTCGGGATCATGGAAAACCGTGCCCGAAATCGATGCCTGTCGCACGCGGGCACCCAACAATAGCCCGATATGCGGCTGGCCATCGGGGGTCAATGTGTATTGCCCGTTCGCGGGAATCGTGTATTCGTAAAACGGATCGGGTACCAATCCGATCATCGATTCTTGGTCCGGCAGCGGATATGTAAACCAACCATCATCGTCGATGGGGAACATGTCATCGCCGGGCGAGAACAGCAGCGTCCAATCTTGGAGCGTTCCCGTATCGCCACCTGCCGAATCGGTCACCTCGAGCGTCCAGGTCCCGTTGCCATCGATTCCATTGAAACCCGACAGCGGTTCCTCGGGCGTGAACGATCCCGTGAACGGTGCAAATGCGTCGGCGATGGAACTCGCGGCGTCATCGTCAAAGCGTGTTTGCGTAAAGTTGTCGCCGCCGCCGCCGCGTTGGTCGATCAACTCCACCCGCGTCCCATCCGGAGCGACCAACACCATCGACACGTCACCGGTATAGGTGTGGGACGCGTTGATCAACACGTCAAGGTTGCTAATGGACGTGACTGCCGGATCTTGGCTGCTGATTTCCAGCGTCGATGTGACCGTGGTGTTATCGGTAATGCCGACGTCGTCGTCCTGCTGATATTCACCACCGCCGACATCAAACTGGCCATTGCCGTTTGTATCGACAAACCACTGGGGTTCGGGCAACAGACCTTCGCCCGGATCGACGATGCCATCGCCGTTTTCATCTTCAAAGGCAAAGACATAGGCGACATCGTTTTGGGCGACGGGAAAGTCAACGTTCGTGTAAGGGTCGGCGGAACTGAGCGTGATGCCGACCGCCGCCGGCGACGCGACGACCGAGTAAACGTCCGTTTCCACGAAGGCGACCGTGTGGTCGCCGTCGGGGACATTGCGAAACGCATAGCGGCCATTCGCATCGGTTGAAGTCAGCGGTTCGGCAACACCGATCGTGATCGACCAACTGTTCAGTGTGCCATCATCGAACGCAGCGAAAGTGTCGGTAACACGCAGGTTCCAAGTGCCGTTGGCGTCGACACCATCTAAATTTGAAAACGCCTGTTGCGGACGAAAGCGGCCGGTAAAGGGCGCGACGCCATCATTGATCGAAACGGCGGCGTCGTCGGCAAAGATCGTGCCGGTGTAATTGTCGCCAAAGCCACCCAAACCCGCGGCCAAGGTGATCGCGGAGCCGTCGGGGGCGACCAATTCGACAAACATGTCCTCCACGTACGGGTGCGTGATATCGATTGCCACTTCAATCCGATCAAATTCCGGAACGCCAGAAACCTCGATCGGCGAAAGCACAAAATCACCGCCAATGGTGTCCACCGGCGTCGTGGTGCTAAAGGTGGACCCGGCGTCGTGCATGCCGTTGCCGTTTTCGTCCAAGAACACCGCCTGACTCGCAACCGGCAAATTCTGCGGCCCCATCGTCCCATCGGCCTCGCGATCTTCGAACACCGTGCCGTCGATCGAAACGAAGGTGCCCACACCGGTCAACGGCACCTCAAAGATCGCTTCGTCCACATCATCCGATGCAATCTCGAGCACCGCCGTGGCGGTGCCCGTGGTCGTCGGTTCGAATTCCAGCACCACGGTGATCGATTCGCCCAAATCCAAAACACCGGCGTCTCCCGCGACAATCGAGAACGGCCCCGACGTCACCGACAACCCGCTCACATCCAGCGGCTCGGTGCCCTGATTACGAATCCGCACGTGCGTTTGAGCGGTGCTGCCCAGATCGGTCGAAGCAAATGTGACCGGATCACCGCCGCTAACCAGTTCGGCGGTCGCGGAAGTCACCGAGATTTCGCGAGTGCCGATTCCCGAAAGTAGGCTGAAAGCGTCGATCATTCCGTAGCCGCTAAAGACATTGTGGCCATCGGTGCCGTGCTGCAGCCCCGCGATCAGCCGAGCATTGGCACGGATCAAATCCCTCAGTTCACCAGGCGAAAGATCCAGGCCCTGGGCGTCCAATTCCGCGAGCGCCAGCGCCGCCACACCGGTGGCCAACGGCGCCGCCGATGAAGTTCCACCAAATCCATTGCCGCCGGTGCCGGTGTAGTTGGATGGGTCGTAGCCGATTTCGCCCATCAGGTCGGTCGTTTCGATGGCCAGGGCCGAAAAGAAGTCATTTTTGGTCGGCGCCACAATATCCACTTCCGGGCCAAACGAACTGTACACGGCGATTCCGCCAGTGTTCCCCGTGCCGCCCACCGCGACCACGCCGTCATTGGTATTTGACAAATACGCCGGAAAGGAAACCGGACCGGCGCCGTTGCCGGTCGAGATGAAGTTGTTGATGCCGCCCTGATCGTGACCACCCGATGCGGTTGCATAAGCAAATGCATCAATGATCAGTGGGCTGGGAAAGCCACCGCCCCAAGAATGATTGACCACATGTGCCGAATTCCACACGCCGGTCCCGTCTTCTTTGCGGCCAGCCATGTAGTGAATTGCCGCGGCAATCCCCACATCGTCGGCAACTGAAATGCCGTCGAAAATCCGAGCCGAAATTACTTGCGAGTTGTACGCCGCTCCCGCGACACCAACTCCATTGTTTCCATCGGCTGCCGCAACGCCGGCCACCGCGGTCCCGTGGTTATCCCCGTCGGCAGTGTAGCTCGAATTATTGTTGTTGTTGACAAAGTTCCAGCCATGGATGTCATCGACCCATCCATTGCCGTCGTCGTCGATGCCGTTGTCGGCGATCTCGCCTGGGTTGGTCCAAACGGTCAGATCTTCGTGGTCGGTGGAAACGCCATCGTCGACAATGCCAACGATGATGTCCGACGAACCACCCGCGTTAATGTCCCAAGCTGCCACCAAGTTCGCGTCGTGACCGACCAGTCCACCGCCCTGTCCGGTGTTGTGCAAATGCCACTGGTTGCCGAACAGCGGATCATTGGGCGCCGCGTAAAGCTGCCAAGATTGAAACAGGTTGGGCGTCGCCCATTCGAAAGTGGTGTCCTTGTCAAAGGTCTCGACCGCCAGCAGCGTATCGGCACCCAGCGAATCGCGAAGTGTCACCACATATTGGTCCGGTGTGCCCGACAAACGCCGAAACTCCGCCACATCAGGGTGCTGTTGCAGATAGCCCTCCGGCGTCCAATCGGGTTGCTCTTTTTGTCGCTGGACCGCCGTTTCGCCCGAAATCTTGACGACGATTTCGTCGGTCGCGACGACCAAGTTATCCGACCGCGGGGCCCCAAAGACCGGCAGAAATGTCGCGTCAAGTTGCTGGAAGCTTGCCGACACCACGGGAACCACCGACGGGCCCACCGGCACTTCGGTGGGCAAGCGGAACACCGAAATCGAATTGCCGAACAGCCGCTCGGGCTGCATAAAGTCCAGCCCCAAATCGACAAACGATTCGCCCCCATCGATCGCGACATATTCGTCAAGCGCGATCACCTCAATCGATTCATCGCCGCTGGGGTACCGAATCGGCTCGGCTGGGGCCAGGTCGTCAAGCCACGCCAGCGAGTCCAAGTCGGACAAGACGCCCTCGCCCTCGCCAACCCGGCTGAGCGAATCGACACCGGCGGAAGCCCCAGGCGTTGACCCGCCAAGCGTCAGCCCACCGGGGACCAGATCGGCCGGGGAGCAGAGGTCGCCGGCCAGCAATTGACGACGCTCTAGAGATTCGGACACCAAAAAACGACGACGACTGCGACGCACGCGTTCCATCAATAAAACCCAGGCAGGTAGGAAAGGAAGGATCAGACCCAATTGGTCTGCCGCCTGGTTGGTGCTCTCGTGTCCGCCTCACCCGCACAATCCCTGCGGCCCCCAAAAGGTATGGGCTGGCCGTGACGATTGCAAAAATAATTTCGAAAAAAAGGGAACTATTTCGTAAACCCTTTTTGGTTCAGCAATTCCGCAATGTCGGCGGCGCACTGGTCAATCGACGTCTCGGACGCGTCCAGGACCAGGTCCGGCGACTCGGGCGTTTCGTAGTCCGCCGTCACGCCCGGAAAGTTCGGCAATTCGCCGGCATCGGCCCGCGCGTACTGGTTTTTGGTATCCCGCTGCCGACACACCTCGATGGGCGTGGCGACATGAACGGTCAAGAATCGATCCTTGCCGATCACGCCGGCGACGCGATCCCGCACCGATTGTGACGGTGCGACAAACGACGCCACGCAAATCAACCCGGCATCGCACAGCGTTTTTGCCAGATGGGCACTGCGCCGAAGATTCTCGCTGCGGTCGTCGGCGGTGAAGCCCAGGTCTTTGCTCAGACCCTGCCGCACGGATTCACCGTCGACCATTGCCACGGCGCGGCCGGCATCAAACAAACGCCGTTCCAAGGCCGCAGCGATCGCGGTCTTGCCCGAACCCGTCAATCCGGTCAGCAACACCGTGACGGGGGATTGGCCAAATCGCGCCCGACGTTCCTCGGCCGACACCGACTCGGCCTGCCCGCCGCCGGCGACCGATTCCGCCCGCGGCTGATCATCCCAGATGGAACGCGACGACGCGTCGCCGCTCTTGTCCAAAATCATACCCGCCGCGACGGTCGCGTTGGTGATCCGATCGACCACGATCAACGCACCGGTGGCTCGGTTGCGCCGGTAGGCATCAAAATGCACGGGAGCTTGTAGCGTCAGACTGACCCGACCGATTTCATTCAGCTCCAGCGTCGGCGCCGGGCTCCGGTGCAAGGTATTCACATCGACGCGGTACGCCAGCGTGTCGATCGATCCGGGAATCGTTTGCGTGGTGTGTTTGATCAAATAGGTTTTCCCCGGCACCATCGCCTGGCCATCCATCCACACCAACATCGCGTCGATCTGGTCACGCGACTTGGGAACGTTGCCCGGTCGCACACTCATGTCACCACGGCTGGCGTCGATTTCGTCTTCCAGCGTCAATGTGACCGCCAGGGGCGCGAACGCTTCGTCCAAATTGCCGTCGTGGGTCACGATGGACTTGACCTTTGACGTTTGCCGGCTGGGCAGAACCATCACTTCTTCGCCGGGGCGCACGATGCCCGAGGCGATCGTGCCACAGAAACCACGAAAATCCAAATTCGGACGGTTCACCCACTGCACCGGAAAACGGAAATCCTGCAAGTTGCGATCGCTGCCGATGTAAACCGATTCCAAAAAGCTCATCAGCGTACTGCCGTCATACCAAGGCATGTTCTCGCTGCGGTCGACTACATTGTCGCCGTTGAGCGCGCTGATGGGGATGAAATGCAGATCCGGCAAATCCAGACGCGTCGCGAAAGACCGATAATCGTCGCAGATCGCTTCGAACTTCTCCTGGCTAAAATCGATCAAATCCATCTTGTTGATCGCGACGATGACGTGCCGAATGCCCAGCAGCGAAACGATGAACGAATGCCGCTTGGTTTGGGTCATCACGCCGTGCCGCGCGTCGATCATTAAGATCGCCAAATCGGCGCTCGAAGCACCGGTGGCCATATTCCGCGTGTATTGCTCATGGCCGGGCGTGTCGGCGATAATAAATTTGCGTTTCGCGGTGCTGAAGTATCGGTACGCGACGTCGATCGTGATGCCCTGCTCGCGTTCGGCCTTCAGCCCGTCGGTCAGCAGCGCCGGATCGAAATTGCCACCCACCGTGCCGACGACCTTGGAATCCGCCTCGATTTGGGCAAGCTGGTCTTCGTAAATCATCTTGCTGTCGTACAGCAAACGGCCAATCAGGGTCGACTTGCCATCGTCGACGCTCCCGCACGTCAAAAAGCGAAGCAGTTGCTTGTTTTCATGCTGCTTCAAATAGGCGTTGATATCGGTAGCAATTAGGTCGGATTGGTGCGACATTGAATTAGAAATAGCCTCGTCGTTTCTTCTCTTCCATTCCCGCGCCGCCCTCGTCCTGGTCGATGATTCGGCCCTGCCGCTCGGACGTTGTGGCCAACAGCATTTCCTGGATCACATCGACCAGGTCCGTCGCTTCGGATTCGACGGCGCCCGAAAGCGGATAGCAACCGAGCGTTCGAAAACGCACCATCTTTTCCTCCTCAACCTCGCCGGGCAGCAACGGCATCCGATCGTCGTTTCGCATGATCAAGAGACCGTTGCGGTTGACAACCTTGCGCATCGCCGACAAGTACAGCGGCACGATGGGGATTTTTTCCAAATGGATGTACTGCCAAACGTCCAACTCCGTCCAATTGCTCATTGGAAACACACGAATCGATTCGCCCTTGGCCACGCGCGTGTTGAACAAATTCCAAAGCTCGGGCCGTTGGTTCTTCGGGTCCCAGCGATGCGATTTGTCACGAAAACTAAACACGCGTTCCTTGGCCCGCGATTTTTCTTCGTCGCGACGTGCCCCGCCAAAGGCGGCATCAAATTCGTACTTATCCAGCGCGGCCTTCAGCGCGTCGGTCTTCATCAATTCAGTGTGACGCTCGCTGTCCTCCCACGGCTTGATGCCGTGCGTCAGCCCTTCCTCGTTGGTATAGACCAACAATTCCAAACCCAATTCTTTGGCAACGTAGTTGTCACGGAAGTGGTACATTTCCTGGAATTTCCAGGTCGTGTCGATATGCAGTAGCGGAAAGGGTGGCTTCGCGGGCGCGAAAGCCTTCATGGCCAAATGCAGGAGGACGGCCGAATCCTTCCCGATGCTGTACAGCATCACGGGATTGGAAAACTCCGCGGCAACCTCACGAAAGATATGAATGCTTTCGGCTTCGAGTTGCTTGAGATGGGTGAGGCTGTAGTCCGACATCCCGCTGACTTGTTTGTGGATTGAAAATGGGGGACAGGTTGGATTGGGGGCCACGCTGGATTGGGAAACCGATGGGTCGAGTATAAACACGCCCCAGCGGAACACCTAGAGCGACGCGTCGCCTTCTCTTCGGGGACGAATTTCCAAAATCACTCCCTCGTTTTCGCCCTCGTCGCCCAGCGGATAGGCGGCCGCCCGACGCAGCGTCAAGTCTTTCAACAAACCCAGATGCCGGGCCTCGCCACGCTCCTCCACCCAACGCGGCCCTTTGATCAAAAGCAGCCGATCAACCGAACTCCACTGAGGCCCGATCCAGCGACAAAACTTGGTGATGGAACCCACCGCCCGCGCGACCACGCTGGAAAAACGAAAATCATCCAGTAGGTCTTCGCCGCGGGCCGCGTAAACGGCCACCGGCAAATCCATGCCGGCGATGATTTCGCCCAGCGCCGCGGCTCGTTTACCCACCGATTCGGCAAGCGCCACATCGACGTCGCCACGAAGCATCGCCAACACCAACCCCGGCACGCCGTTGCCGCTGCCCCAATCCAACACCTCTTCACCGGGCTGCAGCAAATTGGCCAAATGGACGCAATCGCGCAAATCCCGCCCGACAAACAAATCCCAAGTGGTGTGCCGAGTCAAATTGAGGGATTCGTTGATCTTCCACATCGCTTCGACGTAACGCTGCACCCGGGCGGCAATCTCCTCGGGAATCTCGATCGAGTGGCGATTGAGGGCATCCGCGAATTCGGGATCGATCATGCAGGCCTGATGACGGTAAAAATGGAAGCGTTGCGGGAAGGGGCTCGCGTTGCGGTAAGGGGCTCGCGTTGCGATAAGGGGCTCGGGGCTTCAATGAGGCCAGTGCACGAAAAAACCCGCCGCGGCGATTGGCCGGGCGGGCATCACGATAGTGAAAATTCGGTGTGTTGAAATCGGGTGGTGTGTCTCGCGAGATCGCTCGGATCAACGAAAGACCGGAACGACGGCTTATTCGCGCGGGCGGATCGCTCCGGTCAAGCCGCTGTAATCCACTCGGTCGGTTGTGTGCCACAGCGGCTGTCCACGCTCGACGCGAGTGCGCAAGACTTCGATCTTTTCTTGACTGCCCGCGGGAGCGTCGGTGGGTTCAAACTGATCATCGGTGTGAGGCACAAAGTCCTCGTCGTGGCCGTAACGCAGAATCGCTTCGAAAACGTTCTTGCACTGACTCATAAATGGAATGCTCCGTCAGGATCGGGCGAGCACGTCAGACCGGGTGGTTCTTCACCAGCATCGATGACGACTCAAACAATGGAAAGGAAAATGCTTGGGGGGACGGCGGCTTCAAATTTCGATGGGCCCCATTCGGTTCGGCAAACCCTGGCGGTTCGCGAATTGAGTTAGCCGGCCGACCTTCGAATTATTGACGTCGACCGCCATTCGTCAAGAAAATTATGCGGTAACTGGGCCCGCCGGCCGCATCGCGGTGCGCTCAAATTCCGCTGCGCGAATCCGTTGGGGTCGTACCGGACATGCAGCGCGAAAGCGATCGACACAAAGTCTGTCAAGCACAAACGGCGACAACGGGGCGGATTACCGCCTTAACAGACCACTGCGTAGATTCATGGGATCTTAGCATGACCGCTCGTTCGCCCGGTACATTGCCACGGGGGCCGGTGTGTCCCCGTTTTGATTCGCGGATTGCCACAATGTGGCCCTAAAACGGGGCCAAAAAAATGTCCAGGAATTTTTTCAAATTTCCTCATTTAAAGGAAGACTTTCATGTGGGTTCAACATGATCTAACGCTTGATCCGGTCCCTCGCGGCTTCCACCTGATCACGGACAAAGTGCTGCGGGCGATTCCCGAATTGAGCGAATGTCGGATGGGTTTGCTGCACATCTTTATCTGCCACACCAGCGCATCGCTCACCCTGAACGAAAACGCGGATCCCGACGTGCGGGCGGATTTTGAAACCGCGATGAACCATGTCGTCCCCGAATCGCTAGCCCCCCAATCGCCAGCGTACCGGCATACTTTGGAGGGTCCCGACGACATGCCGGCGCACGTCAAAGCGTCGATGATGGGATTTTCACTTTCGATCCCCATCGCCGCCGGTCGCCCCCAGACGGGGACATGGCAGGGCATCTACCTGTGCGAACATCGCAATCATGGCGGACCGCGGCGTTTGGTGTTGACGCTGCAGGGCGAATCGGGCGGTTCGGGCGAATCGGGCGAATGAAGGCTTGCCAGTCGAGCGGCTGTTTACGGGCGGGCTTCGACGTTCTTTTTGATGCCCCGCAACATCACCGGAAACACCAATCCGTGCAGCGGCAAGACAGCATACCAATACACCAGGCCCAAAAGTCCCCGCGGACGAAACCGCGCCGTCATGACGACCTGAGTTCGGTCGCCGGCCTCCTCGGCAAGGTCAAAATCCAATTCGGCTTCGCCGGGTAACTTCATTTCCGCCCGCAACGTTAAACGCTTGTTGGGCACCAGCTTGGTAACTCGCCAAAAATCGACCGCTTCGCCAAAGTGCAGATCGGTCGGATGGCGGCGGCCGCGTCGCAGACCGGGACCACCGACCACTTGGTCCATCCAGCCACGAATGTGCCACAGGTACCCGGCGCCCCAATAACCTTTGCTGCCACCGATCGATCGAATTTCCGAAAACGTCGCTTCGCTGGGTCCGTTGACCCAGGTTTCTCGCCGATCGGAAAACGACGTGCCGCCCGCCCAATCCGGATCGCCGGGGATTTGGCCGGCCGTCGACCACCTTGTTTCAATTTCGCCCCGTTCGATGCGTCCCAACGAAGCGTCAATCGCTTGTTCGGTACTCAAACAATCGCCGGGCATCAGTCGCCGCGCATCGTCGTTGCGGCAAACGGTTCGATTCCGCAATCCTTCGGCAAGCGGCCGGGCGATGCTGCTGCTGACCGGCGTCACCAAACCGATCCACAAACTGCTCAAGCTGGGGGTCAGAACGGGCACCGCCAAAATGATCCGCCGCCGCAACTTTAACTTCCGCGCCATCAACTGCATCACCTCGCGGTAGCTCATGATATCCGGCCCGCCGATATCCAACGTCCGCCCGGCCGTCGCGGGAACCTCGATACAGTCCACTAGATACCTCAGCACATCACGGATCGCGATCGGTTGCGTTTCCGTTTTGACCCACTTGGGCGTCACCATGATGGGCAACCGTTCGACCAAGTAACGCAGCGTTTCGAAGGACGCCGATCCGGATCCGATAATCATGGCGGCACGAAACACCGTCGTCGGCACCCGCCCGGCTTGCAAAATGTTGGCAACCTCGTGGCGGCTGTTTAGATGCTCGGAAAGGTTCTCGCCCAATTCGCCCAGCCCGCCGAGGTAAACGATGCGGCGGCAACACGAGCGCTCGGCCGCATCACGAAACCGGCTGGCCAATTCGCGATCACGCTGCGCGTATTTCCCCCGGGCGGATTTCATCGAATGCACCAAGTAGAACGCCAATCGAACATCTTCCAAGGCACTGTCGATCGCTTCATCGTCCTCCATTTCACCGGGAACCACGCGCAGTCGCGGATGGTCGCACCAAACGAACTTGGTTAATTTTTCGGGGCTTCGAACCAAGCAAGTCACGTCGTACCCGCGCTCAAGCAGACGTCGGACCAAGCGCCCGCCGACGTATCCGGTCGCGCCACAAACCAGCAAGCGGCCGGACGTTGCCGATGTGGCTTGTGGCGCATCTTTTGCATTCGGATCTTCGACTCCAGAGGCACCCGGGTTCGTCGTCGTCTTGATCGGATCGGCACCCGCTGGGGTTGCTGTGTTCATACGCTTTTGAGGTGGCATGCGGCGGCAGTTCTCGCGCAGTGTTCCGCCACGTCAATCCACCACAAGCAAGTGATCCCCCACCCACAACTGAGTGACCTGAGGAACCCCATGAGCACCGGAAACGCCACCCACACCTGGCCCGAACTTGCCGCCGGCTTGTACGACGCGCTGACCGGCCGGAACGCCGAAATCACCTACGACTTCCAAGACATGCACGTTTACGTTCCCTCACGAACGGGCGAAGAAAACGTCGAACATGCCCACTGGAAGCTCAACGGCGTGCTCAAGATTCGCACGCGGGATCTCGACAAGCCCAATGGATGATCCCCCGACCCAGCCGGGTGTCGTTGTCGATGCTGACCTCTGCGTTCAACGGATCGAAGGCGACCGCGTTGTCGGCAGCATTGAGGTGCAAACGCAGCCCGACCAAAGCGTGCTCGTGACATCCACCGGCAAGCTGCCCAGCGGGTCGCTTCGCCAAGTGCAACAGGCACGTCGGGCCCTGCGATTGCTGGCCCAGACAAGCCAGCAGTCCGTGACCGTGCAACACGAGGGCCGCGAACTGCTGGTCGTCCAGCACAGTTCTTCGGGCGCTTCGACCGAATCCATCCGCTGGTGGTCGCTGCTTCGCACCTGGATGGCGCAACGGTTCGGCTGACCCAAACGTCGCTCGCATTCACAAAGCGATCAACCCGCGCTGCTCAGACAATCACATATTCGAAGGTGCCCAGCACGGCGGCCGGGTTCACGTTCAAGCCCTGGTCGATGACATAGCCCTGTTCCACGCTGACGGCGTAGATTCCCGCCGCCAGACCGCTCTCACCCAGCACGAACAATTCGAACAGGCTCT
>JBCCRW010000162.1:0-11807 GCA_039201055.1 Planctomycetota bacterium | reverse complement strand
TTGATGATCCAGCGGCGGCAACTCGGACTTCAGTTCCTCGGCGATTTGGTCGATCATCCTGGTCATCGCACCGGAGTCCTGTTGGGCGATCGCCCAAGTCCCGGCCAGCAACCGATCGACTGGCCGCTGCGTCGCTCCGCTGGCAGGTGTTTGAGCGCTTGTGTCATCCGCCGAACCGAGCCATTGCCCCGGTGCATCGATCCGTTCCAACCGCATGGCCAAATTGACCAGAGCGATGTCCAACGATCGCGGATTCAGCAAGTCTCCGGGATCACCAAAACGATTCGGATCAACGGGTGAAACGTCGTACGAAAGTTGCCCGGAAACCTGTTGCTTGCGATTCAAAATCTCCGCAAGCGACCGCATCGCGGCATCGGCCGCGTCATCCGAAACGGTTCCCGAGGGATACTTTGTCGTGGTGACGGTTTCCTCGTAAAAGTAAACATGCTGATCCTCGGGTAGGGACTCCGGATCAAAGATCGTCTTGGGCCAGCGTGTCAGATCCGACGGGAAGCCCAATGCCATGCCCCAGCCATCGACCAGGGTGAGGATACGAATTCGATCTTGTCGTCCCAGGTTCACCCGCGAATCGGTTTGCATCCCGCCGCTGCGGATTGCAAAGGCATCGCCCGATGCGGCGGACACGCCGCGCAGCGGCAGCCCGCGTCGAAGCGCGGTGGCAAGCAATTTTGCGGAATTCGCAATCCGTCCGGCCACCGCCTCGGTTTCCGCCAGACGCATCGCGGCGTCAAAGTCGTCGGCACCCACCATCGCATCGGCATCCGCCGCGTAGGCTTCTTCGAGACGCTGAATTTGGGCCGCGACACGTTGCTGCGGCGTCACGGATGCCAATCGCAACGCTTCGCGAACCATCACTTCGTCCTCGCCGGCCGCGATCAACCGATCCACCAGAAACTGCTGAAACGCCACCTTTGATTTGGCCGGCAGGTCACTGGATGGATGCAGCAGCATCCGCAGCAACAGGGCATCGATCGATGCCTGGATATCGCCGGCCTCGGATCGCCGTGTTTGATAATCGGAAATCGCGGCGTCGATCGCGGCGGTCCTTTCCACTTCCGGCAACGTGACATTCACAAGGCCGCCCAGTTTCATTGTCAATCGAATTGCGGCGGCCTCGACGGCGACGTCGGCCGATTCATCGGTCGCGTTTTCCATGCACTGGGCCAACTGCCGATCGATCTCGGTCAGCGACTCCGCCATCTCCGGTGCTTCATCCGGTTCTTCGTCTTGCCGTTCTTCGCCGCGGAGCTTCTGGATTGACAGGGCCAATCCCAGCGAATCACGCCACGTCAAGATCGCTCGCGGACGAATCATCGCGATGTCGGCGGTACGACCGGCTTGAAGTGATTCAACCATCGCGCGAAGATGTCCGAGCGCGCGCTGGCGATCGACTTCCTGGACCCGCTCGTTGTACAACGAATCAAACGCTTGCTCCTCGTTGTCGCCCCGCCACACGCCGGCACGCTGGAACATGGTGCGTTGGTCCAGGCAGCGGACCAACAGCGCGGCGGCATCCGCCGGGTAACCGCTTTGCAAAAGCGCGTCACTCATGCCACGGATGTGTTGAATTTCCAAACTCTCGCCATAGCCCGGGTTGACCGCCGCGACGCTCGAATCAACGCGAAAGTCTCGAACCTGTTGATGAAGCAGCCGCCGGGCATCAACACGCCGATCGCAGGCGAGCAAGTACTCGATCCATTTGGGACCCGGGCTGTACGCGAATCGGTCCATGTCCCCGCTTCGAAACGCGTAGCCGAACATCGCGGCCAGCGATCGGTTGCGAACTTCATCGGGCACGACGGTATCGACGGCGATCGATTCCGCGGACTCCAAAATCGATGCGGCTTGCCAAACCCAACGCGGGTTGAGCGGTCGCGCCGAATCGTCGGTACTTTTCGAAATCTGTTTGGGAAGCGATTCGCACCACCGGTCCCAGCGGCGGGCGAGTGATTCTTGGCCGGTGGATGGATCGGGATCGGCCGTCGCGGTTTCCGTTTCGTCTTCCATCCGCTGCACCTGGATCAAGATTTGCCAAAGTTGGGCGGTGCGGTACGGATCGGGCTTGGAATTTTGCTCGGCTGCAGCGTTCTGTGTGGAATCTGAGTTCAACGCACGCTGGGGCATCCGGTCCAAGATCGCGGCCAACATCGAATCGATGGTCTCGCGATTTTCCGGCTTCGCGAGTTCGGTCAGGACGGGCAATAACGCGCCGCCGGCGGTCCCGTCGTCGTTGTAGTCGAGGTTGTCCCAAACCGATGCCGTGGGCGAAAAGATCCTCGGGTGCAAAATGTGCTTCGCTCTCCAAGCCCGAATCCGTTCGGATCGCGCGACGGCCTGGGGATCGATCTTGCTTATTGCCGCCAAGATCGCTTCATCGGATCGAATCGTTGCGATGATCTGCTCGACCATTTTCACGTAGCCTTCGCCGGGTTTGCCGCCGGTTCGCCGGCCACCAAACGCGGAAATGAACTCCTCAACTTGGTAGTAGGAGACGGACGCAAAGGAGACTTCGGCAAGTTTTCGGCAAACCTTTTCCCGCTGTTCATCGGTCAATCGGTACGACAGATTGGTCAATTCGTAAGCATGGTTGCTGATCTGCGTCGGTTGCAACGCGAATGCGGTCGCGTAGGCTTCGGCGGCAGCGAGATAGCGGTCCGCCTGTTCCTCGCTTTTGGCTTGGCTGAGCCAGAATCGCGGATCTTCGCTCGCCTTGCCGCCGGCCTGCTTCATGATCTCGGTGGCTTTTTCCGTTTCACCGGCGGCGGTGTACAGTTCGATCAATTGGTTCCGCAGGCGTCCGGAACCCGGCGACGCCTCGAAGCGATCGCGTGTCTTGGCGATTAGCGAATCCAGTTTTCCGGCCGAACGAAGTATCGAGGCCGCCTGGCGACGGTAATATTCGGCGGCGGTGTTTCCGCTACGCCGCATCGACAGCCGTTGCAGCATGTCCAGCGCGATCTCGGCGGCGACCTCCGAATCGTCTGCCCGTTGCAGCGCGCGAGCGAGCTCCCATTGTTCGCGAATGTCCATGCGGGAACCGCCGCGATTGCGGCGTAAAATTTCGATCGCTCGATCCTTCATCCCCATTCCCGACAGACGGTCGGCCAAGGCCCGCTGGGTCGCGCGGTCCATTCGCATGCCAAACAAACGTTCGGCCGCCGTGCCGGCTCGGTCGCGTTTTCCCGCCTTCGCCGCCAAATTCAAAATCGCAAGTTCCTTACGCACCAACATGTCCGGGCCCAGCGGTTCGACTCTATCCAACACTTCGATCGCGCGATCGATCTTGCCACCATCGGCGTACATGCGAGCCAGTTCGATGGTGATCGAAAGATCCTCGGGGAATTCGGCATGCAAGTTTTCAAAACGCGTGATCGCCATGCCGACCTTCTCGCGCCAAACTTCCGCCACCGCCGCCAGAGCCATCCGCATTCGCCGCTGCGACCGCGAAAAATCTTCCGGCGGTTCGGCCGCCAGGTAGGCGACCATCGCGTCAGGCAAATCGACGCGGCTGGCTTGTTGGCCGAAGTTTGTTTGAAATTTTGCCAGATGCCCAATGTCTTTTAGCAAGGATGGGGGCACCAAGGCCGGCGACAGGGTGCTTCGCACTTGGGTGTTGAAGTAGCTGCCCGAAGCCGAATACGCGCTGACGCTGACATCGCCCGTCGCGGACAATTTGGCCTTTTCCGGGTCTGGGGCGGACATGGCCGCCTGGGCGATCGCGATATCCATCAAGATCGGCATGTTCTTTTTCACGAACGCTTCGTAGCTTGGCGGCGCTGAACTGCTGACCAGCGAGTACACGATCGGTCGGCCGTCCGTGGTCCCTGGTTTGCGCGACACCTCCCGCACGGCTTCCAGTAGTTTTGGCAACGCGGTGGCGGCTTGTTCGGTTTTGCCCAGCTTGAGCCACCATCCGATCGTGGCCCAGCGATGATTCACCTGGTCGGGCTTGGATACCGGTTCATCGATCTTCAATGCAAACTTCCGGGCCTGGTCCAAATCGCCCGCCAATCGCCATTCGTTTTCCAGCAGCACATGATGCTTGACGCGGGTGCTGGCCAAACGTTGTTTTGCCGCCGCGGCGGATTGTTCCATCCATTCGGCAAGCGATTCAAGTTGCTCAGGTGCAAGAGGCTGCAATTTTTCGTTTGCCGTGGCTGGATCGGAACCGTCCTTTGGCTTGGGCCACGGCAAACGCTTTTCAAGCAGCGGCACGATCACATCAACGCCGTGTAGCGGATCCAGCCGGCAGCCACGAATCGCGGCGGCCAAGGTTTGTGAATCATCCAGAGGTAATCCGCTTTGACGCCACTTCGATTCCGATATCGTCCCCGCACCCAAAAGGCGATTCAGATCCACCTTGGCATTGCCGGCAAACATTCGCAGGCATTCGTCGTGATACAAGTCACCCAGCCAGGTTGCCCGGTCGGGATCGTTCAGCAGCCCGATGTCATCGGTAAGCCGCTGCAAGCTTTCGATCACCTGCGTGGCTTGCTTGTCGGCCTGTGCCGGATCCGAGGCATCGATCGTTTCCAATTGCCGCCACGGCTGGCTGGAGACCAGCATTTGGATGGCCGCCGCAATCGTGCGGGCTTGACCGCGACAGGTTGGTATTGCGAGGTCGACGCCCGGAAGGCTGGCATAATAGCCGTCGGAGTAGTTGCCAATTCGAAAGGCCATTTCGACGGATCGCAGCGATGACAACCAGCGATTGCGATCCATCGGGTCCGCGGATTTTGCATTCGTCGCGTTGCCGCGGCTCGGACGCGCCGTCGGTGGCAAACTCTCGGCCTGATCGGCGGTAAACCGCGACAAAGCTTCGCACAGCGACAGAACCTCCGATTCGAGCGTTTTTGCGTTCCGTTCTTCCGGCAAATCGCCCAATGTTTCCAACACCCGGTGCGCAAGGATTTGTGCGAGCGCCAGTTTGACATCCCACAGGGAATCATCTCGCTCGAGGATGGACCGGCAAACCTGTTCGGCAGCATCCAGATTGCCGATTCTGGCGGCCGACTTGGCGATTGCGAACATGCGTCGCGGCGAATCCATGGTCGATAAACGTTGTCGCAAAAAGACCTTGGTTTCGATGTCGCCGGCTTCCCATTGCAACGTGATTAGGCGGAGACGGTTCTCCGGTGTATCGGCCTGTTTAACGAGTCGCGATTGATAGCTCATGGCCGCGTCCAAATCATCGGCCCCGTCAGCAATACTTACCGCCCGCTGCAACAATTCGATGTCCTCGGGAAAACGCAGCTGCAATTCGTCCAACTTGGCCAGCGCCGCACCGGAATACCGCACCGACTCGTAAGCCGTGACGATCCACTGGCCCAATTGCCGCTCGGATACTTTTCGCTGCGTGCGAGTCCAAGATTCCAAACGCTCGATCAGCGTTTCGACTTCGCCACGACGTTCGTACAGCGACGCCATCCCGCCGACCATCAGCGTGCGGTCGTCATCGTCGCCCAATTCAAAGGATTCCCAGTACAAACTGATGGCCGCATCGGTGCGGTACTTTTCGGCCAACAATTTGGCCAGCCGATTGCGCGGCATGATGTCGCGCGGGGCCACGTTGATGGCTTGCCGAAGAAAGTCTTCGGCCACGGAATCGCGGTTGCCACGCCGGGCGATTTGGGCGGCGTACAGATACGAATCCATTGCGGCCGGGTTGGCTTCGATCAATCGCCGGCAGGCTTCGATCGCGGGATCGATTTGGCCCAGCGTCATTCGGAGATTGGCGTAGCGTTTGAGGTGCGAAACTTGAAATCGTCGATCGATCTTGGCCAATTCTTCGAACCGGAAGGCCGCGTCGGCGTAGCGTTTTTGTCGTTCGGCGATCTCCGCGGCAACGCTTAGTACGGCCACGTCGTCCGGGGCGATGTCGATGGCGCGGCGAATCGAGGCTTCCGCCTGGACCAACTGGCCGGCAGCTTGGTGCATGATGGCCAATTCGCGGAGCCGCTCGGGTGTGGGATCGAGTGCCGCGATCTTCTCGATTCGCTTTTCCAGGGTGCCCGCGGCGGTATGCGTCGCGATGCGTTTGGCCAACAACTGGTCGCGGTCATCAGGTGATTCGGCAATGCCTTCGGCTTGGTCCAGGACATCCAACGCGGCGGTGAACTTTTCGGCACCGGTCAGCATTTCGGCGTATCGCAAACAACTGGAAAATGGCAAATCCAATTCCGCCGCGGCGGCCCAAGCTTCGATGGCCTGGTCTTGCAATTCGAACGCGGTGAACGTTTCGGCCAGTCGCACCAGCGATTCACGATTGCGACGCGAGCCTTCGGCCATGGATCGCCAAACCGCGATCGCTTGGTCCACCTGTTTCCGCCGAAACAACGTCTCGCCCAGGTACTCGCGGTACTGCGGTGATGCCGGGTCGGCATCGACGGCCTGCTGAAACACTTCGATGGCGGCATCACCGGCATCCAGATCAACAAGCCGCTGGGCGATTTGGGCCAACACGACGGCATCGCCACGGCGGCGGCCGGCATAGTCGGTCAAGACCTTTGCCGCACTCGCCTTACGCTCGGCCGGATCGACGGCGGAATCCAGCGACAGCGTCCGCGCGAGGGCAAACACAAAATCGGAGTTGTCCGGATCGGCGCTAACCAATTCACGTTGCAATTGCGCGGCTTGGGACAGTTCGCCACCGGCGATCCGCACGTCGATCATCGCTTGCTTCAAGTCCACGTTGGTGGGCGCAAGCTTGATGGACGATTCCAATAACGTTTTGGCATCGCGAAGCCGGCCGCGATTGGTCTGCAGCCGTGCCAAACGCAGCGGCAGCGACAGATCCTCGGGGTGTTTTGCGATTCTGTTTTGGTAGTAATCGGCCAACCCGGCAAAATCGCCTTCGGCGGTGAACCCCAATTCGATCCGCCGACGGATATCGCGGTACAGCCACGATCCGGGTCTCGTTTTTGCGATCGCGGCGTCAAGCTCCTTGGTGGCTTCTTCGGACCGATCCAGTTGTCGCAGCATCTCGGCGGCGCGAACGGCAAACCGCAACGCCGCTTCGCTCGGCCGAGCGGTTTCGGACAATTTTAGAAATCGCTTTCTCGCCTCGGCCGCGTCGCCGGCGCGAGCGAGTTCTTCGGCGATCCGACCGCCGATCTTGCTGTCGCCGGGAAATTGTTGTTGCAATTGATTCCACACCTCAATCGCTTTATCACGATTGCCTGCACGGGAATAAATCTGCGCCAGGGTGGTGAAAATTTCGGTCGCCTCGGCCCGCGACGGATTCCGCCCGGTGGCCCGCGTGATTGCGGCGGCGGCGGCTTGGGTTTGACCAATTTGCAAGAGCGATCGCCCGAGCTGGTAGCTGGCCATCGCGTCTTGGGGCCGCAGCGTTTCGGCAACGCGAAGACGGGCCGCCGCATCGGCCGCCTTGCCGCGACGCAGCTGAATCAAGCCGCCGACCATGGCTTTGGCACCGCGGCCCGCATCCGAATCGTCATCGGCGTCCGCATTCAAATTCACTTGCAGCTGTTCAAGCAAGTCATCGATTGCGCCCGAGCGCTGGTAGAAATCAACAACGCGATCCAGGGCGGTCCCCGGCCGTGGCCGACGGTACAGCACTTCCAAAAACCGATCGACAACCTGTTTTTCACGTGCGGAGACAGCGTCGGTTTCGTCGTCGCCGGTTTTTTCGTCGGTTGTCGCTGGAATCGGTGCAGCGACGATCGACGCCGAACCGCCAACCGTCCCGGCCGCCGGAACGAAAACCTCCAGCGACAGAACGAAAACAATCAGCGACAGAATGACCCGCCAAGCGGCGTTTGGGCGACGTCGGGAAAAAGGCGTCGCGACGGGTAGTGGACGATGCGGCGAGTCCAGGCATTGGGGACTCTTGGGATCGTCCACGACGCCGGCAAATACTTCGTCCACAACGCCGGCAAACAAGCGGCCGTTCTTTAGCCGACAAAATGGTTGATTCACCACAAAGGCACTCTGGAATGATCGGATGGATTTCGTGCACTCACCACGGGGCCAATTTTACACTCCCATCAACGAGTTCGTGTTTGCGTGCCGGGCGCAAGCCCTGGCCGTCAAGACACTGAGTCGGGAAAAAGTGTCAGGTACCTTTTGTGCGAAACACCCAGGTACCGTTCGTGCGAAACATCCGCCAGCAGGCTTCTCTTACATTCTTTGCAGCCACAAAATTTGATAGGGCTGGACAGTAAAGTCGCGACTGGTGCGGATTTCTTCACCCGTCAAAATGTCCCGCAAGAATCGCGACAGTCCCGCCGTTCGCAAACGGTTTCCTTCGATGCTTTGTTCATGCTCGGAAAAATTAGCCAGCACCACCAAACGGGCGCCATCATGCGTCCGAACAAAGCCGAACAAATGCGGGTTGCCCGTCGTCACCAATTCCATCTGGCTGCCGGCAAGCGCCGGTGAATCCTTCCGCGCGGCAATCATCTGCTGCAATGAATGAAAGATGCGGCGACGCACCGAACCTTCGTGCAGGCGATCGTCGATGTCGAGCGTTTCGTCCAGATCGTCCAGGAATTCCCAATTCATCGCCGGACGATGCACCCACCGGGTGTCGCCGGCCTTGGCGGGATCACGAACGAATTCGTAGTCGTTCAACATGCCCCATTCTTCGCCCAGGTACAGCAGCGGAATGCCGCCGATCGACAAGGTCACTCCCTGCAGCAACAACATCCGTGAAATGGCAAGTTCGACTTCGTCGGGACAACCTTCATCGATCGCTTTTTCCAAACCCGCCAAGGACGCCAGCGTGCCGGCGATCCGCATGTCGCCGGTGTCGACGTTTTCTTGAAATGGGATTCCGCGGGCAAACGATCCCTTGAATTGTCCTGAGTAAAATCGATTCAGAAATTGTCGGTGATCGTACGCATGGATGCCCAGCGCGGCCGCATCGGCATCATCAAACGTCCACCCAATGTCGTCATGACAACGCAGGTAATTGACCCAGGCCGTGTTGTGTGGCAATTGGTGATAACGAGTCAGCGACCGATTCAGCAAATCGGTGCGACGCGTCGCCAGAGATTCCCACAGCAACGCCATCAACGTTGGGTTGTAGCTAATTTGGCACTCCTCGGGATGGATGTATTTGACGACATCCTCGGGGTGTACGATCGCTTCACTTTTGAACAACAACCCCGGTGCAACGATCTGGGTTAACGCGTTGAAGGCGCGAATGATTTTGTGGGCTTCGGGCAAGTTTTCACACGACGTTCCCATGCGTTTCCAAATGAAGGCGACCGCGTCCAAACGCAAAATATCGATGCCGGTTCCGGCCAGGAAAAACAATTCGTCGGCCATCGCGCGGAATACCGCCGGATTGCCATAGTTCAAATCCCATTGAAACGAATTGAACGTCGTCCACACCCAACGTTCCAGCCCGTCGTGCCACGTAAAGCTGCCCCTTCGCACGGTGGGAAAAATCTCGCGCAAGGTTGCCTGGTATCGATCCGGCATCTCCCGGTCGGGAAACAAGTAGTAAAAGTCTTGATGTTCCCGATCGCCGCTTTGTGCCGCCTTGGCCCAGCGGTGGTCTTCGCTGGTGTGATTGAAAACAAAATCCAGCACCAGCAGGATGTCGGCCTCGCGCAGCCGATCGGCCAAGTGTTGCAAGTCGTCGATCGTGCCCAGCCGCGGATCGACGGCGCGATAATCGCTGATCGCGTAACCGCCGTCATTGTCACCCGGCCGCACCGCGAACAGCGGCATCAAGTGCAAGTAGGTCAGCCCGAGCTGTTTGAAATAGTCAATCGAATCGGCAAGCTTGGCCAAGTTGCCGCTAAACAGATCGACGTACAGTGCACCGCCGACAATCTTTTCGCTTTGAAACCAATCGGGATGGTTGATTCGCCGCCGGTCGACCCGCCGCAGCACTTCGCGGCGATCAGCAAAGGCTTCGGCGGCGGTAACCAGGATTTGTTCCAGATGGAAAAAGAAGTCGTAGCGATCACCGTAAAGTTCGCGAAGCAATCCGAACAGCCGAGCGAAGTGCTGGTCCAAACGCCGCGAAAACTCCTCCTGCAACTCCGGTGCAAGTTCACGACGCAGCCAAACATCGCGGATTCGCGGGTCCAAACGCTGGCGGGATAGGTCGGCTTCATAACGGCGTCGCTCGGACGACGGGTCGTCCAAGCCTGTGCTTCCGTTGACGCTAGCTGACGACCTGATCATTCGGGATACGGATGTGATCCAAAAAGTTGTAGTACTCGATGCCTTCCAGAATGCCCGCCGCGTGGGGGTTCTGTGCAAAGTAAATCCGCGGTCGTTTTTTCAGCCGATTGAGTTCTCGGCCGTGATTGGCGACGACCACGCCCAGGGTTCGCCCGAGCAGCATTCCGGCGTCGTTGCCCGAATCGCCGGCCACCAACACTTTTTCGGGTGTGAAGCCCCATTTCCAAAGCAAATGCCGCATCGACAACTCGCTGCCGCCGCGAACCGGCAGGATATCGACATACGCGTCCAACGATATGACGACTTTGGCTCGCAAACCCGCGTTTCGCAAACACTTTTTGATCGGAGCGACGGATGGTTTTTTGTCGCCCACTAACAGGTAGCTGATTTTGAACTCCGATTGTTTCGCCTGGACCTGTCGCTCCAGGCCCGGCATCCCATCCAAAGCTTCGACAATCCGCCGCGGCTCCCAGGCGTAGCCGATTTGATTCCGCCAACTCACGTCCGGATACAGTTCCGGTCCGTAATGCAACTGCGTCCCCGAATCGGTGTCCAGCAGGTCCGGTTGAGGCAACCCGAGTTCCTCAATCAACTCGCGGGCACTGTCCAAATGGCGACCGGTGGCAATGCCGAAACCGATGTGATCGTTCTCGCGAATCAGATCGCAAAATTGTTCCAGCGATTCCTGGTCACCCGTCAGCGTGTTGTCCAGGTCGGTGACAATCAGACGATCAAATTCGGGCAGCCGCCGCGCCTTGCCCTCGATGCGAAGCGTCGGGGCCGGGTGGCTTTCCAGGATGTCGTCCAAATCACGCAGGTAGCGACGGGCGTGATTGGACCAGGAATAGTGTTTGCGGGTCCCATCGATACCGTTCTTGCTCCACAAGTCCCAATTGTCCGACTCGGTCAGCACGCGCAGCAAGGCGTGCTCAATCGCTTCATTATCAAGCGGATCGACCAACAATCCGTTTTGGCAATTCCCGATGATGTCACGCGGTCCACCGTCGTTGGTCGCCACCAAGGGCAAGCCCGTCGCACCGGCTTCCAATAGCGTCAGACCAAACGGCTCGGTCAGCGCGGCATTGACAAACACGCCGCGCGATAATGCCGCGTGGCGATAAAGTTCACAAACGTCTTCGGGTGTGTGGGTTTTGGGATACGCGACGTGTCCATAAAGGTCATACCGGTCGATGCGTCCGAGCACCTGTTTGATGACCGCGGCTTGGGGTTTGGGAAGCGATTCGATGTCGTCGCGAGTTCCCATAATTAACACGAGATTCGCCAAATGACGTAGTTCTTCGCTTTGACCATACACTTCAACCAGCTTTGACAAGTTCTTCCGCTCGTCCGGCCGCGCCATCGCCAAAATGATGGGCTTGTTGGGTTCACTCAGGAAGCGATCGATTTCATCGGCGATCTTCGGTCGCTTCCAATCGGAAGTGGGCGGCGTGAACGCCGACAAATCCGTACCCGGTGGTATCACTTCCATCCGGGAAGGCACGTAGTGGTCGTAAATCCCGTATTGATCCTGAACTTCCTGGTTCGTACTGGTGACCACCATCGAAGCCGCCTCGAGCGCCGTCTCCTCCGCTTCAATGCGTTGTTTGAAGTGATATTTTTTATCG
>JBCCRW010000161.1:0-11904 GCA_039201055.1 Planctomycetota bacterium | reverse complement strand
CGTCCTTGAACGATAGTCCGCGTGGGTTCACCGACGCGACCAGCTGCGGCTTGCCGCCGTCGATCGGCATTTTGAAAATCGCGCGACGTTCGGTATCGCCGGCATAGATGGTTTGTTTATCCGGTGAAACGGCCAGACACATCACATTGCCCAGGAAACCTTCGCAAAGCGGCTTGCCGTCGGCCTGGCCCGCTTGGATGTGATAAATCTCGCGGCTGGCGCTGTCGCCAACCAGCAACCCAACGGCCGGATGCAGGGCGATCGCACGCGGCCGGTTCATCGCCTGTCTGGTGAGTTTGGACCCGGCAAAGAACAGACTTGTTTCCTGGTCGGATGACTTCCAAACCCCCGGAAGATTCAAGTCGACGGTGAAAACCGTTTCGCCATCGACGGCCACCATGATGGGATAATCGGGAACGGGCCCCCTTTCGTCGGATTCATCGCCGTCGACGCATCGGCTGGGCAGCACGATCAGGCCAATCCAAGTTGCCAGAAACACGCGCGTGAAACATCGCACGCGTAAATCCGTGCCGATCATGACAAGTTTGTTGATGGTAGCGATCAAAACGAACCGACAAAGTTTGCGTACAGGAAGCCGTTCGCGGCGGCCGCCGCGAACCCGAAACGATCCATTTCATTTGTCGCCATGATAACGTCCCGTTTTTTGCCAGCGCGAATCGGCGTTCGATTTAGCTTCGCGTTGATGGTTCTGCTTCCTGCGACAACGTTTGCCAGTGGCGGTGGTCCGCTGCGTGATCCGGGCGATCAGCGTGTTGCAAGCGATCAGCAAGCTGTGGGCAATCGGCGAGCCGTGGGCAATCGGCGAGCCGTGGGCAATCGGCGAGCCGTGGGCAATCAGCAAGCTGTGGGCAATCAGCGGGTTTTGGGCAATCCAGCGGTTGCCGGTAACCCGATGCCGCGAACCTCGGCGGGCCCCATCAGTTTGGGCCAAGCGATTCGTGGCGCAGTGCAACCGGTTGGTTTCAGTACTGTGTGCGACGGAAGCTGCGGGCCGGTTTGTGGCTGCGAAGGCATCCACGGCGAACCGGTATGCGGTCTGGATGCTGGCTGTGGACCGACGGCAAATTGCGGCGTCGAGGTCGGTTGCGGCGTCGGCGCGGCACTGGAACATCTTGGCAACTTGGATCCCGCCTGTGGCACCGATTTGTCGCTGGGCTGTGTCACTGAGTCGCTGGGCTGTGGCATTGAATCGATCGGCTGCGATCCATGCGGCGATAGCTCCATCGCGATGGGCTGCGACGGTTGCGATGCCGGATGTGATGCTTGCGTTGCCGGATGTGATGACGTCGGATCGATCCCTGTGTTTCTGCCGTTCCTGCGGATCAATTGGAACCGCTTCGATTTCTTCGCCGGCGTCCAGGGTTTCACGGGCCCGTTGAACTTCGCGGACGTGGGCGGAATCACCCGCGACGGCAGCGGCAGTTTTGGCTTCTATCAGGGCTTCAACGAGGGCCGTTCGCTACGTCGGCTTTTGAACTGGGATTCGTCGCTGCAACTGGGGGCTCGTTTTACACAAAACAATTTGTCCAACGCGTCGTTCATCTCGGAATCACGACACCAAGTGTTTTTGACCGGCGGTTGGTTTCGCCGCGTCGATTATGGTCTGCAATACGGAACCGTGATCGATTATTTGAACGAGGATTGGCACATGCAGGCGGACCTGATTCAATCTCGATCGGAGTTGAGTTGGAAGTTTGTCGGTTGTCATGTTGCGGGCTTTCAATACACGACCGCCTTGGGCGATGACGTTTCGTCATTCCGCTCGGTTGCCGATGATGGAACGGCGGTTAGCGGATCGATCCGCACCGAAGCGGTCGACCAGTATCGATTCTTTTATCGTCGGATGCTTCGCAACGCCGGCCAGTGGGAAGCATTTGGCGGTTGGACGGGCGACGACGACGGATTGCTGGGCGCGAACATGACGCTACCGGTACGACGGCGTCTGGCGCTGGCGACAGGATTCACGTACTTGGTCCCCAGCGAAGGCAGCAACCAAATGGGACACGAACACGAAGCCTGGAATGTATCCCTGGGCTTGGTTTACCGTCCCGGGGGACCCAACGGTCCGGGTCGCTACAGCCGTCCGTTGTTTGATGTGGCCGACAATGGCACGTTCCTGGTTGGGCGTCGTTAAGCAAATAGCTTCGTTACGGCGGTGGCTTTGACCAATTCGCGGGGTTGGTTCAAGTGGTTGTAGACGATCGTTTCGGGATCGATTCCGAAGCCGTGATAAATCGTGGCTAGCAATTCCGACGGGTGCACCGGAGAATCCAGCGGTGCGGATGCCGTTTTATCGCTCTTGCCGTGCACATAGCCGCGTCGCACGCCGGCGCCGGCCATCACGGCGGTGTAGCAGTACGGCCAATGATCGCGTCCGTCGTCGCTGTTATTGTTTCCGCTCGTGCTGACCCCACGCTGCGGGCTGCGTCCAAATTCGCCCACCGCAACCACCAACGTGTCTTCCAACATGCCGCGGTCGTCCAGGTCCTTAATCAGCGTCGTTAAACCGGCATCCAGCATCGGTGCCGATTGATCTTTCAAACGCTTGGATAAACCTGTGTGGTGATCCCAGGAATGGTTGTCGCTATTGGCCACCTTGGGCCAAATCACTTCAACCACCCGCGTCCCGGCCTGTACCAATCGTCGCGCCAGCAAACAGCTTTGGCCGAAGGTGTTTCGCCCGTACGCGTCGCGCAGCGCGTCGTCCTCGCGGTCCATTTCGAAAGCCTGGCGGGCGCGGCCCGAAACGACCAACGACAACGCTCGTTGGTAATAGTTGTCCAGTTCGTAGGACTCGACCGCCTGGTTGATCGCGGGCATTTGCTCGTTGACCAGATCGCGAAGCCGCGCCCGACGACGCAGTCGAATGTCGGATACTTCCGGTCGCAGCCGTAAGTCGTCGACCTGGATCCGCGACATTTTTTGCATGTCCATGTCGTCGCCGTCGGGATACAGCGTGTACGGATCAAACGCTTTGCCCAAAAAGCCCGCCGTGCCACCTTTCCCAACAACGTTGGATTCTTGAAGTGGCCGCGGCAGCATCACAAAGGGCAGCATCGGTTCTTCGATGGGCCGCATTTTGACAATGTTGCTGCCAAAATTGGGAAAATCCTTCGGCGACGGCGGTTCCAGTTGTCCTGACGGGCTGACCTTATCGGTCGTGTAGCCCGTCATCATTTGGTAGATCGCGGCGGTGTGATTGAACAAGCCGTTGGGTGTGTAAGACATCGAACGAATCATTGTGAAACGATCGTTGATCTCGGCCAACCGCGGCAAACTCTCGGTGAATTTGACACCGGGAATCTTGGTGCTGATGGGCTTGAAAATACTGCGTACATTGTCCGGCACATTTTCCTTGGGGTCCCACAAGTCCAAGTGCGAAGGGCCGCCCTGCAGATACACCATGATGATGCTCTTGGCCCTGCCCCAGCCGGGACCACCAGATTTTGCACCGGAGACAATCGCATCGGAAGCACGTGCTTCGAATTGCAATAAATTCGGCAGCGATAAACCCAGCATGCCCGCGCCACCGACCCGCAGAAAGGTGCGGCGAGTCGACGTCAAATGCGGGTCGCAAAGATCCTTTGCCGGGAATCCTTTGAAGGAAAGCATGGCGACGTGCCTAGTGGTTAAAGAGAAAAGCGGGACTGTTCACCAACGCCCAGATCAAGTCTTCGGCGGCGGTGCGACGCAGGTTTTTGATTTGCTCGCGGCCGTATGCAACATCGTCACGCAGCCGAATCAGACTCGGATCGGTTGGTGTCGTTTGCGATTGCTTTTTGGCCAGCTCATTCATCCGCATCAACTCCGCATCCGGCGGAACCGGACGCTTCGCGGCGGCCAATGCGTTTCGCAACTTTACCAGGCCGCTATTGACAACACCAAAGTAGTTGCGAAGCGATTCACTGGGCGTCCAATCCTTGGCGGCGCTGGACGAATCGAGCGCCGCCGCGATCGAATCGCCGTAACCAAGCGGCTTGGCGTCGGTGTCGGTCGTGATACTGATACGGTACCGACCCACACGATGCTGGGCGGCGTTGTGGAATTGATGCAATTCGATCTTGATCCGATCGGCATCCACCGGTTCTTTCAAACGGTATTCGATCCAGTGGTCCACGCCGGTGGCGCCCGCGACGGCCCAACCGCCTTGGTCGCGCGTCCGACCGTCGAGTGTTTTGGCCGGCGAAAAACCGCCCTGATTAAAGTCCGAAGCGCCCGATTCGATGGCGACTGGAATCCATTTTCCCGGCGTTTCAGCGGACTCGCGAAAGCACTTCAGTTCCGTGATCACGAAATTCCCGTTGGCGCCCAAACCGGGACCCGAGGACGGCAAACTGGAATCGGCAAGGACTTCCAACCGCAAACCCGTGACCGACTTGACCCCGGCAAGATACTGCGTCGTGTATTTTCCCTTGGCGGCCTTGCCACGAGCGCGCACGCTGCGGTCGGGCTGGATCTCAAGCTGATCGCCCTGGGACGCCGTCGCCGAAATGGGTTGCAGCGGCAGCCATGAATGAGACGCCCGTGGATTGTCGAAACGCTTCTTGCGAATCGAGCGGATGGTTTCGTCCAACTTGGCAAGCCCCGCATCGTAGGCGTGCTGTGCCGCTTGAATTTTTTCTTGGCGTTGCCGTTCCAGCTTTTCTCGCTCCGGTGCGATCGCCAGTTTCCGATCCTCGATTGCCCGCAGCGTCGCGGCGTGTTTGGATTTTCGCTGGGCTTCCAGCAGGGCAAATCGCTCCTTCCAATCGGCCTCCGCTGCCGCCAGCTTGGCCTCGATTTTCATCTGGTCCTGGGCGATCCGGTCGATCGAATCCAAGTAGGCTTGGCGCTGCGAAGCGCTGGGCAAACGCCCCAAAAAGCGCAGGAACAATTCGTCGGCTAATTCCGCATCGCTGTCCAGCCGGCCGATCAGCGAGTTCAAATCATTGTTCGGGTCGGCGATCACCGATGAAATGGTCGGTCCGCTGACCATCGCCATCACCGGACCCAATTGTAAATCGTCACTACGTTCGCAAGTGCAAGCGCTCTCGCGGACCGGTCGACCCAAATTCTGCAGAAATCCATCCTTTAATTTGACCCCGGCGTCGGTCAGCGCCGCCGCCCGAGTGCCCCGCGGCATTCCGGGAATCTCGCTGATCGATCCGCTGGCAAAGTGCACCGCATCAAAAATCACTTCGGCGGGTAAACGCCGCGCCCGGGCGCGAGCGTAATTCGCGGTATCGTCGTGATTGAGCGGCAACGATTCGACGGCCAGTTGGTAGGTCCGGCTGTTGCAGATCAAACGCTGCAAATGTTGCGTATCGAACCCCGAATCGATCAATTCTTGGGTCAGGTAGTCCAGCAATTCGGGATGGGTCGCCGGATTGCCGGCGCGAATGTCGTCGACCGGTTCGATCAAGCCGACGCCCATCAACGAAGCCCAAATTCGATTCGCGTAGCTGCGCGCGAAGTACGGGTTTTGCGAATCGGTGCACCAACGGGCGAATTGTTCGCGACGCGTCAGACCCTTGGCCGCATGGGTTGCGGCTGCCGATTCGGCGATGTCGACGCTCGAGGCCGTTTGGGTTTCAAATGAGTCCCAGGCAAACGGAAACGCCGGCGTGACCGTATCGCCGCGAGTCGGATGCGTGACTTCGCCCGCGTCGTGATCCGCAATCGTCTCGAACAGCGGCTTTGCACCCTCGACAGCCGTGCCACCGATGCGGCGATTTTTGGCTTCGGGCGCCGCGACGCGCTGGACCTGTGAAAAGAACGCCGCCGTTTCGTAATAATTGTCCTGCGTCCAACGTTCAAAGGGATGATCGTGGCACTTGTTGCAATTGAAGCGAATGCCCAGAAACAAATGCGTGGTATTTTCCACCAGCGACTCGGGGTCCCGAAGAATCTTGTAATACGAAGCCGGTGGGTGGGTCGCGTTGGATCCCGAGGCCGTCAAAATTTCATAGGCGAATTGATCGTATGGCTGCCGATCCTGAATGGATTGTTTGATCCATTGTCGAAACGGCTCGGCGCCCTCAACCCCCAAAAACTTGCGATTGACTTGTAATAAATCCGCCCACCGATTGGTGTGGTGGGTCACGTAATCATCGTTGCCGAGCAATCGCTGCACCACTTCACCACGTTTGACCCGGGTGGGCCGCGGATCGGCCAGAAAACCTCGCACGGCGGTCGACGACGGCGGCAGGCCTGTCAAATCCAGGTGCACACGCCGCAGAAACGTTGCGTCATCGGCCAAGCCACTGGGCTGGATCCGCAGGCGTTTCCATTTTTGTGCCACCCATTTATCGATCTCGTTCCAAATCGGCGTTTGCGCTTCAACGTAACCATCGCGATTGCCCATGACGGTCAACGTCGTCGCATCGTAGGCACCCTCGAAACGGGCCAAAATGGCTGCCTCGCCGCGCCGCAGTGACGTCAACAATCCGCCAACGCCGCTGGTTGCGACTTCGGTATTGCCGCTTTCGATGAACGCATCTCGCGTCACATCGCGCCTCACGCCGTCGGCAAAGGTCGCAACCACACGAACCTGTTGGCGATCGCCGATGTTTTGAATGATCGGGTTCCGCGGAGTCACTTCGATGGCGGTCACCCGCGGGGCCTGCAGATCCACCCGGCTGCCATCGGAAATCCACCGCCGCAAGATGTTGTGATACCGATCACCCCGGTTCATCAGGACTCCGCCTTGATGGGGCGTCGTCCCCAGCGGTTTGCGGAGCATCAAGGAGTCTTCGGGGAAGGCTCGGTCGATTCGCCGCGCCTCCAAGTCATCGGCCAAGGCCCGCAAATCGAAAACCGGGTCGTAACCGCGAAGCGACAAACGAAAACCATTTTTGCCCTTTTGGGCTCCATGGCAGGTGCCCTGGTTGCAACCCAGTCGCGCCATCACGGGGGCCACATCGCGTCGGTAATCCACCGCACCATCGCCAAAAGAACCCCGCGTCGATACGGGCACGGAAAGCCGGTGCGCTTGAAAGTGGATGGTGATGGTGGCACTGGCCAGATGGGTATTGGCCCGCGGCGCCAGTGAACCGGTCGCGTCCACCGTTACCCCGGGTGGCGCGTCGATGGTGCAGTGCCGCGTCAGGTCGTAGCGATTGCCATTTGCATCGGTGCCGGTCACGACAAGCTGGGTGGTTTCGTGGGGCGAAGACCACACGATCGACTCCGGTGAAACACTGAGTTCGGAAATGGAGCTTGCCAATGAATCGGAAACATTCCGCACTTCAAATGTCGACAACATTTGCTGGCGAAGCGGGCCGACGACGGACGCCGATTGATTCAGCAGTTGCTTGTTTTGTTTGAGATTTAGAAACGGGCGAATCGTTCGCAGCATTTTGCCGGCCAAGTCGCATTGGATCAGCCGCCCGTCATCGGTCGCGATCCACACCGACGCGTCGCTTGCGGCAATCGCGTAGACGGCGGCATCGGCAATTTCGAAACGTCCCACCTCGGTCGTTTTGGCCGAGCGGGCGCTCGCAACGATCTGCTTCTCTTCGGCCGTTCGGTCGCTGACTCGCTTGGCCAGAATCTTCTTCAGCGGCTCGCTGATTTCTCCATCGAAGTCATATGCCCACACGGCCAGCGTCGATTTCCCGTCCAGCGTTGCAACGGCGAGCAGGTGTTTCGCGTCCGGCGTGATGGCGACCTCGGTGATCCGCCCGGGCAGTTTCGGAAGGGCTCGAATCAAGTTCGCGTCGTCGCCAATGCGGCGCTGGGTCTTGCGAAACACGCGATACACCTTGGCGATCCCGTCGGCACCCCCGACCACGATCTCGTCGCGTTGCGGATGGGCGACGACGCTGCTCAAGCCACCCGAAAGCGCACCCGGCGTGATGGATGTGATGTTGTCCACAAAACGCTCGGTGTCCACCTCGGTCAATTTGCACGTCATGTCCCGAGCGACCGACACCAAATGCTTGCCGTCGGCGGTGAATGCCGTATCGCGAACCCAATCCTCGTGGGCACCCTGAAACACGACCTGCTGGCCGGTTTCGGATTCAAACGCACGCAGTGTCTTGTCATTGCACCCGAGGGCGATCAGCTTTCCATCGGGTGACCAAGTTAAACCCGTCAGCGTATCGAACGTGACATCGCGGGAGACCCGCAAGCCGCCGCTGGCGACATCCCAGATTTGGAATTCGCCACGCACGCCGGGTTGGCCGCCGGCGACGCCCAAGCGCTTGCCATCGGGCGAAAACCGGACGCTGTTGATTCGCGGCGATCGCCCAACCAGATGCCGAATCGCTTCCAGATCACGAATCCCTTCGCCGTCGCCGGTGCCGATCAACAGCACTTCATGGCGGCCCGCGACGGCCAACGATTGACCATCCGGTGACAAAGCAATGGACGTGATGGCCGGGTTGCCGAAATACTCGGGCAGGTTTTCGGCTGAATAGGGTGCGGGCGAGGGCGGTGAATCGTCGCTGGCCCCCTGCTGGATCCAGCGGCGGATGATTTCAATCTGCTCGGGTGCAAGCGGTGGAAACGGTTCGTCGGGCATTTCCGCGTGGCCGTCCACGATTTGGATTTGCTCCATCAAATAACTTTCTTCGGCATCGCCGGGCACGATCGCGGGCAGGCCCGTTTCGCCGCCAACCCGCATCGCCGCAAAATCGGTCATGCGGTATTCACCAGCTTGCTTGGCTCCCTGGTGACACGAATAGCAGTGCCGGGCAAAAATCGGTTCGACATCGCGGTGGAAGGAAACCGGCTTCGTTCTGTCGGATTGATTAGCCTTTGGATGGTCCCCGCGCGAGCTTCCATCGGCCTTGCGTGAGCTTCCATCGGCATCACGTGAGCTCCCGTCGGCCTTGCCGGGATCCGACGCACGCGTGACCCCAAACGCGGCGAAAATCAACATGGCCGCCAACCCCAGGACGCGAAGCGGGTCGACGACCGGGTGTTTGGAATCGCGGAGACTCATGGACGAACGCTCGATAATCGCCGTGCGTCGCCCGGTCGGACGTCCGGCTGGCGATTGTTGGGTCGTGGGGTGGGTGAACCGGGCGGGAGGTTCGACTCGCAAAAACGCCCGCAACGGCGGCGAATCGAACCCAGGACCGGTATAACGCGGCCGCATTGCGCCGTCAAATCGATTGTGCCGTGTCTCGGTGCCCATTGTGCCGTGTCTCGGTGCCCATTGTGCGGTGTCTCGGTGCCCATTGTGCGGTGTCTTGGAGACAGGCGGGGCGAACCAATCCACGACGAATTGCATAGAAGTAGGGAAGACGGGTCCACGAGAAAAAAAAGGGTCGATGCGAGAAGATCTGTTTGGATATTTGCTGGGAGCTCTAGAGCCGCACGAAATGGCGCGGGTGGAGGCTTGGTTGGCGGAACATCCAGACGCGGCCGAGGAACTCCAGCGGGCTCGGCTGATCCTCGCGGATGCCACCGATTTGCTGGACGAAGAAGCGGGAGAGCCACCGGCCGATGAGATCGAGTGTCGTACCCAGCGGACGCTCGCGGCTATCTTTGATCGTGAACCGGCGGAGTCTTCACCGCTGGAGGCTGACGTTTGCCAGGTCGCAGGTACAGCGGCGGCCGCGCCCACGGTAGTCCCCGAGAGGCAGCCCGCCGCGGTCCCCGGGATGTCGCCGGTCAATCGTTGGTCCGGCCAGCCCGGCGCCAGCCCGTGGAATTGGGTCGCCGCGGCCGTCGCCATTGCCGCTTCGGTGGCCTTGGTTTTGCCGTCGGTGTTGCGGATGCGTGAAGATTCACGCCGTGTCGCGTGCCAGGACCAGTTGCAGCAATTGGGAACGTCGATGGTGCAGTTTGTCACTTACGACCCACAAAATCGCCTTCCGGATATCGCCAGTCGCGGCGCGGAGGCCTTTGCCGGCGTGTATGCGATTCGTTTGGGCGACGCGGGTTTGTTAAACGATCCTTCGCTGCGTTGGTGCCCCTCGGTGGGACAGCCTGAGCTTGGACAGTTTCGGTTCACCGATCCACTGCAATTGGTTTCCGCGAAACAACTTGACGGCATGAACGTCAACGAATTGACGGAAATTCAGATGAGCAGCGGTGGTCATTACGCCTATTCGTTGGGGGTCCAGAATGAGGGCCGATACCAATCATCCCGCTTTGAAGGCCGGGCGTCCTTTGCGGTGCTTGGTGATTCGCCGCTGGCGCCGATTCTGAACGGGTCGATGTTGCAGTCGCGATCGCCTCATGCCGGTGGAATCAATTTGCTGTTCGAGGATTGCAGTGTGCGTTGTGTCAGCGAGGACGCATTGACGGTGATGCCCGATCACCCGCTCCGCAATCATCGTGGCTTGGAAGAGGCCGGTGTGACGATTGACGACGCGTCGTTGGCACCCAGTTGGCGGCCGCCATTTATCGATAGCCCGCAGCGCTGATCGATCCGGTGGCCGGTTGAGCAGCACGACGGGTTGAGCAGCATGACGGATCGAGCAGCATGACGGGGCAGGCAGCATTTCATGCGGCCATGAAAAAAACCGGCCAACCGCGAGATGCGGATGGCCGGGTTTTTGAATTCAAAATGAATTGAATTTTTTGATGACCCATCGAGGGGAAATGGGTGGATCAGGGGAAATGGGTGGATCAGGGGAAAGGGTGGATCAGTCGCGGTAGCGGCCACCGCCGCCCCCATCTCGACCACCGCCGCCGTCTCGGCGACCGCCGCCACCACTTCGGCCTCGGCCACCCCCGCCGCCACCGCGTCGGCGTCGTGGTCGGTCATCACCATCGCGACCGCCGCGGTCGCCCCGGTCACGCTCGCTACGCTCACCGCGATCATCGTCGCGTTCGTCACCGGCGGGCGCCAATTCGTCTTCTTCGCCCAATTCTTCCAGGGCACGGCGACGCGATAGTTTGACACGATCGTGTTCGTCGACATCGATGACCAGCACCTTCATCGTGTCGCCGACGGCGACCACGGTATCGATGCTGCTGATATAACCGGACGACAATTCGCTGATGTGACACAGGCCATCACGGCCGGGCAGGATTTCGACGAACGCGCCGAATTCCTTGATGCTGCTGACGATGCCGTCATAAATCTTGCCGATTTGAACGGTCGCGGTGCACGCTTCGACCGACTTGAGTGCCTCTTCGGCCGATTCTCGGTTCGTGCTGGCGATCAGCACGGTGCCGTCGTCGTCGACTTCGATCACCGCTCCTGTGGTTTCCTGGATGCCGCGGATGTTCTTGCCGCCGGGGCCAATCAGGGCGCCGATCTTGTCGGGAGCGATCTTGGTTCGCAACAACCTGGGTGCGGTGGGCGAAATTTCGCGGCGTGGTCGCGAAATCGACGTCAACATTTTGCGAAGGATTTCGATCCGGGCTTCACGCGATTGCTTCAACGTCGCGCGAATCACATCCTCGCTGATGCCGGTCACCTTCAAATCCAGTTGGATACCGGTGATGCCGTTTTGCGTGCCGGCGATCTTGAAGTCCATATCGCCGAAGTGGTCTTCGCTGCCCAGGATATCGGTCAGCAAGCACCAATCGGTTTCGCTGTTACGAACCAAACCGACCGAGATGCCCGCGACGGGATTGCTGATGGGAACACCGGAGGCCATCAGAGCCAGCGTGGCCCCGCAGACGGACGCCATCGACGACGACCCGTTGGATTCCAAGATATCGCTGATCACCCGGATCGTGTACGGGAAATCTTCGGCGCCCGGCAGCACCGGTGCAACCGATCGTTCGGCCAAACAGCCGTGACCGATTTCGCGACGCCCGGGACCGCGGATGGGGCGGCATTCGCCGACCGAAAACGGCGGGAAGTTGTAGTCCAGCATGAACTTCTTGCTGTATTCTTCGACCAAGCCATCGACGCGTTGTTCGTCGCGGGCGGTGCCCAGGGTGACGGTCACCAGGGCCTGGGTTTCGCCGCGTTGGAAAACCGCGGAACCGTGG
>JBCCRW010000160.1:0-11948 GCA_039201055.1 Planctomycetota bacterium | reverse complement strand
GCGGATTGCAAGGGAGCACAGTGACAGGGCTGTGACATAGCGTCACAGATCTGGTCGACAGTGTTCGCAAACCGCACATCCGAGCGTTTTTTTGCATCGCCTCGCAGAGGCGGTCTGCGATGGCGAAGAAGCTCAGTCGTTCGCTTTTCCGACGCGAAGTCAAGGGAACGCCTCGGAAAGACGTGCTACTCTGGCGATCTACTTTGGCGTGCTACGGAGCCATCGTGCTGGGCGCGTTGACCGGTGGGGTTGCCACAACGGGGCCGAAGGCGTCGCGGTACATGATGAAGGCACCGGCCAAGACGATGGGTGCGACCAAGAAAGCGGGCAGGTAGCAGGCCATCGCGGCCAGCATCGACACAAGGCTGCTGACCACCACGTAAACCGAAACCGGCAGCAAATTCTTCCAAGCCGCCTTGGCACCCCACTTACAAGCTTCGATCCCCGGTACGCGCCGATCGGCAATCAATTGGAACGTGAAAAAGAACGGCACGTACACCAACACGCTGACCAAAATCATGAGCGGCATCCAGGCGATCATGACCGCAAAGAACGCCACCGGGGGCTGGGGCGGTGCGTTGCCCGCTTGCGGAGCGGTCGCCAGCAAGGTGCCAAACATGCTCGCCATCATCAAAAAGGTAACCGGTAGCGTCACGGCGATACTGACCACAAACGTGATGATCCGGGCAATCAGCGCTTCGAGAAATTGATCAAAGCCCTTGAAGACATCGCCAAAGACCAGCATCTCGCCACGTTCGCGTCGGGCCAAACACAAATGCACGCCGACCAAGATGGGGCCGATCAAAACGCCAAAGGGCACCAACGATCCGACAAGCAAGGCCACCGTGGTCATCAACATGAACAACCAGTACTGCGGCTTGAGTAATTCCAACCCGCGGCTGAGCGTTTCGAAGGGTGCCACGCGAATTCGCTTGATCCCGAAGTCGGGCACGGTGGTGACGGGTGGCTGATAAGGATTTGCAGTTGCCATGAATTGAATCCGAGTTTTTATGCCCAGCAGATTTCTTGGCCGTCAAAAATCGGGCCCTCGACACACGTTCGTCGATAATCCCAGTGACCATCGGGTTGATGAACTTTGGCAACGCACGAATAGCAAATGCCAATGCCGCACGCCATCGGCGTCTCCATGCTGACTTCGCACTTCACGCCACGCTCTTGGCAGCTTTCGACGACTTTTTGCATCATGATTTCCGGGCCACAGGTGACAACGCGGATGCGATCGTTGGTGACCCGTCGAAGTTTTTCGTCCAGTAGATCACTCAAGCGATCGGGAACCCGCTGCGGCGTCCCCGCCGACCCATCATCGGTGCAAAGATGCATCTCGATCCCGGCGCCACGAAAGTCCTCCAGGCCGGCCAGACGTTCAGCCGTCCGAGCACCATAAACCATGGAGACGTGTTTTGCCCAACCATTTTGACGAGCCGTCGGCGTTCTGTTTGAAGCGTCGACATTGACGTGGCCATAGCTTGCCTGGCCCAGGGCCTCGCGGCCCAGCGTCAGCATGGGCGTTTGTCCGATACCACCCACGGCAATCAGCAGTTCGTCGCATTCCTGATTGGGAAATCCATTGCCCAGCGGTCCCCACAGCGTGACGTGGGTGCCCAGCGGGGCGTCGGACAGCGGACGTGTCAGCGATCCTTTCCGCAAGTACACCAGGTCGACCGCACCTTCCTGACCGGCGTGCAGATCGTAAAACGCAAACGCACGACCGATCAGTGGTGCGTCGCGCCCGGTCAAACGCAACATCGCGAACTGGCCGGGAACAGCCGCCGCCGCGATCTCCGGTGCGATGACACGCAACAAATAGGTGTCCGCCGCAATGCACTCGTTGCGTATCAGTGGAACCGAGAGAGGCTTCATTGCTCCGGCTGGGCAGGACGGGACGGGAGTGACGGGGCGCGATCAGGAACGCTTGCCGCGTTTGCGTTTGGCGGCGGAAATCCTTGTCTTGGCGGCACCGGACTGGCGGCGACCACCGGTGCCGGAACTGCCGCGTTTGGGTTGGCCGCCCTTGGTTGAACGATTTTTGGAGACCAGGCTCTTGGACGCCTTGGCACCCCGCGTACGCGACTTGGGCTTGGGCTTGGGCTTGGGCTTCGCCGTCTCTTCCGACCCGATCACGGCACCTGAAAGGTCGGTATCGTCATTGCCATCGGGTTTTGTGCGAATGATTACTCGTGTGCCGCGTGGTCCCGTTGTGGCCCGTTTTGCCGAGCGATCGTCGCCCTCGGGTCTTGTCTTGCGATTGTCCAAAACGCGACCGCTCAAAACGCGGACGCCTCGAGGATGCTTCGGCTGACCATTCGATCTGCGTTGTTGAACACCCCGTTTGCGACCCGCCGGAGCCGGTCGGCTGCGCTGACCGGCGCGGCCCTTTCGATTGGATTCCGCCGCGTCGGTCGAAACGGCCGCTTGCAGTTTGGTCAGTTCATCGCGGGTCAACTTGCGATAGGCGCCCGCGGGAACGTCGCCAAGTTTGATGGGGCCAACCGCGATGCGACGCAGCGTCATCACCTTGTGACCCAGCCGCGCTAGGATGCGTCGGATTTCGCGATTCTTGCCCTCGGCCAAAACGATTTGAAGCTCGGAAGACCGGCCGCGTGTCTTCATCAGCTTGACGCCTTCGACTTTGACAAAGCCTTCGGCGATATGAATGCCCCGGCGCATCTGTTTCATCGCTTCGGGATCGACCTTGCCGGCCACGGTGACCCGATAAACTTTGCGGATGCCGTACTTGGGATGCGTGAGGGCTTGCGCGAGTTCACCGTCGTTGGTGACCAAAATCAAACCTTCGCTTTGGCGGTCCAAGCGGCCCACCGGGAACACACGCTCGTCGGGTGGAACCAGATCGATCACACGCGGGCGCCCCTTGGGGTCGCGGTTCGTCGTGACCACACCGACCGGTTTATTCACGGCAAAGTAGACCAACCGTTGAGGCCGCAGCGGGCTGCCATCGACCAGCACCTTGTCGGCCTTGGGGTCCACGATGGTTCCCAACTGGTCGACGGTGTTGCCGTTGACCTCAACGCGTCCCTCCAGAATCCACTCCTCGCACTGCCGCCGCGAACCAAAGCCCGCCGATGCCAGATAACGCTGCAATCGGATCGACGCGCCGCGATCGGCCTTCGCCTTCGGTTTTGGGGTGGCCGACGTTCCTTTCGCGTCTCCAGACTTTTTCGGGTCGCTGGTGCTCAACCAAACCAGCCTTTCTTTTCGAAACTAGCCAAGGCCTTTTCTTCACCACCTTGGATGTCAAACAGCTTGTTCAATTTCGTGATTTTGAAAACTTCCATCACGTTGGGTGAGACCTCGCAAAATTTCAGCGCAATCCCCTGAGCTTTGCACAGCTTGTTCAGCATGACCAACTTGGTGATCATGGCCGAGGACATGAATGAAACGCCACGGAAATTCAGCAACAGTTTCTTGTTCACCGCCTCTTTGACGCTGTCCTGAAGGTCTTTGCCGATCTGCTCAATCCGCCGGCTTTCCAGAATCTTGCTGTCCGTGAAACCGACCACGAGGACTTCGCCGTTGGTCTGTGTCGTGATCGCTGACATGAATAAAATGGCACTCTGGAAAGAAAAAATCTGCGGTCCCCAAGGGCCTCCGCGACACCGTTCCACTGTACCAATGGTGATCTGGGCGAGCAATCATCCGCCGCGAAGAGTCGCGTAATTGTCAACGAACTGTGCAATACCCACGCTTGGCAAGCTTTGCCATCTTCCCACGCTTTCGCCATCCCTGACGACGAGTCGCCAATCGATCAGTCGGCTTCGGCGTCGAATTGCCGCATCCAGTCGTCCAGTTCGCCGTCATCAGGGGCCCCGCTGGCGGCGCCGGCTGGTTTTGCCAAAGCGGCCGCCGAGACATCCTGGTGATCTTTCGCTGGCGGCGGAGCCGGGGAAGAAACGGGGCCGCGTAGCACGGGTAATCCACCCAAACCGCGACGGGTCCGCCCATGGTCGGCGATCGCTTTGCGAGCCCGCCGAACGGCTTCAGCCAGAGTCTGGTCGGCGTCGCGATCGGCCGCGAAGGCGTTGAAAAACGGCAAGCTTGACGACGCACTCGGCGAAGTTTCCACCAACTCGACGTCCAGTCCCCAAGCCGTCCAGCGACCCGATTCGGTCACCGCGTCGGCCCAGCCAATGATCAACGCGGGACCGCGACGCCGCTGCCACGCAATCCGCTGGGGTGATTGCGGATCGCCCATCGAAGCGTCCAGCAAATGCAAATCGAATTCGGGATAGCCCATCAGTCCGGCCAGCAATTCCAGGTGGGATTCGTCCAGCTGCGTTGGGGCGGGCATCAGCAAAATCGAGCAGCGGCTCATCCGGCTATCTCGTCAGCGAAATCGTCATACAGGGCGCTCATTAATTCCCGATAATTATCGGCATCGCGAATACGCGATTCCAAATCCACCCGATCCTGAAACCACCGGCGAACGTGGTCGGGAACCCGCGTCAAACACGCCTGGACCAGGGCTTTCGCCGATCCCGGATCGTAGCGGCAATCTCGCAACACTTCGAACCCACAAAGCCGCCGATGCGAAGTCACGACCAGGTCACTCCCACGCCACCGGGCGATCCAACGGATCACCCGCCGAAGGCCTCGCGGCACCCGTTCGAATCCGTCGACACACATGATTCGTCCGGCCGATCGACGTCGTCCCAAAATGCGCAGCAATCCAAGTGCATCACGAACGCGAATCCAAGTTTCGCATCCATGACTGGCCGGAGTCGTCGTCGCTTCACCGCAAAGTTGGATTCGCAGGACTCGTGCGTCGCGATGATTTGACAGACCCTCGCCAAGCCATTGGTCCAGGAAAGTCGATTTGCCGCAACCATGCGGCCCGACGATTTGCAAACAGCGATGCCGACGCGCGAAACCCCGAAGTCCGCCGCCAACGGCGGATGTCGCGCGACCGGTCGGGGCCGCCTGGAACTCAGGTGCATCGGGTTGATCTTGATGCCGACGGGCGTCCAGCGTCTTGCCAACCGCCTCACGCAGTCGGGATACCGAGAAGGGATTCGGACACGGTGTCTGTCTCACAGTTTTCCGACCCCGACGATGATCAAATCTTGGAGGAATTGAAATCTACGAGGCGGTGCGGACGACGGCCGCCACCGACGTTTCCGCGGTGCTCGACGCTTCGGTGGTCATCGAACGTTTGGCGACCAAATGAAACGGCACCTCCGCCTTGAACTGCTTGCCGCCATCGACAAACAATCGAAGTCGCACGCACCACAAGATTTGGATCAGCCGGCCGTGATAGGAAAGCGGTGACACGGGCAACCGACAACGGAAAGTTTGATGTTCGCAAAGCCCCGCGAGCGTTCCACCGCCGCGCTTGAAACGCAGCGGATCGCGGCGTGCGGAATCACGGCGGAGCCGGTCACGGTGGCGAGCGAAAAATTCATGCACATGCAAATCCTCGTCGCCCTTGCCGTCGGTTCGCCACAACACGGACAACTCCACACGCTGGACAATTTCGCTGTCAATGCGGCCAATTCGCCAAGTGATTTCGAGCTCCTCGCCGGCGATATAAGTCGAGTCCTCGCGGCACAACACCACACTCAGCGTGGGCTCGGATTCGGCCCCGCGACATTCGGATGAACGACGACGGGGAAACTTCGGCAAAACGATGGCCAACGGCGAGCATCTCCTGAGACAACAATTTTCCAGCGAATCGCATTGCTTGGGCTGACCATGGAATGCATCGCGTTTTCGCTTAGCGTGAACCTCAATTGTTGTCGCCAGGGTGCCGACGGGTCAACTTGAATCTTGCGTGCGGAAATCAATTCGGTCGTCACCGCCTCGTGCCGCTCGACACGAATGTCGGTGCCCTGGCGGAAAAAGGTTTCCTCTTCACACACCAAGCGTATTTGCAAGGAACGCAAATCCATGCGCCCCATTTGAATCACCAACAATTCATAGTCGCCACCGGCTCGCAGCGGATGGTCGCTGATTTCGACAATCGTACTGCCCACACCCAAGTTTCGCCGCAGTTCGGCAAGCAACCCGCGAAACAAACGCCAACCCACCCATCCCAAAGGAATCAACAACAAGGTCAGCACGGGGCGTGCATGGCCATGAAAAATGCCCGAGGCCGCGATGCCCAAAAGCACGAACCAAATCGCGTTCCACAAGAGCGGCAAAACGGCCAGCGAAAACACGTTTTGAGTGGTCGGCATGGGCGCCAGCCGGAATCGTAGATGTTCCCCGGGCGAATCGGTCAAGGTTTTAAACCCGGGGACCGCCGGCATCCCGCGGGCCGAGTCCTGTGCATCCCACTGCCGGGCGCCGCCATGCGGCGGAGGGCCCAGCCAACGTCGGGCTTGTTGCGGCAGGCCGGTGGCCCGAGACGCCAAGCGATTGCGATATTCGTGGCTGGCCGATTCACGCACCAGCCGGTACGCCAGGCGTCCGGCCCCGACCAGTGTCGCGCTGGCGAAGATCGTCGCACACACCCAAAACCCGACGCCGCCGCTACGACGCGAACCCGGAATCTCGGGGACCGCTTGAGGAATCTGCGTGGGTGCAAAATTCCACGCAATCAACAGCGACAACCCAAAAATGCCCACCATCATGACGGTGGCAAATCCGATGAATTCACCCACGATACCGCTGGTGGGTGACGCGAGCGTGCGACTACCCCGTTTTTTGGTCCAGGGTTGGGGAAGACGAATCATGTAGCTTATCGGTCGCGTCGGACGGATGTTTGTCCGCCCCGATTCTACCGCCTTCGCAGGCTCACCCGCCAACTCGCGGCTACTGAAACAATTCGTCGCGGCTGACCGGCTCGAGCACCTTCGTATTTCGCTCAATCGCAATGACCGTCGTGCGTTGTTGTAAACCATCTCGGGTTTCAGCGCTAACGGGCAACACCTGTCGCTTGTCGGGTAATTCCATTCGCACCGTGAACGAACCATCCGCCTTGGTTTTGACCGGCTTGCCGGCGATGGAAACCGAGGCCCCCGGCGTGGACTTGCCGAACACAATCAATTCCGCTTCGACGGCAAACGGCAACTTGGATTGTTTCAGCAGCGAGGGGTCGTTAACCGTTTGGCCGCTCGATTGTCGCAGCGGCATCGTTCGCGACATCCGTTGTTCAAAAATTTCGCGAAGGTCGCCGTCATCGCTCTCATAGCCGCCCGAGAGCGAGTAAATCCGTTCGTAGTCCTCGGCGATATCGCGCCAGTGTTCATCCAATCGTTCACATTCGCCAACCCGCGGTGTTTCGACAACGTTGGAGCGACAGATGGCATGAAAATCATCACCGACGGCGTAACCAATGACGACGCGGAAACGCCCCGGCGGGTCGTCGACATCGATGTACCAATTGTCCACGCCGCCATGGATCGCGATGTCGCGGATCACGCTTTCCGAAGCGTTGTTATCGGCATCCCCGATGGCCAGCAAACGCAGGGTGGGTTGGGCGAGGTGCCATTTTTCGGCCAGCGAGACTTCGACGCGTTGCACGGTGGCGGCGGTGACTTCCCAATTGGCTTGCAACCAATACGAATCGCGGACCATCAAGACAATGCGATCGCGGTGCGTTTTGGATTGGGCGGTATCGGCAGCGGGAGACATTGCCGAACCGTTGACCAGTGTGGCGGTTGTCAAATCGCGGTGTCGCTGGATCGTTTCGCGGCGGCGACGCAATTGACCGCGGATACGGGCGGTTTTTTGGTCCACTCGCGGCGCCGCCATTTCGGGCATCGGCCGCGTCGAGGACGACGATCGCGACTTGCCGCGGCGTTTGCCGGCCGCTTTGGCCTTGGATTCGGTAAGCGGGGTTTTGGAAGCCCCGGATTTTGAAGCCGCCGACTTCGAAGCACTCAATTTCGAAGCCCCAGACGCGGCAGATTTGAACGCGCGCGATTTGGCACGCGTGGGACTGGACGAGGTTTTCGAATCCGAATCGCGCGGCTTTTCCGCCTTGCGTCGCAGCCGCCGCTGAACCTTGCGAATCTCGGCCACCAAATCGTCTTTCCTCATCCCGTGCCAACCGGGGACGCCGTATTCGCGAGCCATATCGGCAAGTTCACGGCGGGTCTGGGACTTTAGGTCAGCGGTCGTGATCACAGGTTCACCTCATCGTTGATGCGTCGTGCCATCCGGTGGGCAAAACAGCCCGCAGCGTTCGCTTGGAATCCACGATCAATCAAGGAATCGATGAATCGCGAGGGGACTCGTTGCGGCCGCTCCAGTTCGCTTCGATAGCCGGGGAATTTATCAAGGGGCCGCGAATTCGAGGAAAAACCCTAAATCGCCTGGGGCGGGCGAACACCGAATCGCGGGGGGACGGAAACACCCCAGACGCGGTCCTCCGGATGGTCGCCAAGCGGACAAGGTAGATCCGGAAATACTGCGATCAACGGTGTGATCGTCACCGATAGAATTATGCCAAGGGGTGCAAATTTCATCTAGTCTTGGTGTGCCGAGACGACCAAAATTGCGACGAAAAGTTCCCGACGCGGGTGGCTTGACTGTTAAAACACGCAAGCTTTGGTGCGGCACATGGTCGCTCGCGGTGGTCGCGGGCCCACCCGCAATCACACTATCGTCTAAAAACTCTCGACAAAGGTACACCTCCATCGGGCAACCGATGTGCCTCTCGGCCGGTGTCCGAATGATCCGGTGTCCGAATGATCCGGTGGCCTAATTGTCGAGGTTGCGGCGTCTTCCGCCAACCTGCCGGAGTCTACATCAGGTGCCCGATGATCGTGCCGGATGGAGAACGCTGGTGGGTGCTGGCCTCGAACTCGCCGCCGCGGGCGGTGTGGGGCTGGGGCTTGGCGCGGGGCTGGATCGCTTTTTGGACAATCCACATCAACTTGGCACCGTTTTGGGTTTGCTTTGCGGCATGAGCCTGGGGATGGTTCGCTTCATCCTTCGCGCTCGCCGGGTCACGGCCAACTATGCCCGGATGCCGAATTCGAACCAAGCCGAGCGCACCGCCAGCATGAACACCGCCGGCGGGAATGTCGCCAGCATGAAAACGACCCAACGCAGCGAAGCCGCACACAGCGAAATGGCCCGCCGCCCTCCCGCCGACAAAGCACCACTGGACACGACGGCCCCGGACGATGGGGCACCCCCGAACGACTGATACGACGACCACTGCTTTGCCAGCGAATGCTTTGCCCACGAACGCTTCGCCGGCGACTGCCCCGCCAAATCACACCGCCATCCATCACACCCCAATCCATCACACCCCAATCCATTACACCACCATCAATCCCACCTCGCCCCCTTCCCATGACGCCTGAACCACCATCGAACGCACCAGCCGATCCACCGGAGTTTTTCCGTCGGGCGCTCGTCGCGGGACTGATCGCCTGGTTGGTGATGACCGCGGTGTTGCTGGTGGGCGAATCCTCCCGCGTGGTCGCCCTGATTGCCGTGGCCGTCCCCAACGCGCTGATTGCGGTGGCCTCGCTGGCACCCGGGATGGCGTTGCCGTCCAAGCGTCGCTGGAAACGCTCGGCCGATCGAGCGATGGCGTTCATGCTCGGCGGTGTTGCCGCGATGGCGATTCGAACCGTGTGTACCGTTGCGTTGGTTGCGGTGTGCCGCTATCAAATGGGCGCCGAGGCCGAGCGAGTAACCCTGTGGATTGGTTTCTTCTATGTGGTGCTGACAGCGGTCGAGGTGACCGTCTTGGCTCGAGGCGGACGCACGCTCGATTCCGCAACGTTCGTCAACCGCAACACGCAATCCGCTTAAAGACCTATTCTGCCCCAGCTCAACTGGCCGCCCCAAAGCAACTGATCCATTGGCCGCTTAAGGAACGCTGGCTTTGCCGCTGGCGGCCTCTCCCGGCCGGCGACCGAATCCGATTCACAACCACCTTGAAGCGTCAATCTGCGACACGATGAACTTCCTACTCGCCTCTTCCGAGAATCCCGTCACCCACGCGGTTCCGCACACCGTGGGTGAACCGATTTTTCAGTGGAACGTGGGTGGGGGTGATATCCCGGCGTTGAATATCAAGGACGGCGTCTATTCGTTTTACCTGACCAATCACCTGATTATGTCGGGCGTGACGGCGCTGCTGGTGATCTTGGTTTTCGCGTATGTCGCCGGTCGCGTTCAGGTCAAGGGCGAGGGTCTGAAGGCGTATCAAACACGCGGACGGTTTTCGCAATTGTTTGAAACGATGTGCTCGTTCATCCGGGACGAGGTGGCACGTCCAAACTTGCATGGCCTGACGGACAAATACATCTTTTATATCTGGTCGGTCTTCTTCTTCATCCTGTTCGCCAATGTGCTCGGGATGATCCCCTTTGGATACATCATCTATTTGGTGACCGGCGACAGCCACGACACCCACCTGGGCGGATCGGCAACGGGCAATTTATCGCTGACCGGGGTGATGGCGGTGATCAGTTTCGTCGCCATTGTTTACATCGGCATCAAGGAAACCGGCGCAAAGGCGTTCTTTTCGCACTTCAACCCTCTGGGCTGGGATGACCCCAAAATGTTGATCATCGGGTTGCCGATGTACGTCTTGGAATGGGTGGGCCTGTTTATCAAGACCGTCGTGTTGGCAATGCGATTGTTTGGCACCATGATGGCGGGCCACATCGTGATCGCGGCGTTCATCGGCTTGGTGCGGCGTGCCCAAACGATCTCCAATGGACTCGGCTACGCCGTCGAACTGGCGGTGATCGTCGGTTCAATCCCGCTGTTGTTGCTGGAACTGTTTATCTGTTTCCTGCAGGCCTTCGTGTTCACTTTTTTGACCGTCGTTTTCATCTCGATGACCGCGTCCCATCATGGTGATAAGGAGCATGCCAGCGACGCTTTGAGTGATGAAAACCAAATGGATATGGACAAGCTGTTGTCACCCGAGCGAATCACGCCAATGCCGGACCCGGCGGGCTAGTGCCCGCCGATGGGTCGGCAAGTGAGGCCGCAACGGCTTTTCTTCGCTTTGAATTTCATTTCTTCACTTTCCTTTTTTCGACTTTCCTCTTTCGGTTAAGCAACCTCGGAGAATTTGTTTCATGTTTGACGCTCTCATGCTGTTGGCCCAAGCCCAGCCCACTTCTTTGATCGAAGGCACCGTCGGTGTTGGCCTGGGGATGGGAATCGCAGTTCTGGGCGCCGGTTTGGGAATCGGCCGTATTGGCGGTAGCGCCGTCGAAGCCATCGCCCGGCAGCCGGAGGCGGGTGGCAACATCGCCACTCAAATGCTGATTTCGGCGGCTTTGATCGAAGGGGCGACCGTGATCGCACTGATTCTTTTGCTCACCAAGTAGTCATCGCCGGGTGGCCGCTGTTTCCAGTTTCGTTCTTTCCAGAGAGATCCGTCCGGTGAATCGTTTGAAGTGGATGTCGCTGATCATGGCGACGGCCCTGTTCGTTATGCCCCCGGGTACCGCGGCCTGTTTGGCCGCCGGTTCGGATTTGGGTGCCGGCTCGGATGTGGGTGCCGGCTCGGATGTGGGTGCCGGCTCGGATGTGGGTGCCGGCTCGGATGCGGCTACTGACTTGCATGCGGGTTCCAGTCACTCCGCGGCGTCGGGATCGGCGACGTTCTCCGGTGCGGCGGCCGAAGCCGATGCGGACAATGATGGCGATCACAGCGCTGCCGATCACAGCGCTGCCGATCACAGCGATGGCGACCACAGCGATGGCGATCACGGCGGCTCCGGTCACAGTGACGCTGGCGAGGACGACGTCCCGCCGTTGTTGCAGTACGACATGGGATCGGCGATTTGCAACCTGGCGATCTTCTTGGGCGCCTTCTTTATCTTGTCCAAGGTGGCCTGGCCAAAAATTTTGGAAGGCCTGAAGGCTCGCGAGCAGAAGATTCACGGCGACTTGATCGAGGCGGAAAAGCGAAACGCCGAGGCAAAGTCGCTGTTGTCGGAGTACCAAACGCAATTGGATGAAGCCGCCGCCAAGGTGCAAACCAT
>JBCCRW010000159.1:0-12010 GCA_039201055.1 Planctomycetota bacterium | reverse complement strand
CAATGCGATCGGCGGAGTATTTTCGCATGATGCGGATCTGCTGGACATCAGCGGAACCCGTTTCCAAACCTTTTTATGGTCGGGATTGCGAAGTTTCAACTTGGACGATGCGACTATTTTTGACAACGTCTTTGTCGACGCCGGCGGACGCAAAGTCCGCGATGACGGCAGCTTTGGCGTGACCGGCGGGGCGATGTTTTTGACCTTTAATGTCGACGCGGAAGTCTCGCACAACATCTTCAAACGCGCGGACCCGGATCATCCCAACATGTTTGGCGTCAAGGGACGCAAGTGGACGAATTCACGAATCCATCACAATACGATCGAAACCAATTTTTCAATCGAATTGCCTTTTGAAAACGACGCGGGCGTCGAAATCGACCACAACGATTTGCGTGGCGTCGTGTCGGTTCCCAAATTTGCCGGCGGCCCCGCCTTGGAAAGTGGTGAAAGCTTCCGGATTCATCACAACACGTTTTCCAAGTCGTATTCGATCGAAGGGGCTCGCAACGGCATCCTGATTGAAAAAAACGTGTTCGAGTTTGATGCCCGCGATGATGGTGGCAACTTGATGGTCGACTTTGGCCGTGTGTACGTGCCGGGGCCGCTGACGTTCCGCGAAAACTTGGTCATCAACCCCGGCCGAGGCATCTATTCCGGCGGCGGCGTGCATGATCGCATCACTTTTGAAAATAATCATATCGCGGCAAGCCAAACGATCACGCCGCGTGACGGCGCGATGTTCGCATTTCGCACCGGCGACAACGAGGGCAATCAAACCGACTTTGAAACGATTCGCATTGTCGACAACCGGATCGAGATTCGTGATCTGGAACGTCCCCTGGTCAACACCGATGCCGCCGGCCAAGCGGTGATCGAAAACAACTCGCTCAGCGGGATATCCGACCTGCAGCGATACGCCAATCCCGTTGCCGACCGCAGCACCGGATTGTCCGAACCCCTGCGTTTTGTTGTGGGTGCTGGGCTGGGTCGGGCCATCGATTCCGACGATGTGCTGCAACGCTTTCGCGATGCCCAGCGACCGGTCACCATGGATACCGATGGCGACGGCATTCGTGACAATCTGGATCCTGCACCGGAGGACGCGGCCAACGGGACTTCACGCGTCCTGACCGCCGGCGAGGACATCGTGCTGGAATTCGACCAGCCCAACGGCACCCCACCACTGGATGCAGCGAGCGGATTGACGGGAATCAATATCGACCCCGATGCCATTGATGCGTTTTATGCGGATGATCCCTATGGCGTATTGACCGGCGAAGCCGCCGAGATCCGCGACGGTCTGCTACAAGTGCTCACGGGCAACGGCGACAGTTTCAACCAAAACAACGCCAGCAGCGATGATTATGGGTTGATGATCAATGCTTCGCAGGTCGATGCTTTTGAAGTATCGTCGGTCATTGTGTTGCCCGAAGGTGGCTTGCCACAAGCTCCGTCGGCGGCCGTTGGCTTGCAAATCGGTACGGGAACGCAGCAAAGTTACATCAAGCTGACCCGTTCGTATGGTGGTGGCGGAAACCGGATCGAAGTTCGGTGGGACAACGCGGACGATCAAGCCGACGCGCGTCCGGGCAATTCCGCGAAAGCCCAATCGATTTCGTTGGATGTGCTTCAAGCCGCGGCGCCGCGTTTTCGTTTGACGCTGGCGATCGACCGCAGTGACGCCGACCGCCCCATCGTTACCACGCATGCTCAGGCGCTTGATGCGAACAACCAAGACGTCGGAGATACGATCACGGGTGTTCCATTCGCGATTTCGGGCGAAGTTGTCGATGCCATCAACGCGCAAGGAAGCGAATTAGGCGGCACCGCGCCCAGCGGATTGTTCGTGGGCGTTTACAGCACCGACTTTTCCAACCCCTTCAATCGTGTGCCGTCGTTTCGGGCGGCGTGGGACGATCTACGGATTCAGGCGATCTCGCCCGCCGACGGCGACTGAACAAATTGCTAGCGTCAAGCTAAACTCGGGTTGTTTTCTTTGACGCCAATGCTATGCAGGTCGATTTTTCCGTGGACCCTATTCAACAAGCCGCCGACCAAGTCCGCGACGGCGGTCATCTGAGCCGGGACACGGCGGCCCAATTGATTGACGCCATGCTGCGTGGCGAATCGTCCGACGACGCCATCGCAGCGTTGCTGCTTGCCCTAGCCGAAAAGGGCGAAACCGTCGACGAATTAGTCGGTGCCGCCCAGGCGATGCGGCAGCACATGACGCGAATTCCGCACCGTCATGAAGTCTTGCTGGATACCTGTGGCACGGGCGGCAGTGGCAGCGGCACGTTTAACATCAGCACGGCGGTCGCGATTGTGGTGGCCGCGTGTGACGTCGCGGTCGCCAAACACGGTAACCGCAAAGCGACCAGCCACAGTGGTTCGGCGGATGTGCTGGAATGTCTCGGTGTGGGTTTGGAATCGCATGCCGACGAGGTCTCCGCCCGGTTGGATCGCGATGGGCTGTGCTTCTGCTTCGCCCCCGCTCTTCACCCCGCGATGAAACATGTCGTGGGCGTGCGACGGCGTTTGGGCGTCAAGACGTTGTTCAACTTGCTGGGTCCGCTTTGCAATCCGGCGGCGGCAACGCACCAGTTATTGGGTACGTCTTCACCCGCCGATCAAGCGCTGGTCGCCGCGGCGATGGCGGGCCTGCGGACAAAGCGTTCGATGATTCTGCACGCCGAAGATGGCCAAGACGAAGTGTCCTTGGCTTCACCCACCACAATCCTGGACGTCAGCGGCGTCGGTCGTGACCAAGCGTCCGGCACGGTCAAACCCAAGACACTCGTTTTGGACGCAAGCGACTTCGGTCTATCTCCGGTGCAATTGAAGGACATCCGCGCCGCCGACTCGCCCGCCAGCGCGGCCATGATTGAGGATCTGTTGGACGGACAACAAGGCCCGGTCCGCGATACGGTCGTGGCCGGTGCCGCGGTTGCGTTGCTGCTATGCGATCGAGAAACGGAGTTGCGTGACGCGGTCCAATGTGCTGCCGCCGCGATCGACGATGGATCGGCGCGGCGGAAGCTGAATGATTTGCGGCGCCGCGTTGCCGGGTGAAGCGAAATCGATGACCGTCATTTCCCTGGACGCCGGATTCGCCGCTGAACTGCAGAGTGCAGGTTTTGAATGCCTGGGAATCACGCCCGCCGTCGATTCAGGCGGCTTTTCGAATCTCTTGGACTGGTTGGACGCCGGCTACGCAGGATCGATGGATTACCTGGCATCGCGAAAAGACGCCTACCGCCATCCGCGCGGTGTGCTGCCCCAAGCCCGCTATTTGATCGCACTGGCCAAACCGTATCACGCCTCGGATCATCATCCCGTCGGCCGCGGTCATGGAAAAATCGCTCGCTATGTTTGGCAAGGTGCCGATTATCACGATGTCATCCACCGTGATTTGAAACCGGTTTGTCGGCGTTTGAATGAACTTCATAATCCGCATCGATTTCGCGCGGTTGTCGATACGGCACCGTTGATGGAACGCGAAGTGGCGGAACTTGCCGGTTTGGGATGGCGAGGGAAAAACACACTGCTCCTAAATCGAACCTGGGGCAGCTATTTTTTCTTGGCCGTGATCCTGACCGATGCGGAAATACGACTGGACTTTCCGCATTGCGATCCCAATGACAGCGAACCCGGTGACAGCGAACCCGGTGACCGCGAACTGGGCAATCCAACGCATTCGTATTGTGGAACCTGCACGGCTTGTTTGGATGCATGCCCCACGGACGCGTTTGTGCAAGCCAATGTCTTGGATGCCCGCAAGTGCATCAGCTACTTGACCATTGAACACGACGGCTGGATTGATCCGGGACTTCGCGAGGGCATGGGCGATTGGCTGTTCGGCTGCGACGTTTGCCAGCAGGTGTGCCCTTGGAATCGCAAACGCGGCCGTCGCGAACAGATTGAAACGGCGGGCCATAGGCTGACATCGTTGTCCCCACGAGAATTGCTGCAACTTGACGAAGCCGAATTTCGCGAGCGATTTCGCAAGACACCGTTGTGGCGAACCCGTCGCCGCGGCATGCTTCGCAACGCGGCGATCGTGCTTGGCAATATCGGCACCCGCGATGACCTTCCGTATTTGCGGCAAGGCCTACAAGATTCCGAGGCGCTTGTCCGCGGCGCGTGTGCCTGGGCGATGGCCCGCATCGACCCCATCGCGTCGCCGGAAATCCTTAAACTAAGGCTTTCGATGGAGGCCGATGCGGATGTGCGGCACGAGATCGAACAGGCTCTACGGGTTTGCCGTCGCGGATCGTTTGCGTCGTAGCCCTTGGCAATCACCACGGAATGGATCACTCGTGTCCAAAGCGTCTCGAAAAAGCAAAGCCTACAACAGACCGGCCGATCGATTGCGTCAATCGCTGGTTCGCGAACAAGTGCCGAGCGAATCAGCGCCAACAAAATCTCGAGCTTCGAATCAATCAATCACACCACAATCAATCACACCACGCGATCGCCAGATTCTCGGCAACCTCGCTGGCGAAGTCGCGATCCGTGAATTCGATCGGGCGGACATACGCCGGATGCAGGCGTCGATCCACGAACAAACCCTGCAATGTTCGCGGTCCATTGATCGGCCGAATTTTACGCGCGTCGGTGTGGATGACCTGACGCGGATGGTGCAGTTGTATGATGAATTTTTCTTCGCCGGTCGTTTGTTGCCAATCGTTCGCGCCGAAGGCATCCAATTCGATTTTTCATCGCGGATGACCAGCATCGCCGGCAAGATGGTCACGCAGTATCCCGACGGCTATGACGCGCCACGAAAATTTAAATTGGTGCTTTCGTCGACGCTGTTGTTTCAAACCTTCAAGGACGTTGATCGGCCGGTTGAAGTCACGGGGCGTCGCTGCCGCGATCGGCTCGAGGCGATGCAGCGGGTCACCGAACACGAATTGGTGCACCTGATCGAGATGCTGATCTGGAATGACGGCAACTGCAATCAGCCCCGCTTCCAAAACATCGCCAAACGCTATTTTGACCACAGCGATTTTCGCCACGATTTGATCACCCAGCGGGAACGAGCCGCCCGCAAGTTCAACATCCGAGTTGGCGACGATGTTGAATTCCGCGTCGACGGCCGCACGCGTCGGGGCCGAGTCAATCGCATCACCCGACGGGCGACGGTCCTGGTGCCCGACTCCAGTGGTCAACGATTCAGCGACGGCGGAACCTATCGCAAGTTCTACGTTCCGCTGGAAATGCTACGCCGCTTGGGCCAATAAACGCATAAAATTTCATCAGTCGCGAACGCACGACCCAGGTCGGCGCCGACAAAATTAAAGGCGGATTCGCCGCGAAACCAAGCCACCCAAGCAAAGAGTGGCAAATGCAGCCAGGGTTCCCGGTTCAGGCACGGGTTGGCTATCGATCAGTACCTGCCCGTCGGCACGGAATCCGCTTAGCACGCCGCCGGCGTCACTTAGCGCCGCTCCCGCGTCGGACTGGATTCCCGAGAACGTCATCGAGAAATCGCCCGCGTGCAGCGGCAGCGACGGCAGCAATGACCCGGCCGTGAAGATGACCGGCGAAGTGGACATGAAGCCACCCGTCGAAGCCGTGAGCGAACCGGCGATCAAGCCGGTTTGCAATTCGCCCTCCAGCAATAGGCTGTCCGCCGAATCATAAAGGCGAAATGTCCCGCCCACCGTTTCCTGAAACACACTGGGCCCCGTGCCAAGATACTGCACGGGTCCATCCGCCATCACTCCATCGAGGCTGAACGATGCCAGGTCAGCGATATTTGCAAACAGTGGCGATAGGAACGATTCGAATTCGATGTCAGTGCGTTGATCGCCAATCGGCGTGTGCCCATCGTCGAGGGTAAACAGCTCGCCGTTTTCGAAACGTAAATCGCCAACTGATGTCGGGGCACCATTCAGGTTGGCGCGGATGATGACGCCGGCGTCGGCGGATTGTGTCATTCCGATGACCATGACGGCGATGGTCAGCGTTCCGGTTGAGACGCGTCGTGCCAACTTTGCGAACAAGAAACGGGGCCGCCGATCTGCTGCATGTGTTGCGCACGCCGACAGTTCTCGAAATGAAATCCGACGCCTCGAATGGAACGCGAAGGCGACGATGCCCAGCAGCCCCAAGAACGCTCCGCCAAGCGGCTCGGGGATCACGGCGGCGGCTTCGATTTGGCCGCTCGCGTCGGCACTAAAGTTGTTCAAAACACCAGCATTCTCGCGAAGACCCACCAAAGAGCCGGTCCGCACGTTGACCATCGACACACTCAAACCACCGCTGTTAGGGTCCAGGAACGGAAGAAGCGTTCCGCCATCGAAAGTCACCGGGCTCGTGTTGGACAATTGCGCGGTGCCGCTGACCGTGGACCCGAACAGCGTGCTGTCGCCCAAGCTCGCGCTTAGCAGCAGTGTTTGCATGTCATCGAAGACCGAAATCGTGCCGCCGGTAAATTCTTGACCGATCACGGTCCCAAAGGTCTGTGCCATCCCGTTGACCTGCAAACCGCTGATTGAAACCTCGGCGTTGACACCGATATCGGCGAATTCGGGATCCAAAAATCCGTCAAATTGGAGCGCCGTAAATTGCCCCGTCCCCAGAGTGGCACCGGCGTCCCCAATCGTCGAAAAGACGCCGGTATCGAAGCTCACGTCACGCAGCGTCGACGAACTCGCGAAATCAAATCGCAACACAGTTTCGCCGAGGGCAACCGACGATAAAAATGTGGAAACCGACAACGCCAAAAAGAGGCTGACAAAACGCAAATGAAGCACGGGAGGAGGCTCAATCGATACAGCAAACAACACCTTGCACCGAATCAAATGGATTCCATGCAAAGCCAGTGGTTAAAGACGCGAACGAATACGCGCCTCGGAGTGTGCCCGTGCGGACGATACAGCTTTGCAGGCCAAGCCAAGAAGGTGTTCTTGGTCCGGTTCGCTCGAATTTCTGCTTCTCGCCCTTGAATCTAAATCGCGTCGGCAAGCCGACGTACCCGCACAATTTTTTTGAAAATTTAACACCAACTCTACTGAACGCGTTGAATGAGCGATTTCGGGGACAAGCAAAGGAGCTTGTATTACTGAAAAAATGATCACCGCTTTGTTGCTTTGAATTCTTTCGAGCCGCAGCTTATGGACTTCCAAATCCGCCGCAGACGGGGAAAAGCGGTGCCCATGCCGTCGGCGTGTCGATCAGGCCGCGGATGATCGCGATGGCGGCATAAAAATTCGGCGAATCGCTACAGCACGACGGCGGGCTGGACAAGTTAAACGCTCGTCGAAATGCCGGATCAAACGGATCAAACGGATCGCCCGAATCAACCGGATCAACCGGAGCCGATGGGATGGTCTTCTAGGCGGCTTTGGCGACGCCTTCGTGTTGTTCTTGTTCGATGACCTCTTCGGCCAACGCGGCGTAGTCCAGCGAACCGTTGCTATCGGGTGCGTATTCAAAAATGGACTGCCCAAAACTTGGGGCCTCGGCCAAACGCACGTTGCGGCGGATCCTGGTGTTAAAAAACTTTGAACGCGCGTAAAAGTCGCGCATGCCTCGGGTCGACTGAAAGAATTCTTCGATGTCGGTCGAAACTTCCGCTGCCAAACGCGTATTCGAATCGTACATGCACAGCAGCACACCGGACAAACGTAGCGAGTGGTTCAGCCTTCGCGAAACGACCTCGATCGTTCGCAGCAACTTGCTTAGCCCATGTAGGGCCAAAAAGTGCGGCTGTAACGGAAGAAAGACTTCCTGTACCGCGACCAACGCGTTGACCGTCAGCACCCCCAGCGAAGGCGGGCAGTCCAGCACCAGATAGTCGAACGATTCATCATCTTGGTCAATCGCGTCGCGAAGAATCATTTCCCGACCAACCTCGCTGGCCAATTCCATTTCGGCGGCGGCCAGGTCCAGGTTGCTGGGCACCACGCTAAGCGTATCGTCGACCCTGCGGCGCGCCTGCTGTAACGACACATCCCCGCACAGCACTTCGTACATGCTGGGATCGCCGTCGCGGGTCGTGATGCCAAAATGCAACGAAGCGTGTGCCTGCGGGTCCAAATCCATCACGCAGACGCGACGCCCCGCACGCGCCAGCGCGGCGGCCAAGTTGACACTGCTGGTCGTTTTTCCCACACCACCTTTCTGGTTGATGACGGCAATCGAACGCATAATGAAATTCCTCGATCCAAAAAGAATGGGGGCGAGCCGACGACCAAAATCGACGGCCGATGGTTTCCTGGCCGCGAAGCTAGGCGGCGTCGCGACGTGACATTCGTTGGTAGGCCAACAGGACTTCGTACAGGTCGGCGTCAATGCGGACTTTTTCGTCGGCAAAATCCGTCAACCACAAGCGATTTTTTTCAGCCGCGTCGGTCACCAACGGGACCATTTGCCCTAACGTGATGGTCACGCTGCGAGCATCAGCGACACCGCTGATTCGATCCAGCTCTCGTTCTTCACGCGACTTTCGCGCTTCGCCACCGCCATCGAGCGATGCGGCGGGTTGACCGTCAGACTGTGGATCGAACAGCCGAATGGGAAAACGATTTTCTGAGTCGTTTCGACGACTTTGCATGTCCGTGGATTCCGGAAGTGTTTCACGCGGGAGGGAGCCCCGGCGATCGTTCCGCCAACCAAACGCGAAGACGGTTGCGATACCGCCAACGCTTTCCAGGCGGCGCCGGGATACGTCAGGTATCGACTTTGCCGGTTAGGGAATCCAGCCCGATTCTGAAATTTGATCGGAGCAAGACGGATTGGCTAGTTCTTTCGAAAACGCGGATCGTTGTACATCTTGAGTTGGCGATAAACGCGGTACCGTTTCACGCCACCGGCAAGATCGCGGATCAAGTGCGACAACGATTCGGCAAGCTCACGTCGTTGCAATTCGCACCGATCCAAGCGTGATTGCAATTCGGATTGCAGTTCCGCATTGGCGGATGCTTGCTCGCGAGATGTTTCGTGGGCGAGCGATTCGCGATAGTGAAACTGTCGCAGCGACATGATGCTAAGCCGGTCGATGGCCGAGCCGGGTGTTTCGGTCGCCATGGGAAGCTCGGTGTCATCGGCCAAATTTCCCACACCCATGGCTTCGATCAGACATTCGTCAATCGTTTCGATCAAATCGTTACGAATCTGGTTCTCCGCATCGATTGCACGTTTGGCCGCCGCGATGACCGAATCGTCCGCGCCGGTCAGACGCGCACGATCTTCTTGATGCCACAGTCGGAAATTGGAAGCGTGTTGGTCGATGACGACATCGATTACACGCCGCAACGGGCCCGCGTCAAACACTCGCTTCGCCTCGGCAACATCGCCGCCCCGATCTTGGGACGGCGTTTCGCCATGCTCATGCCAGAGCGCGACGTGATACTTGTGCAGATGCGAAACACGCGCGACGATTTCTTGCGCCGGAAAATTCGAATCGGACATGCGAAACGCAGTTCCGATTCAAACTTCCTTTTCTTCAATCCACGACATCATTCGCCGCAAACCGCGGCCAATTTGTTCGACACCGTGATCGCGCTCCCGACGACGGGTGGCTTTGAAGAACGCCGCGCCGCCGCGGTTTTCCAAAATCCAATTCCTCGCAAAGGTGCCATTTTGGATTTCCGTGAGAACCCGTTTCATCTCGGCCTTTGTTTCCGGCGTGATGATTCGCGGTCCGGTGACGTAGTCACCGTATTCGGCCGTATTGCTGATGCTATATCGCATGTAGCTCAAACCGCCTTGGTACAGCAAATCGACGATGAGCTTCAATTCATGCATGCATTCAAAATAGGCCATTTCCGGTTGGTATCCGGCCTCGACCAAGGTTTCAAAACCGGCCTTGACCAATTCACTCACCCCGCCGCACAGCACGACCTGTTCGCCAAACAAATCGGTTTCGGTTTCTTCCGCAAAGGTCGTTTCGATCACACCGCCGCGCGTTCCGCCAATGCCTTTGGCGTACGCCAAGCCGATGTCCTTGGTGACGGTGGAGGCGTCGTCGCCGAGTGCGATCAGGCACGGCACGCCACCACCCTTCTCGTACTCGCTGCGAACCAAATGCCCGGGGCCCTTGGGGGCGACCAGTAGAGAATCGATTCCCACGGGCGGCTGAATTTGACCAAAATGAACATTGAATCCGTGGCTGCACATCAGCACGTTGCCACCGGAAAGGTTGTCGCGAATTTCGTTTTGGAAGATGTCCGCCTGGACTTCATCGGGAAGCAACAAATTGATCACGTCCGCGGCCTTGGTCGCTTCGGCAATTGACATCGGCTTGAAGCCATGTGAAACGGCGAGGTCGTAATTGGCCGAGCCCGAACGTTGGCCGATGACCACGTTGACGCCGCTGTCGCGTAGGTTTTGGGCTTGGGCATGGCCCTGGGAACCGTATCCCAAAATCGCGACCGTCTTGCCGCTTAGGTGAGACAAATCGGCATCGTTCTCGTAGTAAATCGTCGCGGGCATGGGGGACTCTTTTTGTGAATGTTGAAAGGCGATGTTTGTAAGGAGAAAGCGCGGACCGGCCACGAGCGAGCAGGTTCGTTTGTCAGCGGGGTTGTTTTCAAGCGGGTCGGTCAGCCAGCGACGTTGACGCGTTGGATCCCGCGAGCCGGGGCGACGTTTTCGCTACGGACCATCGCGATCCGCCCCGTGCGGACCAGTTCAGTGATGCCGAAGGGACGCATCCGCTCGATGAAGGCTTGAACCTTGTTCTCGCGGCCGCTGATTTCGACCATCACTTCTTCCGGACCGACATCGACAATCTTGCCGCGGAAAATATCGACCAATTCGCGAATCTCGCTGCGAGTCGAACCGGCGGGTGCCTTGACCTTGATCAGCAACAAATCCCGTTCAACAAAGTCCTGTGCACTGACGTCCAGGACTTTGACGACCGTCACGATCTTTTCAAGCTGCTTGCCGACCTGTTCCAGCACGGCGTTGTCGCCAACGACAACGAAAGTCATCCGCGAAAGATGGGGGTCTTCGGTCTCACCAACTGCCAATGAATCGATGTTAAAGCCGCGACTGGCCAGCATCCCGGAGATATGTGCCAGAACCCCGGGTACGTTTTGCACCAGGGCGGAAATGACGTGACGGGGCTTGGGGGCGGACATAGCAACGGGACCGATCGAGAACAAAGATCGGCGTGGAGGGGGCCCCACGCCCGAGGGCCCCGAATCTTAAAATCGCCACGGCCGATTGCCAAGGACAGATTAGCGATGCACGGCTGCCGGCGATGTTCCGCTACCAGCGATGTTCCGCTACCAGCGATGTTCCGCTACCAGCGATGCTCCGCTACCAGCGATGCTCCGCCACCAGCGATGTTCCGCCACCAGCGATGTTCCGCTACCAGCGATGTTCGGGGCGATCGATAATTTCGCGTAGCAGGAATGCCTGGCGAATGCCCTGGGGGCTGCGGAGCATTTGGACCAAATCCTTGGCCGTCGTGTTCTGCTGGCCAGTGTCGGCCGCATGGGCTTCGTCTTGCATCGGAGCGGTGGGTTCCCCACCCATGGACGCCATGGCAGCGGCGACGGCATCACCCCGTGAACCCGCCTGCGGACTCGCTTGCTGATGGCCTCTTGCCCCTTGGCCCTGCGACCTTGCCCCTTGGCCCTGCGAACGCGAATTCGAAGCTTGGCGGCGCGGTTTGGTTTGTACGGTGGTCCGAGTCGTCGGCACGACCTCGGCCAAGATCACCTCTTCGGCCTCTTCTGGCGAGGGCCGGATGACCCGCTCGCTACGTGCGTCGGAGTACTCCGAGAGCGGTCGACGCGGTGGCCGACTTTTCTCTTCGCGACGGGCAACTTCACCGGCGTGCCGCTTCTGGGCGGCGCGACGCAAAAAATCTTCCAGGTCATTGCTCATGAATATGGGCTCGCTGTCATGGTGTGCGGGATTGCTAAGGTAACCCGACTCTCCGAGACTTCTTCAAAGTAGCACGACTCTCCGAGTCGTTTGACAAAGTAGCACGACTCTCCGAGTCGTTTTCTTCTTCGACTCGGAGAGTCGAGCTACTGAGGTT
>JBCCRW010000158.1:0-12053 GCA_039201055.1 Planctomycetota bacterium | reverse complement strand
TGGCCACCCTCGGGCCCCATCCAGAATCGTTCTTCGCCGCCAAAGGCATACATGTGTTCGTCAAGGGAGCCTTTGGCTTGTTCATCCGAGACAACGCCTTGCTTGACGAGCGCATCGTTGATCCAACCGCTGCTTAAACCTTCCTCTCCGCGAGCCGTTGCGGTCATCACCCGGCCTTGATATTCCGGCACCACCACGATCGCCGCGCGGTCGCGGCGTAGCACCACCGCATCGGTATGCTTGGAAAGCAATTGAACGTCATCAACAAATCGCTTTGCGGGCATTGGCCGATCCTGGGCCTGGGCGTTGCCAATCGATGGATGGGTAACACAGAACACAAGCAATGAAATGGCAGCGATCGCCAAGCGATAGATGAAATTCATCGGGTTGCCGAGGTCTCTTTGGAAAACGATGACGCACGTTGATGAATGCGCTTGAAAATCGCGTAGGCTCCGATAACCAAAAAGCATCCCAGGGGAAGCAGGTAGGAGTAGTGGACACCGATGGAGTCTTCCATCCATCCCTGCAGCGGCGTGATCACGGCGCCGCCCACGATGGCCATGATTTGGCCCGAAGATGCGAGCTTGGTGTCTTCGCCCAGGTCACTGCAGCCCAGCCCAAAAATGGTGGGGAACATCATCGACATGAATCCGCTGATGCACACCAGCGAAATGACACCCACCATGCCGCCGATAAAGATGACGCCGGCCGTTGCCAGCGACGCCATCACGGCAGCGAACAACAGCAGTGTCGTTTCTTGAAACCGAATCATCAATCCGACGAACACCCAACGCATCACCCCAAACAGGATCAACGCACCGGTGTGCCAGCGCAGGGCGGTCTCCTGCGAAACGTCGATCGCTTCGGGAATGTAAAAGTTTGTATAAGTCCAAACACTGATCTGCGTCCCGACATAACAAAACTGAGCCACGACCGAGAACACATAGTTTCCGTTGCCAAACAAACGCCTGACGGTGCCGGCCAAGTCGATCTGTTTGTAATCTTCTTTGGCCACCGGCATGCGAGTGAAAAAAATGGCGATCCAGACGAGCGCCAAAACGGCGGCAACCGACAAGTAAGGGATGATGACGGTGGTCAGTGATGAAGAAGCTTGTGATGCCTGGATCGACAGATTGCCGTCGTTGTCTTGCGGCAACCGAGCCATCACTAAGACTTGGCATAGAACGATGCCAAGCACGGCCCCGATCGGATTGAACGCCTGGGCAAAGTTCAAACGCCGCGTCGCTGTCGGTTCGCTGCCCAGGGCGAGCACGTAGGGATTGGCGTTGGTTTCCAGAACCCCCAGGCCACACGCGAGCACGTAATAGGCGACGCAAAAAAACAGGAACGCTTGGGACAGCATCGCCGGATACAGCAAGAAGCATCCAGCCGCATAAATGCCCAGCCCGACCAGGACACCGGTTTTGTAGGTGAACTTTCGAGCGATCAAGGCGCCCGGCAACGCCATGCAAAAGTAGCCACCATAAAAAGCCATCTGGATCAGCGACGCCTGAAACGTGCTCATCCCAAAAATTTCTTTAAACACCTTGACCAGGGGGTCGGTCAAGTTGTTGGCGATCGCCCACCACAGGAAGCAGCTGGCCAGCAGGACGAATGGCAGCTTGGCCCCCGGCGGCAGAATCGGGTCGGGCGATTCGGGCAGGTGATCCGCGGTCGGTGCGGTTTCCGCTAGTGGCGTGGCATTTGACATCGTGGCCCATTATGGGCGGTCAAATTGACGGGAATAGACGCAATTGCGCAATCGGGATCACGTTTTGCGACAGCTGGTTGGGCGGCTTATTGGCCGTCGTTGCCGGTCCGCCGGGCCTGCGTCGGCGACTGTGAAAAGTGTTTTCGAAATCGAGCGCTGAAGGTTCGCGGGTGCGTGAAGCCGACCCGTTGTGCAATTCGCTCAATCGGCAGACGCGTTTCCAAGAGAAGTTGGTGCGCGTGCCGCAGGCGAACGCGTGTAATTTCCTCAAGCATGCTGTGGCCGAGGCGTTCGCGGAATCGACGCTCCAGCAAACGACGCGAACAATCCAGCCGCTGGTGAATCATCGCTGGCGTCAGTCCCTTGGTCGCCTCGTGACGAATCATCTCCAGTGCTTGGTGAAGATACGGATCGCTGACCGCGTAGGCATCGCTTGACTGGCGAACCACAACATGGGTTGGGGCCACCGATTGCCGAAGCTTGGCGGTGGTCCCATTTTCCATCAAGTTCATCAGCATTTCGCACGCGACGCGGCCGATCGCCTGACTTGGGTTGCCAATGCTGGAAATGGGTGGATCGCCCAGGAAGCATTCATATTCGTCGTCGTCCACGCCCAGGACCGCGACATCACCGGGCACGTTCAAACCGAGGGACTGGCAAGCGTCGACAAGTTCCCGGGCGGGGCGATCGTTGGATGCGAGAACCGCACACGGCAGGGCAAGTTTTTTCAGCCACCGGACAAGTTGGGCGTCGATCTGGTTCCAGGGCTGGTTTGTCGGCGGCGCGGGCAAGTAGTCGAGATGGCAGGCGCTGAGGCCAAAGCCGGCGGCTTCGATCTCGTTTCGAAAGGCGGCTTCCCGTGATGTGGAAAACCCGGCCCAACCGCTGCCGACATAGCCGTAGCTGCGAAAGCCCCGCGACAAAAAATGCTCCGCGGCAAGTCGTCCGATTTTGTCGTGATCGACTTCGACCAGCGCACCGTCCCAATCACGAACGGTGCTGGTCGTGTTGACGACCGGCTGCGGGATCCGCGTCAACGAACGGGCCAGATCGTTGCTGGCGATATGCGCGATCACTCCATGGGGTTTCCAGCGTTTCATCAACGGCAGGACGTCGCAGCTCGCTTCGGAGCGGTAAATGCGCCAGTTTGGGACTTCGGCGTTGCGATGGGTTTGGCTGACGTATTGACCGATCCCCTGCATCACCCCCCGCCCGTATCCAATCTCCATCGGCAGCAGCACGGCGACGCGGAATTCGTGCATGGTGGCGGTGCGTCGGGTGGAAGGGGAACAACAGGTGGGAGGGGAACAAAGCACAAGCAGGATGCTATTTACCCGGTCAGCCGGTTCTACTCCAGCCTTGCCGCGTTTCGCCAGGCTTGCAACGTTTCGCCGGGCTTGCCGCTTACCGCCGCCGCGGAGAACCTGTTTCTTTTGGAACGGAGTAGTGTTATACTGCGTGGCCACCGATAAGAGACACTAATCTTTTTCGAGAGCCGCATTCTTGAGCTTCCGTAACCTGGAAATATTCTGCTCGGTCGCCGATCACCTCAGCTTTTCCCGCGCCGCGGAATCGCTTCAGGTGACCCAAAGTGCCGTTAGCCAGGCCATCGCCGCACTCGAGGCCGAGGTCGGCACCCGGTTGGTCGAGCGGGCGAAACGGCCGCCCAGTCTGACCGCCGCCGGGCTGGAATTTCATCGCGGTGCCCAGGGCATGCTGCGATCCTATGCCCGGCTGAGCGATAACGCTCGCCGCATTGGTGCCAAGGGCGGTGGTCAGGTTTCTGTCGGGTCGCTGGTTTCCATCGGGCTGACTTACATGCCGCCCGCCGCCGAGGCTTACCGGGAAACGAACCCCGACGTGGTCGTGCGGACGTCTTTTGGCACCTCCGAACGTGTCTTTGACATGGTGTCGGCCGGCGAGGTCGACTTTGGGTTGGTCAGCTTCGCTCGCGGCAGCCGCGATTTCACCGTCATTCCCTGGCTGGACGAACCCATGCGGGTGATGTGTGCGGCATCGCACCCGTTCGCCAAACGCCACGACATCGAAGTCTCCGATTTGGCCGATGTCGAAATGATCGGCTTCAATCGGAACCTTCGCCTGCGTCAAGAAATCGATCGCGCGTTGTCCGGCCAAGGCGTCACGATCAACGTTTCGATGGCGTTCGACAACACCGATTCAATGATTCGCGCCATGCAGGCAACCGGCGGAATTGGAATCCTTCCCGAGGCCGCCGCCCGACGTGAAACGGCCGACGGCGCGCTGCGGGTGGTGGCGTGTCGTGGTTTTCGAATGTCCCGGCCACTCTCGATGGCGTTTCGCCGAGGCGACCGGTTGTCCGCGCCGGCCGCTGAATTGGGTGCCTTGTTATTGGGCAAACCCGTCGATGAACAAATCGCGCCCCGAGCGGGCAACGGCAACAAACCGCCCAGTGGCCCCGGCCACGTTTCGGTTGTCGCGTAACGCGCTTTTCTATTCTCCCTATTCGCCCGCCGCTGGCCGGCCCCGCGAAGCTCAAAGTGGAAATCAATCATGCCGATCACGAACCCCCATATCTCCGGTGCAAGCACCAGCACGTCCAAGGCGGGCGCGAAGCCGCGCTTGGTCGCGCCCGGCAAAATCGGTTTGTACGATCCGGCTTACGAGAAAGACAATTGCGGTGTTGGCTTCATCGCACAGATCAACGGCATCGCGAGCCACCAAAACGTGCTGGACGCGAGCCAGATTTTGCGCGCGATGGACCACCGCGGCGCCTGCGGCTGCGAACCCAATACCGGCGATGGTTCGGGAATGATGTGTGGGCTGCCACACAAGTTTCTTGCCAAGGTCGCCCGCGATGCATTTGACGTCACCCTGCCCGCGGCCGGTCGCTATGCCGCCGGCTTGGTGTTTTTGCCGACCGACGACGAGGAACGCGAATTTTGCAAGATGATGGTCGAAACTCGGATTCGCGAGGCCGGCCAACGATTGATCGGGTGGCGGGATGTGCCGCAAGACACCGCCGGCGCGGACGTCGGACCCACGGCACGGGCCAGCGAGCCCAAGATCGAGATGCTGTTCGTCGGTGCCGGCGCGGGTTTAAGCGATGACGAGTTTGAACGCAAGCTGTATTTGATCCGCAAACGGGCGAGCATCGAAATTCGTGAAAACCCGGACCTGCAACAGGCACTCGTCTTCTACGTTTGCTCGTTGTCGACCAAGGTCATCATCTACAAGGGCATGCTGACGCCGGACCAGTTGTTGCCGTATTTTCCGGACTTGAACGATCCCGACTTTGAAACCCATCTGGCGCTCGTTCACAGCCGTTTTTCGACCAACACGTTTCCGTCCTGGGACCGTGCCCAACCGCTGCGCTTCATGAGCCACAACGGCGAAATCAATACGCTCCGCGGCAACCGCAATTGGATGCAGGCGCGTCAGGGCACCGCCAAGAGTGAATTCTTTGGCGATGATTTGCAGAAGCTTTTTCCGGTCGCCGAGCCGCACCTTTCGGACTCGGGAACCTTCGACAACGTGCTTGAATTTCTGCTGATGAATGGTCGCACGTTGCAGGAGGCCGTGATGATGATGGTCCCCGAGGCGTGGCAAAAGCACGACACGATGGACGAAAACAAACGTGCGTTTTATGAGTATTTTTCGTGTTTGATGGAGCCCTGGGATGGACCCGCGTCGATCGTTTTCACCGACGGCAATTACATCGGCGCGACGCTCGATCGCAACGGGCTACGACCGAGTCGCTATTACATCACCAACGACGATCGCGTCATCATGGCGTCGGAAGTTGGCGTGTTGCCGGTCGATCCGTCCATCGTCAAAGAGAAGGGGCGGCTGCAACCGGGCAAAATGTTCTTGGTCGATTTCGACAAGGGACGCTTGATTCCCGACGAGGAATTGAAGTCCGAATTTGCCAAGCGAATGCCCTATGGGGATTGGCTTCGCGAAAACCGAATTCGCTTGGCCGATTTGAACCCGCAAAACCAACCGCACGGTTACGACGGCGATACCCTGCTGCCTCGGATGCAAGCGTTTGGTTACACCGCCGAAACGATGAAGTTTATGCTTCGTCCATTGGTGGAACAATCGCGTGATCCGGTCGGTTCGATGGGCAACGACAGCGCGCTGGCGTGTTTGTCCGACAAGCCGCGGATGATTTACGATTACTTCAAGCAGTTGTTTGCACAGGTCACCAATCCCGCGATTGATTCGATTCGCGAAGAGGTGATCATGTCGCTGGAATGCTACATCGGCCCCGAACAAAATTTGTTGGCCGCAACGCCCGAGCATTGCCATCGTTTGCTGGTTGACCATCCGATTTTGACCAACGAGGAGGTCGCCGCGATCAAGGAGATCGACTACGAAGGCTGGAAAAGCCGGGTCATCGACATCACGTTTGATCGCGCCGAAGGAAAACCGGGTTTGACCCGTGCGCTCGATCGCATCGCCAGCGAAGCCGAGGACGCCGCGGACGCGGGCATCGAATTGGTTGTCTTGACCGATCGCAAGATCGGTCCCGACCGCGTCCCGGTCAGCGCGCTGTTGGCCACCGGCGCCGTCCACCACCACCTGGTCGCCAAGTCTAAGCGAACGCAGATCGGTTTGGTGCTGGAAACCGGCGAGGCGCGGGAAGTCCATCACTTCTGTTTGTTGGTCGGCTACGGGGCCGATGCGATCAATCCCTATCTTGCGTTCGAATCGATTTGGCAAGCCCGGCGCGACGGTTTGATGGGCGACAGTTACGACGATGACAAAATCGTTGCCGCGTACCGCAAGGCGGTCGCCAAGGGCATGTTGAAGGTGATGGCCAAGATGGGCATCAGCACGCTGCAGTCCTACAAGGGTGCGCAAATTTTCGAAGCCTTGGGATTGCGCGACGAGGTCATCGATCGGTGTTTCGTCGGCACCGCCAGCCGCATCCAGGGTGTCTCGTTTGATGTCCTGGCCGAGGAAACGTTGCGACGTCATCAGCTTGGCTATCCCGAACGGCCCGAGGACAAGCTGCCCAGTCTGCCCAACTTGGGCGAATACCATTGGCGTGCCGAGGGCGAAAAACACGCGTGGAGCCCGCAAGCGATTTCCTCATTGCAAATCGCCGCGCGCACCAACAACGAAGATGCCTATTGGCAGTTCGCCCACACGATCAACGAGGACAATCGCAACCGTTGTACGCTGCGCGGGTTGTTCGACTTCAAGGACGATCCGGACGCCGCCATTCCGCTGGACGACGTGCAGCCGGCTTCGGAAATCGTCAAGCGTTTTTGCACCGGTGCGATGTCGCTGGGCAGCATCAGTGGCGAATCGCACGAAACGCTAGCCATCGCGATGAATCGCTTGGGCGGCAAAAGCAACACCGGCGAAGGGGGCGAGGATCCGATCCGCTTCCAGCGCTTGCCCAACGGCGATTCCAAACGCTCGGCCATCAAGCAGGTGGCCTCGGGGCGTTTCGGCGTCACGATCGAATACCTGACCAATGCCGACGAGATCCAAATCAAGATTTCGCAGGGTGCCAAGCCCGGCGAAGGCGGTGAGTTGCCGGGCAAAAAGGTCGATTCAAATATCGCCCGAATTCGTTACAGCACGCCGGGTGTGGGTTTGATCAGCCCGCCGCCGCACCACGATATCTATTCGATCGAAGACCTCGCCCAATTGATCCATGACTTAAAGAACGCCAATCGCGAGGCGCGAATTAGCGTCAAATTGGTGTCCGAAGTCGGCGTCGGCGTGATCGCCTCGGGCGTCGCCAAGGCCCACGCGGATCACATTTTGATCTCCGGTGACACCGGTGGTACCGGCGCATCGCCACTGACATCGATCAAGCATGCGGGGTTGCCCTGGGAACTGGGCATCGCGGAGACCCATCAGGTGCTGGTTTTGAACGACTTGCGATCGCGGGTCGTCTTGCAGACCGATGGCGGATTGAAGACCGGACGGGATGTCGTGATCGCCGCGCTTCTGGGTGCCGAGGAATTCGGGTTTTCGACCGCACCGCTGATCACACTCGGGTGCATCATGATGCGCAAGTGTCATCTGAACACGTGCCCGGTTGGCATCGCGACTCAAGATCCAGAGCTGCGCAAAAAGTTCACCGGAAAACCCGAGCACGTTGTCAATTATTTGTTCATGGTGGCCGAGGACGCTCGGCGTTACATGGCAAAGCTGGGTTTTCGGTCGATCGACGACATGGTGGGTCGGAGCGAAAAGCTGGACACGACCAAAGCGATCAAGCATTGGAAAAGCGACGGTTTGGATTTGTCCAGCGTATTGGCACCGGCGCAAAAACCACACGAGGACGTGGGCGTGATTCAGCAGATCCCCCAAGATCACGGCTTGGAAAAATCGCTGGACATGCAGTTCTTGCTCGGCGAAGCCACGCCGGCGCTCGAAGACGCTCGGCCGGTCGTGATTGAAACGGAGATCGTCAACATCAACCGCACGGTCGGCACGATCCTGTCCAACGAAGTCGCCAAACGCTACGGCCAAGCGGGGCTGCCCGATGACACGATCACGGTCAAGTTATCCGGATCGGCGGGCCAATCGCTGGGCGCGTTTTTGTCACACGGCATCACGATTCGACTATCCGGTGACGCCAATGATTATGTCGGTAAGGGATTGTCCGGCGGAAAGATCATCATTCACCCGCCAAGCGAATCGAGTTTTGCGGCCGAAAACAATATTCTGGTTGGCAATGTGTGCTTATACGGAGCGACGTCGGGCGAGGCGTACTTCCGCGGCCGCGCCGCCGAACGTTTTTGTGTTCGTAATAGCGGCGCGACGGCCGTCGTCGAAGGCGTCGGCGATCACGGCTGTGAATACATGACGGGCGGGCGAGTCGTGATCCTGGGACCGACCGGTCGCAATTTTGCGGCGGGCATGTCCGGCGGCATCGCCTACGTTTGGGACACAAGCGGTGACTTCAATCTCCGCTGTAACCTGGGGCTTGTGCAACTGGAAAAGATCGAGGGCCAAGCCGAAGCGGACGAAGTCCTGGGATTGATTTCACGACACGTCGATTACACCGGTAGCGTGGTCGGTCGGGCGGCTTTGGAAGATTGGCCAACCTTTATGAAACAATGCGTCAAAGTGATGCCCGTCGACTACAAACGGGTACTCGAAGAACTGGCAAAGCAACAGGAGACCTCGCTTGTCCAACCCAGCGGCGACGCGTGAGTCCGGAAGGTCTCCGTTTCAGCTGCTGTTTTCCATCATCTTTTCTGACTAGATCTTTTCGTTTGTCACTTCCATCACCGGATTGAATCATGGGAAAACCGACCGGCTTCAAAGAATTCGATCGTCAAAAAACCCCCTGGCGTTTGCCGGTGCTGCGTTTGAATGATTACGACGAAATCTACACCGAACACAAAGTCGAACAACTGCGAACGCAGGGTGCCCGGTGCATGGATTGCGGGGTGCCATTTTGCCAATCCGGTTCCGGTTGCCCGATCGACAATTTGATTCCTGAATGGAACGACTTGGTCTACAACAACCGGTGGCGGGAAGCCTATGAAAGGCTGCACAAGACCAACAATTTCCCGGAATTTACCGGCCGCGTTTGCCCGGCGCCGTGCGAGGGATCGTGCGTGCTTGGCATCAACCATCCGCCCGTCACGATTAAGAGTATCGAAAACGCGATCGTCGATCACGCCTGGAAATCGGGCTGGATCACGCCCAACCCGCCCAGCCAGCGAAGCGGAAAACGTGTCGCGATTGTCGGTAGCGGTCCCGCCGGCTTATCCGCCGCCGATCAATTGAACCAAGCCGGGCATCGCGTCACCGTGTATGAACGTGAAAGCCGCATCGGTGGCTTATTGGAATATGGCATTCCCAATATGAAGTTGGGCAAAGACGTTCTAGAGCGTCGGTTGAACATCCTTCGCAAGGAGGGCATCGAAATGGTCACCGAAACCGATATTGGCAAAGACATTTCGATGGACCAATTACGTGCCGAGTACGACGCGGTGCTGCTGGCCTGTGGTGCGACCAAGCCACGCGATTTGGACACAACGCCCGGACGCGATGCCGATGGGGTTCATTTCGCAATGGACTTTTTGACCGCCAACACCAAACAAATGGTGCACGGCGATTCCCTGGGTGACGAATTCATCAGTGCCGAGGGCAAAGACGTCATCGTGATCGGCGGCGGTGACACCGGTACCGATTGCATCGCGACGTCGCTGCGTCATGGTTGTCGTAGCGTGGTCAATTTTGAATTGCTGCCGCAGCCGCCCGGTGAACGAGCACCGGACAATCCGTGGCCCGAATGGCCGCGTGTCTTCCGCGTCGATTATGGTCATGAAGAAGCACAGGCAAAATTCGGCCGCGACCCGCGGCAATACTGTTTGTTGACCGAAGAGTTTCTAAAGGACGACGGCGGCAAGTTGAGCGGACTGCGCACCGTCGAAGTGCACTGGGAAAAGGACGCCGAGGGTCGCTGGAAGATGGAAAAGGTCGCCGGCAGCGAGAAAACCTGGCCGGCACAATTGGTGCTGTTGGCGCTCGGTTTCTTGGGTCCGGAACCCTACGCCGCACAATCGGCGGGCGTGGCCCTGGACGGTCGTTCGAACTATGAAGCCAAACACGGTGAATACACGACCAATGTCGATGGTGTGTTCGCGGCCGGCGATTGCCGGCGTGGCCAAAGTCTGGTCGTCTGGGCCATCAATGAAGGCCGGGGCGCCGCGCGGGCGATCGATTTTTATCTGATGGGTGAAACGCAATTGCCCGCACCGGGACAAACCATGGGCACGGCCATGGAGGTCATGGCTTAGGGGCGGATGATCGCGTCCGGCTTTCGCCGAGCCGGTGATTTGGGCAGAATGGGTCCCATGAGTTCGCTTGTTACCGATGCGCCGCATGTCCTGTTGGTGGACAATTACGATTCCTTTGTTCACAACCTGGGGCGTTACCTGCGTTTGGCAGGGGCGCGAACAAGCATCGTCCGCAACGATCATGTCGACATCGACGAAGTGTTGCGGCAGCCGCCCGATGGCGTGTTGATTTCGCCCGGGCCCGGACATCCACGGGATGCCGGTGTGAGTGTGGAATTGATTCGGCAACTGCCATCGTCGGTCCCGCTGTTGGGCGTTTGCCTTGGCCATCAATCCATCGCGGTTGCCTGCGGTGCAAGTGTGCCGCCCGGGCCGCCGGTTCACGGTTCGGCAAGCCCGTTGTGGCACGACCAAGCGGGTTTGTTTGTGGGTTGTCCGAATCCGACTCGCGTCGGCCGATACCATTCATTGCGCATCGACCCAAAGGGTTTGCCGGACGAACTGATCGTGACCGCACGAACTGACGATGGGGTCATCATGGGAATTTCGCACCGCCGACGGCCCCTTTTCGGGTTGCAGTTTCATCCCGAATCCATCCTGACGTCACACGGCCAAACGATGATTGGAAACTTCGTGTTTCGAATTCGTGCAGGTCATTTTCCGGCTCCGCATACGGCGGCGGATTCGGCCGATCCATCCGCGGCGACTCCCCTGGAAGCGTCGTGATTATCGAGACCTTGGCGATCACATCGGACGCGTCGGGGACGCCAAACTTGGCCCCGCTGGGTCCCGTTTTCCCGGATCGCTGTTTCGAACTGGGTGCTGCACCGGAGCACCTGACGCTGCGCCCGTACGAGGGTTCAACGACGTTGGCCAACTTGCGTCAGCGTCCGGTGGCGGTGCTGCACTTTTCCACCGATGCCGATTTATTCGCGCGAACGGCAATCGGAAAAATCAGTCCCCAAGAACTCGCTCAGCTGACCTGTCCCTGGGAAGATGGATTGATGCGGCTAAAGAACTGCGAACGGGTCTTTCGGGTCGAGGTGTCCGAGATCCGCAGCGATGGGCCGCGATTTGAAGCGTCTGGCACGGTGACAAGTCACCAGTGCATCGATCCGCCCACCGGATTTTGTCGTGGATTCGCAGCCGTCATCGAAGCGGCCGTGATGGCGACGCGGTTGCAATTTTTGGATGCACAGTTTGTCGATGACGAAATGAGGCGACTGGGCATTATTGTTGAAAAGACGGCCGGCGATCGATCTCGAAGTGCGTTCGAGCGATTGAAGCGTTTTGTGCGGCAGCGGCAGGCGAGCGATCCATCCGGTTCCGGCAAGATTCAGCCGATCGAGTCCGGCGGATGAACCCTTCCGGCGAACCGCAAGCACCAAACGCGACAGGTCGTTTGCACATTCGCACGGGCGCGCGAATTCACTTTGGGCTGGTCGATGTGGTCGCCCCCTTTGGTGGTGCCGGGATCATGATTGACCACCCGTCCACGGAGATCGATCTTCGACCGGCCGACCGGCAGCGTGTGTCCGCCCATGCGGACACAACAACACGGGTGCAAAAGCGTGTCGATT
>JBCCRW010000157.1:0-12062 GCA_039201055.1 Planctomycetota bacterium | reverse complement strand
GTGCGATGGATCAACGCTCGCCCCGCGACGGCCGCGTGATCGAAGAACTGGGCACCTACGACCCGATGTGCCCGGAAACCGATGCTCGCACACCGCTGCGTCGCGATCGCGTGGATTATTGGCTGGGTGTCGGGGCCCAGCCCAGCGACAAGGTCGCCGTTTTGATTAAAAAGTACGGCACCGAGGGGACTCATCTGGATGCCCAAACCGCCGCGCTGGAGCGTTTGGGCAAACGCAAGGACTATGTGCCGGCGGCTCCGTCGCCAACGCCCGTCAAGAAAGAAACTCCCAAGGCGGAAGATTCACCGCAACCGGAGGAGACCGCTTCGGCCGAAGCGGCCGCCGGCGATGCGGAATCCGGCGCGACGGAATCGAGCGAAGCGGCGGCCGAAACGGCCAGCGATTCATAGCGGCCTGCGGCGACCCGTGCGTTTCGACATCGTCACGCTGTTCCCGGAAATCTTCGACGGCTACTTGCGGCAAGGCCTACTGGGCAAAGCCATCTCGCGAGAATTGGTATCGATCCATCGGCATCAACTACGCGATTTTGCTCCGCCGAGCGTCCACAAACCCGTTGATGATCGGCCCTTTGGCGGCGGTCCGGGAATGCTGATCCAGGTCGAACCGACGGTTCGCTGTGTCGAGGCGGTGCGGCAAATGGGCGGTGACGATGACGTTTCCGATGCGTCGTCTCGGTCCGGGCAGACGGTGTTGCTGACGCCCGCCGGAGAAACATTCAATCAACCAATGGCCGAGGAAATGGCGGCACAAGATCGCCTGATTCTCATTTGTGGCCGTTATGAAGGTTTCGACCAACGAGTGGTCGATATTTTGAAACCCAGGGAAGTCAGCGTGGGTGATTTCGTCTTGAACGGAGGCGAGGTTGCCGCGATGCTGATGATCGACGCGATTTCGCGATTGATCCCCGGTGTCCTGGGTGAAAGTCAGAGTCACGTGGATGATTCATTCAGCCAAGGCAATCGGCTGCTTGAATTTCCGCAATACACCCGTCCTCGAACCTTTCGTGGTCACGCGGTCCCCGATGTTTTGCTATCCGGTGATCACGAAAAGATCGCTCGATGGCGAGCCGAACAGGTCGACATTCGGACCCGCGAGCGCCGCCGCGATCTGATCGACGACGCCCCAAACCCCACCCGCCAATCATTTAACCAAGAAAAAAGGTAGATCAGCGATGTCCGGCAACGCATTGATGGAATTGGTCGAACAAACGGCCATGAAGGAAAATCCGCCGCAATTTGAAATTGGCGACACGGTCGATGTCCATTTGAAGATTTTGGAAGGCACCAAGGAACGCATCCAAGTGTTCACCGGTGTCGTGATCGGCCGCAGCGGCGTCGGTTGCAAAGAAATGTTCAACGTCCGCCGCATCGTCGCCGGCGAAGGCGTGGAACGAAAGTTTCCCGTCCACAGCCCGAAGATCGAAAAGGTCGAAGTCAAGCGAAGCGGTGTGGTCCGCCGCGCCAAGCTGTATTTCCTTCGCGATCGAGTGGGCAAGGCGGTGCGTTTGAAGGAACGCCGACGTTAATCGCGTTGACCACGTCGCCGTCGTTCGCCAGAACACGGACGCACGTGAGAGTGGCGTAGCCGTCGTTCGCCAGAACGCGGACGCGCGTGAATGTGACGTAGCCGTCGTTCGCCAGAACACGGACGCGGGCATGACGACCGGCTTCTGGCGAATTCCGGCTACGCGGCCCGAAAATCCGGCTGGCCGCAAATTCGCAAAATCTCTAGGTTCGGGTTAAAGAAACCTTTCCCGTCGACCGATGGAGTGGCCGGCCTTGTTTGCTCGCGTCGCGATTTTCATTCTTGCCAGCCTTTGCGGTCTGGCGTCGTTGCCGGCTCAGGACAGCGATGCCGATGCCGCGGTCGGTAATCCGCAAATCGTTCGCGGTTCGGTCACCGGCGGCCAGATCGTCCGGGCCCAGGGTTTGAACCTTGAGGACCTTGAGCCTCTCGCCGGTGGTCCGGAGGCCTGGACCAGCCCGGAGGGTCTGTCCAGCAGCCTGCAGGTCCTGTTGCTGCTGACGGTGTTGTCCATGGCACCAGCCGTGTTGTTGATGACGACCTGCTACGTCCGCATCGTGATTGTCCTGGGCTTGCTGCGACAAGCGATCGGCTTACAAGCTTTGCCGCCCAGCCAGGTGATGACCAGCATCGCTCTGTTCATGACACTGTTTGTCATGGCCCCCGTTTGGACGGACGTTTACAACGAAGCCATCGAGCCCTACACGGACCCCGACGTGGCGATGACCTTGACCGAAGCTTACGAAGCGGGCTCGTTGCCCATCCGTCGCTTTATGTCGCGGCAAATTGTGGCCGCCGGCAATCAAGACGATGTGATGTTGTTCTATCGCTATATTGACGACGACACCGCCTTGCCCGAGACCTTCGCGGACGTGCCGGTGCGAGTGCTGTTACCGGCCTACATCCTGAGCGAGTTGAAGACGGCGTTCTTGATGGGGTTTCAAATCTACTTGCCGTTTTTGATTGTCGATTTGGTGGTCGCCAGCGTCACAATATCGATGGGCATGTTGATGTTGCCGCCGCAGGTGATTTCGTTGCCGTTTAAGTTGCTACTGTTTGTGTTGGTCGATGGCTGGAGGCTGGTAGTCCAGATGCTGATGGACAGTTTTTACTGATTCGCGTGATCGCGCTGATTCAACGCAGCGACTCTTTTTCAACGCAGCGACTGTTTTTCAAACAACGGTCTCTGCTTCAACCAACCGTTTCCGCTTGCACCTTATGTCTCGGATGACAGAACATGGATCCCGCATCCGCCACTGATCTTTGCCGCGCGGCTTTGATGACCGCCGTGATCATCGCCGCACCCATGTTGTTGGTCGGGATGGCAGCGGGTTTGTTGATCGGCTTGATTCAGGCATTGACCCAGGTCCAGGACCAAACGGTCGCCTTTGTGCCCAAAATTTTGGCCATGGCCGGCGTGATGATTGTCTGCCTGCCGTGGTTGGTGACGCGGATGATGGAATTCACGACAACGATCTTTCAATCGGCGGCGGTTCCCGGATGAACGACCCCGCCGGCGTCGCCCAGGCCACGCAGTGGGTGCTGGATCACCTGGTGCTCGCCGTGTTGATCCTGACTCGGCTAAGCCTTTTATTGATGGCGATGCCGGCGGTCGGCGTCGGCGTTCCCCGACGCGTTCGTGCGATGTTGGCCATTGTGATGACGATGTTGTTGTTGGCACCGGTGGCGAATCAAATGACATCCGATTCGGGGCTTGGCGGTGGGCTTCCAGCCTATGGCAACCTGACGGAATTGACGATCGCGATGGGCCGCGAGGCGCTGATCGGAATGTTAATCGGGGCAACGGTCCAGTTGATCGTGACGGGATTTCAAATCGGCGGCGAATTGATGAGTGGCACCGGCGGCATGCAGTTGGGCGATTCGATCGATCCCACCGTGGGCGTGTCGGTGCCCGCGACGGCACGTTTGATTGGCATGATGGTGACCGCGATCTTTCTGTTGGTGGGTGGCCATCGCTTGCTGCTGGGTTTATTGGTCGACAGTTTTGATTCCATGCCGGCGGGAAGGGTGCGTTTTGATTCCCCGATGATGGACGTGATTTTGGACCAATTGGCCGCCGGGATGGTTGCGGGCGTGCGCATCGCCGCGCCCGTCGTGGCGGCCTTGCTGCTGGCCAATTTGGTCACGGGCTTGGTCAGCCGTACGCTGCCGCAAATCAACGTGTTGGCGATCGGCTTGAGCGTCAACGCGTTGACCTTGTTGTTGGTCTTGGCGTTGTCGTTGTCATCGATTGGCTTTGTGTTCCAGGATGAAATGGCGGCGGCACTGGATCGCATCGGGATGCTGTTCTGATGGCGGAGTCGTCCGGAGATAAGAAACACGAAGCAACCGACCGCAAGCGTCGGCAGGCTCGCGAGCAGGGCCAGATTGTCAAAAGCCAGGATCTCAGTTCGGCGGCGCTATTGTTGGCGGCCGTCGGGGTGCTGTGGACACTGGGTGAACCGGCGGCCAGCCAGATCGCGACCTTGATGATCGAGTCGCTGGGGCAATTCACGCCCCAGCCGGCCGTGTCCTCGGGTGCAACGCATCGTTTGTTCACCGTCGGCTGGCGATTTGCCGCCATCACGACGCCAATTTTGTTGGCGATGTTTGTCGCGGCGATCGCGGTCAACGTGGCGCAAACGGGTTTGCTGCTGACGCCGACGAAGTTGGCGCCGAAGCTGCGTCACATTTCGCCGCTGTCGGGATTCAAACGCATCGCCTCGCTGCAGGGCCTGGCGCGGCTTGGCTTTGGGCTATTCAAAGTCGGCATCATCGGCGCCGTCGCGTATGTTTCGGTGCGCTCGAATCTAGATAGCTTGTTGCAGCTGAGTGGTTTGGCGGTGGGGCCAATCGCATCGGTGCTGTTTCGCATGTTGATGGGGACCGCGTTTTGGATCGGATTGGCGTTGTTGATTTTGGCCGTCGCCGAATACGCATTCCAAAAATGGAAGATGGAGCAGGATCTGCGGATGACCGATCAAGAGGTGCGTGACGAGATGAAGGACAGCGAGGGCGACCCCCAGTTGACCGCTCGGCGACGTCAGATCCAGCGACAAATGATGATGCAGCGAGCCGAAAGCGAAGTCCCATCGGCGGACGTCGTGGTGACGAACCCTACGGAGCTTGCGATCGCGATTCGATACGACCCGACATCAATGCCCGCACCGATTCTGTTGGCCAAGGGCGCGGGTTTGCTTGCGCAACGTATCCGCCGGGTGGCACTGGAAAATGGCGTTCCGGTGGTCGAACGCAAACCCCTGGCACAGATGCTGTACAAACACGTCGAGGTCGGCGAAGCGATCCCCCCAGACCAGTATCAGGCGGTCGCGGAGGTGCTGCGTTACGTGTACCAGTTGCAGGGTAAGCAGATTCCCAAGGCCGCGTGAGCATTGGCCCCGACGCGGCAGGACTAGTCGACTGTTTCCTGCGGCGACATCATGCGGTGGCTGCCTTCCGCCCCGAAGGGGCAGCCCGATGCAAGCCCAGGGCAACGCCCTGGGGAATCATCCCACAGACAAACAAGGAAGCCCCAACGGGTTGAGGCCAACTTCCAGAAACGGTTTTCGTTGTTTGGTCGAAAACACGATGTGTAGGTAGACCCTGGATCATGATTGCGGCATGGTCGCGTGTCGTTTGGGGCCGCCCACTTTGGGGCTTGCGGATGGCGGGTGTGTTCGGATCCCAGGGCGTTGCCCTGGGCTGGATTGGGGCCGCCCCCTTGGGGCTGGTGGATGGCGGTTGGGTTTGATTCCCAGGGCGTTGCCCTGGCCTGGGCAAAGGGCTGGGCCTTCGGCCCGACGAACGCTAAGAAAACTGCGTCATAAAAGGGCAACACTCACGCTTGCCAAGCTTCGCCAGGCCCCATCGAATCTTCATGCCGCTTCCGCCATTTCCAATTCGGTGCGGCTGAGTGCTTTGCCGTCGTCGACGAATTCGCTCATGAACGTTCGCTGGCCCAGGGTTGTGATCTCCACTCGGATCGGCACGGGGTGGGGCAGGGCGTCGCCGGCCTGACGCTCGCAGGCGTTGAATCCACCGCTGGCGTCACCCGGGATCAAAGTCGCCAAAGCCAAACGCCGCGTACCGGTCGATTGGGGCCCGACATTGATGGGCAACAATCGCGGCACAACGGGATCGGCGCGTTCCTGCGGGATCGGGGCTTCGCCGGAAACGACGTCCATTTCGTGCCAAAGGCTGCGAAATGGTTTTTCGGGATCACGAAACTTGATCCAAACACGGATGCCGACGATCGCGTTGGGAAGCGATGCGTGGTTCAGGATCGCGAGTTCCAGCCAATATTTGACGCACACGTGGCCGTCGCGAAAACCGACTCGCCGCTGCGTTTCGTAATCCATGTTGCCCAGCACGGTGCCGGTGAGCGGTCCCACGGGCATGGCGACGACTTTGGCGCGTTCGCGATTGGCTCGGACCAACCAGAAATACAGTGTCGATGCGAGTGCCGCCGCGGAACCGAGTACCGCGAATGTTTCACGGAAAAATTCCATATCCCAATCCATCATGCACCATCCCGTTATCAGACAAGGCCAGGACTTTTAGGAACGAGCGAAGGCCGCGAACCTTCGTCCGAACGTTGCGAACCGTCGTTAGGGAAGGGAATAGCGAATTGGCGTGAACCGATGCAAGCGTTACGGCTTTAGACGGAAGCCACGGATTGTCGCGCGGGGGGCCAGCCCACCGGCATCGATCGCTTGTTGCAAAATGTCGGTGGTGGTGTTGCCGGCACGGTCGGTCACATCGATGCGAATGTAAAACTTCCGCGGGATGCCGGGGTCGGCGGGCCAAGCGTAGCGTCCGTCGTTGGCCAGTCCACCGGCGATCGTTGTCCAGGGGCCGTCCAGCGACGGACCATAGGCCAGCGTGATGGGGCGTTCTTCTAAATTCGCGTCCTCGCACCGGTACCGGATGATCAGCGCGCCGATGTCGTCACCATCGCCGTATTTAGCGCCGGTGATTTGAATGGTTGGGCGTGTTTGGTCGACAAGCACCGCCATGTCGGGATCGTCGCCGGCCATCGGCCTGGGGCTTGCCAAGCCGTCGCGGCCGATCACCACCACGCGGAAACCAAACACGCCTTCTTCGCGAACTTCGATGTCAAACGGGCTGGCCACATCGGGATCGCGGCCCCACAACCGCCACGATTGTCCGCCGTCGGTGGTTCCATACAATTCGACCGCCTCAACGCCTCGCCCACCAACGGCCTGCAATTCATAGTCCAATGAAAATTGATTCGATCGGCTATGGCGAAGCGGGTATCGATCACCGGCTCCGGTAAAACCGGCATCACGAATATCTTTCGGTTGCACCGGAGTTGACGCTGCGGTTTCCGATGCCACGTCTGTTGACGATCCATCAATGTTGGCCCGTTGGACTTGCTGGGTTTGTTGGGCTCTTTGGGCTCGCTGGGCCCGGCGTTGCTCCAGGACTGCCTCCGGCGGGACGGCGCCAGGTTGATCGAGTGGCCGGATGGCTTCGGCGGCGGTGCGCGGTCGCTGTGCCGGGGCGACTGAATTCGGCACGTTTGAATTTGGTACGGGCGGATTCGAAGCAGCTGAATTTGGCCACGCCGCCGGATCTTTCTCGCCCACCGGCGGCGGCACCGTTTCGGGCTCGTCCGTCGCATCGATCAAACGCGACGCCCCGTCGGTCTTTCCGAAATTGGAGATTTGCTCAGGTGTCGCCGGATCGGGAAGCCGAATCTGAAAGCGATCCGGATTGGCGGCGAAGCGTTCCATGTGGCGGGACGCGATTCGCGGTCGACGGATGACCTTGGTTTGCCGACCCATGTTGCCCGCCGGGTCGGTTGCCACCACGTCAACGGCGATCTGGGTCCAGTCCCCGGGGGCTTTGAATTGCAACGAGCCACCGGGCACGAACTTCACGATCGCGGGATCCTGGTCCTTCATCGTGCTGGTGATGTAGCGGACGACGATTTGCGATTCATCCACCGTTGTCGCGTCGGCAATGCGAATGTCGGCGCGGATCGTGCCATCGGCCGCGGCGTCGGCGACCAGATCAATCTTGGGGGCGGTGGTGTCGACAAACACTTTCAGCACTCCACGGTCCAGCGATGCCTCGGGCTTGCCCGGGATTCGCGTCCGCGTGGTAAACCAATACTCGCCATCCCGTGGGGCGTGGAACGAGAACGCTCGTTGCGACGACACCGGGCCGGTGGCGGCCGTTGACCAAGTTGGCGTTCCAGCGTGATTGGCCAGTGCGTCGCCGGCGGCCACCAACAATTCAACCCGCCCGCTGGCCAATTGAGCACCACCAGCGGTGCTGGGTGGCTGGTAGGGAATCGTGAATTGCCGCGAACCGAGAATGTGGAAATCCTTTCCCAATTTGGCGGGCGGATCGGTAGCCGAAGCCGTGGGGACGCCGGCGAGCCCAAGAACGCAGCCCATTGCCAAACAAACCGAAAGCTTCGATCCGACTTTCATCCGTATTGCTCGCTTTCCCGGTGGCTTCATTGCAGACAATCCCTCGTCCTTCGGCTTCGGCAAGTCCGGCTGGAAACTTCACTCGAGTGTTTCGGGCCGTTGCCAAGCGGCGAAACGGAAAATCTTGAGGCCGCAAAACCGGTTATCAAGTTGCAAAAACCAGTCGCCAAATTGCAAAACTTGGGTGCCTCGGCAAAATAGAGGCGCGAATTTTCCGACTCCCGCTGCCCCCAAACTTCACCTCCCCATTCTCCTCTTGGCTGATATGTCAACCGATTCGCCACGTTCGATCTACCGTTACGACGTTGTCGTCATCGGTGCCGGTCACGCGGGCACCGAAGCCGCCGCCGCCGCTGCCCGGGTGGGTGCGAAAGTGGCGTTGCTGACATCCAACTTGGACACCGTGGGACAAATGTCATGCAATCCGGCAATCGGTGGCGTCGCCAAGGGGCACATCGTTCGCGAAGTCGACGCCCTGGGTGGGTTGATGGGGTCGGCCATCGACGCGACGGGCATCCAATTTCGGATGCTGAATGTTCGCAAGGGTCCGGCGATGCACAGCCCCCGGGCCCAGGCGGACAAGAAGGCCTACCAAAATTGGATCAAGGAACAAATCGAGGAAATACCGAACCTGGATTTGCGTCAAGAGACCGTCCATGACTTGATCACCACAGACGCTTCCGAGGGCGCGCGGATCGTCGGTGTGCGGGTCGGCGGCGACGCCGAATACCATGCCGCCGCCGTCGTGCTGACCACCGGCACGTTTCTAAAAGCGGTGATGCACACCGGCGGTGCCAAAACCGCCGGGGGCAGGGCAGGGGAGGGCACCACGGCGGGCATCAGCGGGGCGTTGCATCGCTTGGGTTTCGAACTGAATCGCTTCAAGACCGGCACACCGCCGCGGCTGAACGCGAAGTCGATTGATTATCGCGTTCTGGAAGAACAGCCCGGTGACGACCATCCCAGTGCGTTTTCGTTTCTGACCGAATCGCTACCGGCGCGTCAAATGCCCTGCCACATCGCGCACACCAACGCGTCGGTCCATGACTTGATTCGCGACAACCTCGATCGGGCTCCGATGTATCGAGGTGATATTCAATCGCGGGGGCCACGGTATTGCCCATCGATTGAAGACAAGGTCGTTCGTTTTGCCGAAAAAACATCGCATCAACTTTTCCTTGAACCGGAGGGTTGGAACACCCGCGAGGTGTACGTCAACGGGATTTCGACAAGTTTGCCGCGTGACGTTCAAGATGAGATGTTTCGCCGCATCAAGGGTTTGGAAAACGCCCAAATCATGCGCTACGGATACGCGGTCGAGTACGATTTTTGCCCGCCGACGCAATTGTGGCCGCATCTGGAATGCAAACGCGTTGCGGGATTGTTTTTCGCCGGACAAATCAACGGCACAACGGGGTACGAGGAAGCCGCCGGTCAGGGATTGATCGCGGGTCTCAACGCGGCTCGGCAGGTTGCCGGAAAATCCACCTGGGTGCCCGCCCGCGATGAAGCGTACATCGGCGTTCTGTTGGACGACTTGGTCACCACCGGGACGGACGAACCGTATCGGATGTTTACCAGCCGCGCCGAACATCGTTTGCTGCTGCGGCAGGACAACGCCGACCGTCGCTTAACCGCCCGTGCCGATGAATTGGGTTTGATTGACGAAGTTCGCCGGCAACATTTTGCCCACAAGTTGGCCGAAATTCAGCGTGCCGGCGAAGCACTCAAGGCCATACGCGTCGGCGACACCCGCGGGGATGTTTATTTGAAGCGTCCCGAGGTGACTTGGGAAACGCTTTGTCAAACCCACGATTCGCTGCGATCGTTTTCAAGCGAAGCGGCCGCCCAGGTGCAGCACGATATCAAATACGCCGGCTACATCGATCGACAACGCGGCGAAGTGGAAAAGCAGCGTCGCCTGGCGGACAAACGCATTCCCGACACGTTCGACTATGCGGCGATCAAGTCGCTACGCAATGAAGCCAAAGAAAAGCTGGCCCAGATCCGTCCGGTCAGTTTGGACCAAGCCGGCCGCATCAGCGGGATCACGCCGGCGGACATCGCATTGGTGATGGCTTATCTGCGGTGACGACCGCCCGGTTACGGTGGCGGCCATTTGATCTTTGGGGTGTCAGTCCAGTGTGTCGTCGCGAAGTCGTTCGCCGCCGGCGGGGGTCAGCAGGGCTCGAACCGTCGACGGTTCAAAGTTGTCCGGCACAAAATGGCCACGCCCATCCACGGTGACGACCGTGACCCCACCGGGACTTAAACCACCCGGTTCGGCGGCGCTGCCGACTGTCAGATCGCCCGTGATTCCACCGATGCCCAAATCAATGGGTTCGGTCCACGAACCCGACGGCACAATGGGCATCGCTTCGACAACCAAAATCGTCTGCGCCGGACTGTCGACCAAGTCATCGGGCGACAAGGGTCCGCCTTTGGGAAACAGCGTCTGGGGCCCCGTCACTAAGTAATAATCCGATTGAAAACTGCCGGGCGTGTGCAAGGGATGTTGGAACACCGCCGGTATGGCATATTGCAGATTCAAGTTTGCCGGATCATTCCATGCCCGCTGGGTGTCGTACTGGTTAAACAGATCGTCCTCCTGCAAATAGGGCAGCAACATCACTCGCCAAGAGTGCATGGGTTTGCCCTTGGCGTCCTTGACCACCGGCGGCGGATAACGTCCATGGTCGGCGGCGTAGTTGTTCAGTGCCTTGGCGATTTTTTCCAGGTTCGCAATTGATTGGCCACGAACTCGGTTGTTCGCGATCCGCTGCATGCTGGAACCGCCCACCCGGACGACCTGCGTCACAAAGATCGCGATCAGCACCAGGATCACGGAAGCGGATGCGACGAAAGCGACGACCCGGCGCGTGGTCCGTCCCACATCCCGTTGGACATCGCCAACGTCAAAGTTCGGGATGGAAATCACGGCGTTGCAAGACACGCAGCGTCCGGTTTGGCCGCGATATTTATCGTCCACCAGCGTCTTGGTCCCGCAGTGCGGACAGGTGAACAATTCCGGCATAATCGGGATCTCGAAAGAAGGCAAAACGAACGGCCACCGAATGATCGCCCGTCCCGTAGGTCGCTTGGCGTATTATATCGCCTTTTCGGTACGGCAAGGCGTTTGAATGATGCGTGTGGTTTTGCAGCGAGTTTCGCAGGCGTCGGTCCAGGTGGATGGACGCATCGTGGGCGAAATCCAACGTGGTCTGCTGGCGTTGGTCGGCATCGCACAGGGTGACGACGATTCGGTTGTGCAGAAGATCGCCGACAAAACGGCCGGACTACGAATTTTTCCGGACGCATCCGGGAAGATGAATTTGGATGTGCAGCAGGCCGGCGGAGCGATCCTTGCGGTATCGCAATTCACGTTGTTGGCCGATTGCCGCAAAGGCCGGCGACCCGCGTTTACGGGCGCCGCGGCCCCGGAGATCGCCAAGGAACTGTACGAAGCCTTTGTCGCCAAACTTCGCGATCGTGGGCTGGATGTGGCGACCGGAATTTTCGCGGCGGATATGGATGTTCGCCTGGTCAACAGCGGCCCGGTCACGATCGTTTTGGACGAAGCAAAATCGACTTGAGGTTTTTGCGCGTCGTCAAAAAAAGGGGCGGTAGAGAAACCGTCGGTTGGCTTGCCGGACCCACTTGCCGTCTTCTCATAGGCCCAAAGGGCTGGACCCAGGCAAGCCCAGGGCACCGCCCTTGTCTTTACCCAAAACGTCTTTGATGATCCGTGACACGAGATCACCGGTGCCTTGCGAGTTTTTGAGTACCGCATTCGTGAAACAGAAGGACTTTAGCCAGCGCGCAATGTGCTTTTGACCTCGGGGGCATTTCGGCAGTTTCACATACGGAAACGGGTGCAAATTTGGCGACAAAAGTCGTGTTCGTTTCACGAAATAGTTTGGGTAAAGACAGGGGCAACGCCCTGGGGAAACAAGCAACAGAATCAAACAAAGCCCCAACGTCGGCGGCCCGCGAGTGTTCGTGCGACCTCCGGTAAACCGTGACGCTCACCCTCGGGTGACGCCCGCGATTTCGGCG
>JBCCRW010000156.1:0-12108 GCA_039201055.1 Planctomycetota bacterium | reverse complement strand
CGTACGAATGCGGTCCGCACCGAAGAGCGGAAAAATGCGTGGCACCTTGCAGATGCGGTGATGAATGCAGGGTGCGTGGCACCGTTCAAGTGCACGCATCGTTCACGCCTCTCGGTCGATGCGGATTCCAATCGCGTAGATGTGACCTTCGTCGGGCACGGCCGTGAAGTGCCATGAATACCAGCGGTAGCTGCCATTTACATGGCGGTTGCGGACTTCGTGGACGACTGTTTCGCCACGCCGAATCTGCTGCTTCTTTTCTTCCGGCATCGTGTCCTCTGGATGCACCAACGATTCGCTCGGCTTGCCAATCCACTGTTCCGGTTCCCAACCGAGTTGTCGCTTCCACGCCGCGTTGCCCCAGACAATTCGTGACTGGAAATCAAAAATAAACATCAATTCACCCGACAGCTCAAACAACTTCTGTCGCGCCTGGGATGACTGTTTTTGCGCTGCATCCTTGTTCATCCAGTTTTCGACGGAACCGGCCAGTTCCGTGACTGATCCAAGACGCATCAATTTGTCTTTCTGTAGGGCTCCCATGCACAAATCACACAAACCCGTCGGAAGCCTCGGAAATAAGTCTCGCGGAGAATCAACCGGTTTGTCGATCACCGCTTGAATCACGTGCTCGGGCGTCGCACCTTCAAAGGGTGGTCTTCCGGTCAGAATTTCGTAAAGCATGGCACCGAGTCCCCAGACGTCGGTTTGTTCATCGACTCGGTGCGATTCGCCGCGCGCCTGCTCCGGGGCCATGAAGCACGGCGTCCCCAACTTCGCTCCGGGCAGCGTCGACAATGGCGAACCGTCAATTCCAGCGGACATGACTGGAGTACGAACCCCCTGATCCGTCTCGCCGATTCGTTTTGCCAATCCCCAATCGATCACGGTGACCTGCCCAAACTCGCCGACGATAATGTTGTCACTCTTTAAGTCGCGGTGCAAAATCCTTCTGGAATGCGCAAAGGCAATCGTCCGTGCGACAGCAATCCAGTATCGGATCAACTGCGTCGTGTTCGAAGTGAGACACCGATCATCGGCTTGTGCCTGGCGGTCGCGTCGAATCAGTTCCGACAGCGGCCGGCCACGGACCAGCGTCATCACGTAGTAGCTATCCGGTCCATCATCGACGAGGTCCATCACGGTGACCGTACCGGGATGCTCGAGTCGAGCGGTGATGCGCGCTTCGGCGAGAAACCTCGCTTGCACCGACGCGACGCCGGCCGTTGACCGTTTCAACTTCTTAAGAGCGACAGTACGACCGAGCAACGTATCCTGGGCCACCCAAACCTCGCCGATTCCGCCGGAACCGATTAGCAATTCAGGTTGCCACCTGCTACGTGAAGACGACGTGATCTGGGTTCCACTGCGATCCATTGTTTGCCCTTCGAATTGTTGTTCGGGCGGAACCGACCGTGGAAGACTTTCATCGACGTCAGTCGAACGATCGAGTGAATCGCTATCGGTGGTCTCGAAGGTGCTACTGCCGGATGAAGCAACTTGCAGAATCGCGACAAATGGATCCAGTTCGTCTTTAAAATCGTCGACGATGCGGGCGCATGCATCACAACCTTCAAGGTGCGCCTCGACCGCCTGCTCCGTCGCCTCGTCCAGTTCGCAGCGTAGCCATCGGAGAATCTGAACGTGCTGGATACAGTCCTTAACATCCACTTTAACAGCCTGTGCCCTTCAATCGATTTGGACTCACTGGACCAATTCTCCGGCCGTTTGCCTCAACGCCTTCAAAATTCGGTGTTGGGCAACTCGCAGCCCGCCGAGGGACATCCCAAGCTCGTCGGCGACTTGCTGTGCCGGTTCGCCGTTCATGGACACACGCCGAAAGGCTCGCATATGTGTTTGCGAGAATTTTGCAGCAAGCAATTTCAGCAGGCCGTTGAGAACGAAATGATTGTGTTCTTGATCCCACGCGGCACTCATGCGACTGGCATCGTCAGAAAGTTGCTCGGCGATCAGCGATAAATCAACGCCGCACACTCTTCGTTGCTCAAGAGACTTCATTTTCCATGTGCGACGCATTCTGTTGGAAACAATCCGACGAAGCCAACATCGAAACGCCCCCTGTCGCCCGTTGTGAACGAACTTGGGAACCTCGGTAAGAAGCGTTGTCATGACCTCTTGTTGCACGTCGTCAATGTCAGCTTGTTGAAGACCTTCCCTGCGAAGCCAATGCTGAATCAAACGCTCGTAGATTTCACAAAAATTTCTCCACGCCGGTTCCGCGCCGTCACTTTTCAATTCATCGATCAGACTCAGGCGTGTGTTTTGGCTCACGTCATTCAACCCTCGGCCAATAATTGTCACGACCGTCGACCGATGTTGCAACTCATTCCGAGTCATTCGCCGGATTCAGTGTTCCGCCTGCGATGAACTTCCCCGCTTGGTGGTGTCGCGAACCTTTTGCATCGCGTGATCGGGATGACACCAGCCGGTTCCGTCGTCAAACCAATCGCGAATCAGCCGAACAATGCCGTCGGGCTTATCGTCCACGATGTGCTTTTCCCGCCGCCTTCGATACTCAGCCAAAATCACATCGACGGTCCGCCGCAATTCGATTTCGGCCGCGGTTTGTTTTGCAAGTTTTGGAACGGCATAAACAAAGTTGCCAACATCGGACGAGTGAGTTGGGTAGTTGCGAAAGTCTCGTTCGACGAACTCGCCGGTCGTGGTGTAGTGCATCCCCGCATCGACAAAAAAATCCACCGCGTGGTCCGGGTATCCGAACAGCAAGCCGAGCCCACGCCAACGTTCATCGCGTCGATCGGCTCCCTCGATTCGCAACAGATAGGCTTCCACGGCCGCATCATCGGACAATCCAAGACCGCCGAAAAAGTTCGTGCATTGCTTTAATTTCGCATCAAAAGCGGATCGGCGGGCAACCCAAGCCGATGCGTAGCGTTCTTTCTCGTTGAGGCGTTGATAGGGCAGGACACCGCATTCATAGCAGTCGCCGCATCGCCATGCCGACAACGCTTTTCGAACTAACTGAATCTCTTCGGTCTCCGGCGGATGGACTTCATACCAGGTACTGAAAACCCTCCGAGACCGGCTTTAGGTCACCGACAAACGTGAACAATGCCTCGGAGTCCAACGCATTAAGCAACATTTGCTTTGACAATTTTCTTGATGTCGTTGAAAGTGTTTTGATGGGGAAGCACTGGTCCCGCCGCACCGCGTGCTCGTGACGTTTGATCAGTGGCGTGTCGGCTTCAGCGGGGTCTTCCGAACGGCCATCCTGGCAAAACGCGAATCGATCAATCGGAAGAACGAACGCAATCAAAACACAGAACACGAACGACGATAAAATCCTTGGAAGCAAGTGTCGAATCATGGTGGGCTCTTGGCGTCGTTGAGAATCGCGTGAGAGGTTTTTGAGAAAATTGACTGCAATATCCGATGATTCAGCGAAATTGGTTGTTTGAGCCGAATAGAAGCCAGTTTGAAGACGATGCGGTGCGATTCTAATCCCCAGCCAGCCGTGGTATTCGGTCGCCCAAAGAGCATCCAGCGGCGGAATACTCAAATCCTGAAATGAAACGAAATCGCTGGGTCGCCGGTACGCTCTGTGTGCTTCTGCTGACGCTATTGATTTATTGCATTGTGGCCGGTGTGGCCGATCTTCGGACCCACATCATGCTTGCGTTTGGAGTGATCCTGGGGTTCGCGTACAGCTTGCGGGGGCGACTGCCCGACGAGCTAGTCCGACGGTCTGGCGGATCGATCACCCATGATGACGATGCCACCAACGTTTCGCCCAAGGTTTACCTTCCCATTTTGCTGGTCATCATCGCGATCGCCTGTACCGCGATCGCGTGGGTTTTGCTTTAGTGGTCCGGTCCAATTCAAAAACGGGTCAGCAGACCCCGGAATCGCGTCCGGGGCTACAACATGCCGTGCCTCCGGCACTCAGGCGAGCAACCTCCGGCACTCAGGCAACCGACCACTACCCACCGATCGAAACCAGGTATTCGGTTCGCTCGCGGCCGGTGCCGACGCCCGTTCGCAAGTACAGCCGATCGTCCACGACGACCGGACTGGCGAAGATCGAGTCGCCGGTTTGGATTTCGGCAATCGCTTCGAATCGGTCGGGCGTCGCCGAAAAAATTCGCACCATGCCGCGCTCCCCCGCGGCCACGATTTGCCGGCCCACCAGCAGCGGCGACGCGCTGACGGGGCCACGAAACAATCGCTGCTTCCACATTTCGGTACCGCCGGTCATCCGCCAGCAATAGCCAACGCCATTGTCGGAGACGGCATAGACAAATCCGTCGACGGCCAAGGGGGATTGTTCATAACACTTGACGTTGTTTTTCCATAGCACGCCTTTCACGCCATCCCCGGCGACGCACCATGTGTTCGAGCGCGGGTTGCCGCCACTGGCAACGATCCGGCGTCGATCCCAAACGACCGTGCCGCAATGCGCTTCGGTCCCCGCGTCGACAGACCAAATCGTTTTTCCGGTCACCGGATCGTAACTGGTGATGGTGTCGGCCCCGGCGATCAACAATTGCCGACGGCCGGCCACCTCGGCCACGATGGGCGAAGAGAAATTGAGATTCCGCGGACGCGATATCTTCCAAATGCGGCGACCATTACTCCGGTTCAACGCATAGATACCGCTGCCGGGCCCGTCGTATTCGGCCGCGACAATGACCAGGTCATCTTCGATGATGGGGCTGGCACCGTAGCCAAATTGGAACATCGACGGCTTGAAGTCGGCAACCTTTTGCTGCCACCAAATTCGACCCTCGGTGGACACCTTGCTGAGCACAATCGAATCATTCGTGTGAAACGAGACATACACGGCATCGTCGGCCACCGCCGGCGAGGGCGACGCGTACGAATTGTTCGGATGGATCCGCCTGGGCAGCGTGCCGCGATGCAGCGTTATCGATTCCAAGATCTTGCCGGTGCGAAGGTCCAGTTTCAACAGCGACTGCGTTTCATCCTCGGCCACCGCCGTCGTCAAGAAAATTTCCTCGCCAACGATCGCCGGTGTGCTGTGGCCGCGACCGGGAATTTTTGTCTTCCACAAAATGTTTTCGCCGGTCTCCAAATTCCAGCGATTGACGATTTGCGAATCATCAGCGGCGTGGTTGTCCCCTATTTTGCCGCGCCACTGCGGCCAGTCTTGGGCGACGGTGTTTTGTATCGCCATGTTCACCGCGACCAGGGTCGCGATGACCCCGATCCAAGTCCCATTTCGGTTGGCCAAAGCAGCGATTTTTGACGCCGCGCTCACGCGGCCCGGAATGACTGTGTTCCATGCCCAGCCAGAGGGCAAAAATGGGCGGACGGGCTGCGGCATGGGTTCAGTTCCAATAAAGTTTCACGAGGAGGTCGGCGTGCGTGCGTGGTTCGCCGGCACCCAGTTCACAACATTTTGAAGGTTTGAACAGCGGATGCGAGTGGGAATTGCCGGAATCGGCTTTATGGGATGGATTCACTATCTGGCCTACCAGGCATGCCAGGACGCCGAGTTGGTCGGTTTTTGCAGCCGCGACCCCTCAAAACGCGAAGGCGACTGGACCCGCATCAAGGGGAATTTTGGGCCGCCCGGTGGAACCATCGACACGTCGGGGCTGCACGTCCACGAAACGCTTGATGACCTGATTGCCGACGACGCGATTGATTGGATCGACCTCTGTTTGCCACCCCACCTGCACGCGGCCGCAATCGATCAATGCTTAGCAAGTGGCAAACGGGTGCTGTGCGAAAAACCACTCGCCCTAGATGCCAAGACCGGCGATCGACTTTGCGTCAGCCAAGCGTCCGGGGACGGCAAGCCGCGTTTGTTGGTCGCGCACATCCTGCCGTTTATGAACGAATATCAATTCCTTTATCAGGCGTGTCTGGATCGACGTTTTGGAAGCATCCGATCGGCGCGATTGAAACGTTTTATATCTCCGCCGGACTGGATTCCCGATTTCTACGACCCGGTTCGCGTCGGCGGTCCGCTGATCGATCTGCATGTCCACGACGCCCATTTGGTGCGACTGCTGTTTGGCATGCCCGAACGGATCCACACAGCCGTCCAGTGGACCGAAGCGATCGGCGGTGGCCAGATTCCCAAACGCTACGAAACGCTGATGGAATTTGGCGATGGCCGGCACGTCAGCAGCGGCGGCGGTGTGATCGATGCTCCCGGTCGCGCCTTCACGCATGGGTACGAGGTGCATTTCGAAAACGCGACCCTGCAATTCGAATTCGCCGCCTACACCGACGGACAGACCGCATCGATCCCATTGATCGTGGTCACGAAGGACGGCAAGATTGAGCGGCCGGAGCTGGGTGACCCGGATCCGGTGCAAGCATTTGTTCGCCAAATGCAAGCGGCGGCCGAATCGGCCGCCACGGGGAAGTTACATCCGGCACTGGATCCGAACATCGCCACGGATGCGATTCGGATCTGCGAACAGATTGCGAGGTCGAAAATCTGAACATCGGTAGCGCCTGGAACGGCCAGGCGATTCCGTGTTCTGGCGAACAGCGGCTACACGAGACCTGGTTCCGCGTTCTGGCAAACAGCGGCTACGCGAGGCTTCAGTTTCCCGCGCGAGCGAGATTTCTCTCGCGAAGCAGCCGGATGTAATCGTAGGCAATATTCATCACTTCTTTGTTGTAGAAGTAATCGGTATACACCTCCTCGGTGCCCATCTGCTGTTCCAGGATCTTTTCCTCTTCCTCTTTGCGAGCATCCAGTTCGGCCCGGCGGGCAAAGAACTTTTCCTCATTCAATGGAATTCGCTTTTCTTCTTTCTGCTGGACATATAACGCGACCCGGCGACTGAGATCCTTAAACTCCTCGTCGCGCCCAACACGGTCCATCGATCGCGTCCGCAAGCGCTGAATCACGGCCTCGGGAGCCATCGAATACTGCGTGTGTTCGGAGGCGGGAACCGTGTCGAATTCCAAAGCGTGTTCCAAATCGCCTTCGCCAATGTCCATCTTGGCCGTCAGGCTGGGCAGCACGACGTCCGAGGGCACACCCTGAAGCTGGGTGCTGCGGCCATCGGGCAGATAAAATTGTTGAAGCGTGACCTTGAGTGCGCCCAGGTTTTTGCGACGGCTCAGATAAATCCGTTCGCCGATATCAATCAGCGTTTGGACCGAACCCTTGCCGTGCGTTTGCGGATCGCCGACGACGATGCCACGCCCGTAGTCACGGATCGCACCGGCCAAAATTTCGCTCGCCGATGCACTCATCTTGCTGGTCATGACCACCAACGGGCCGTCGTAAACCGTGCCGCGTTCCTCGTCACGATATTGGTTCACGGTGCCGTCGGAATTCTTGACTTGAACCACGGTGCCGCGGTCGATGAACAAACCGGTCAAGTCGATCGCTTCGGTCAAGGAACCGCCACCATTGCGGGACAAATCCAAAACGACACCGTCGACGCCCTTGCTGCGGAAGTCATCGAGAATCCGGCGGACATCCCGGGTGCTACTGCGGAAGTCGACGGAATCGCGTCGAGCGGATTCCATGTCCATGTAGAAGCTGGGCAGCATGATGTAGCCCAACTTGAGCTTGCTGCCGGAATCATCGACGGCGTGCTCGATGATCTCGCCCCGTGCGGCTTGTTCGTCAAGTTGAATTCGATCACGAGTGATTGTGATTTCCTTGACCGTGCCCGTCCCACCTTTTTTGACACCCAAACGAACGCGGGTGTTTTTGGGGCCACGAATCATCTTGACGACTTCGCCCAAGGGCATTTCGACAATCTCCACCATTGGCCCGTTGTCGTCCTGACCCACGCTGACGATTACATCGTCGGGTTTCAAAATTCCGTGCTTATCCGCGGCGCCTCCGGGAATGACCCGGGTGATGGTCGTCAGGCCATCTTTTTCTTGCAGTTGCGCGCCGATGCCGTCCAAGTTCAACTTCATGGCGATATTAAAATCGTCAAAGCTGGTGGGCGACATGTAGGTCGAATGCGGATCGTAGCCGTTGGTGACGGACGTCAAAAAATATTCGAGAAGCTGATCGTTCTTGGTGTCCTTTTTCCAGCGTCGGGCATAACGCGCGTAGCGCCGGCGCAGCTTTTCGGTCGCGGCTTCACGATCAAACGGTTTGTCCTTGTTGTCGTCGTCGCTGACGTGTTCATCTTTCAGCGACAACAGGTCGTACTTGAGCTTTCGACGCCAACGATCCTGGATCTCTTGAGCACTGGTGGGGTAGTTGAGCAAATCTGGATCGGACACCAGATACTCGTCAGCGGAAAAATCAAAGGGCTGATCCAGCAGTTGGTTGATCATCGGCAGCCGCTGATCGATTCGCTGGACAAACCGCGTGAACACCTGATAGGCAAATCGCAAATCACCTTCCTTGACCATGTCATCGATCTTGGATCGGAAGGCTTCAAATTCCTGGATGTCGCTTTTTTCGAAGTACAACTTTAGCGGGTCCAGAGATTCGACAAACAGATCGAGTGCCCGGCCGCTGATTTCGTCGTCGAGTGATTGCGTGGAGACGTGATTCCGCGGCATCAAGGCCGCGATGACTTTGGCGACCAGCGTGTCCCGCGGCCGCTGGGGCTCCAGACCGTCCTGGGCCTGGGCTGCGGGCATGGCCAAGGTCGAAAAACACAGGACGGCGATCAGCGACCACGCGGCGGGGGTCCCCCAACGTTTTGCGGGAGCACAAACAGCCGCCGGGGCCGATGTGGGCGAGGCGGTGCGGAATATCCGCTGCGGGATCGATCGAAGCATTGGCGAGACCACCGAAAAACGATGAGGGATCAAATTCCCGCCGCCACAGAATCGTGACGGCGAGTGTCTTGGACTGTAGGAAAGCCCCCAGCCAGTGACAACGCCGCTTTGACGTCGAGCCTTGGCATGCGGGAATCACCCAGTTTAGCGTACTGTTTTCACTTTAAACGTACTGGGTTCACTTTAAACTCGCCCGGTTCACTTTAAACGTACCGGGTTCTTTTGCCGGGTCGAGTTTAGGGCTCGTCCACAAATAAATTACCGGATTAGCCGAAACGCGTTAGCGTCGGTTCCCGTGAAAACCGTGGCCAACGCCCATCGGCTAATTTTGAATTCGGCACGTTCATGATCGTCGAGCCCTTAGCGTCTTGGTGGTTGCTGTGAGTTTCGCCTCGAGGGGCGAGGTACTTTGGGTTTCGCATGCAAAGGGGAGCTCTGTTTCGCTTACCCGTTGCTAAGCGGTTCCGCCAACCAGTCGCTGCCACAGGGGCGGCCCCAGCAGTAGCAAGCCCACAACCACCGCGGCGATTGCCAGCACCAGCACGGCGGCGGCCCCGGCATCCAGGGCCCGCTTGATCTGCAAATCATGTTCCGGATGCAGCTTTTGCACCAAAGCTTCCAGGGCCGAATTGAAAAGCTCTGCCGAGATCACGATGCCGATGCAAATCACCAGCACACCGCAGCGAAGCGGATCGAGCCGCAGCCAGAGCGACAAGCAGAGCACCGCAATGCCAACCGGCAGATGCACCCAAAAGCTGCTTTGCGACCCAAAGGCCCAAGCGATTCCGGCAAAGGCGTAGCGAAACTTCGAAATCCAATGCTTCATCGTTTCAAGTCACCCTCGCCAATGCCTCATTCAATCCCCGTCACTCCCGGCGGCGGAATCAATTCGCCACCCAAACGTCCCAGCTTGGGTCGCAACCAGAATCGCGGTTCGATCGCAAAACGGAAACCGACATTGTCGCGGCCCTCGTCCACGGAAACGCCCAGCCGAATCAAGAACGATTCGCCGATTCGAGTCAACGCGAGGGTCTGTCCGACGTTGCCCGCATCCCCAAAATCGTAAACCGTCGATCCACTGAAGATCCATTTTTCGTTCAAACGATAATTCACCAGCGTCCGCAGCACCGTGCTGCTGAGCGGTCCTTCAAGCGACAGCAAACCGACATACACATCGCCTAAGCCCGGACGACTCGTTTCGACGCCCAAAGCGACACTACGCAATCCATCGCTGAAGAAATCGAAATAGCCGTCGGACAACAACGACACGCGATCTCCAATTCGGTACGCGGCATCGTAGGTCGTTGGCCCGATGGTTTCGCCGAAGTTATCGCGATCGGCATCGGCGAACACGATGGTATCGATGTCCAGTTCAAACAAATCGACCATCCGCTGGCTGCCCCGTAAACCACGTCTTGTTTGGAATCGCTGATGCACGCCCAAACGAAACAGGTTCATGTCGTCGACGGTCGAATGACTGGGCGACGCGATTCGCGATTGATACCCCTGACGTAGAAAGTGATTTCGCGGCTCAAATTCCTCGGGCAGGATTCCGCCAAACGCGTCAAAGGTAAAACGTCGCCGAAATTCTTCCTGTGCGTTGTCATCCAGTGAATCGTAATACGGGATCTCGTCGACCGATGTCGTGCTGTCGGCGTATTGGTATTCGAATTGCCAATCGACTTTGTGGGCCAAGCCGTCCACGTTTAGCAGCGCGCTTTGGACATTCGGGTCGGCTCGCCACATCGGCAGCGACGCGCGAACGCCACCACCGCCGGTCAAACGCGTCACGTCGTCGCCATCGAGTCCCTCACCGAAGTAAGTCGCTTCACCGCTTACATTGGGCACCACCTTGATCGGCCCGAGTGACACAGGGAGCCCAATTTCCTGGCGTGTCGATGCGACGGCACCATCCACGTTTGCGACCCCGGGAGCGATCGTGAACGAACCGGTTTGTGACGGATCATCCGGTGCATCCGCCGGTTCTAATTTTTGATAGGCCGCGCGATTGTGCATCGAATACGACAATCGATCGCCCAGCAGGGATCCGCCAGTCAGGTAGTGACGCAATTCCGGCAGCGACTGCGTCGTCGTAAAGAATTCATTGACCTGGGGCGTTACGAATAGATCAAATTGGTTGGCACCGAAAAAACGCCGCAATCGCAGCGAGGTGCGATGGTCGACGTCACGGTCCCATTCGTTTTCCAAATATTGTTCCAAAAAGTTTCGATCGGATAACCAGCCGACTTCGGCGATGAATTCATAATCGGCCGGCAGGACCTGTCGATGACGCAGCAGCGACCGGCCACGAAGGCTGGGTTCGGGGGCCAGATCGCGGCGGCCCGAACCCAAATTGTCCAATCCGTCGTCGTCGATGATCCAGCTATCCCATTGGCCTCGCGCGACGCCCGGCACGCCGAACAAACCTGGCAGGTCATATTCCAATGTCGTGCCCACCGCCGGGCCACGCTCCGACAAGAAGTCCGTTGACAACGTCCATTCCACACCCGGCGGGGCGTCGTCGATACCCAGCACTTGGAACAGGTTCCAATCCAGCAGAACTTGCGTACCCAAGATGTTGTCGTTGCGAATATCCAGGTCCGATAAATAAAACGTTGGAATCCGCAGCGGCGATGCAAACGTCGGCCATGCGAAGACTGGTACGCCGGCGACATAAACAAAGTTGTTGCCACTTTCCAAATAGGGCTCCGTCGCCGCCACCGGTGTGTTGGTATTCGGATCGGTCGTCACGGTCGCGCGCTGGCTCAACTGCAAGCGTCCACTTTGCAACCAGTATCGTGGCAAACCCATCCGGCTGGTGGTGACGGCCGCGTCAAAGGCCAAAAAGTTGCCGGCCGCGATTTGTTGAATGACGTCGGCTTTCAAACGCACCAATCCCTGGTAGTCCGGAATGGGCGTGATCGCTTCGGCGTCCAAGATCACGCCACGTTCGGCGGTCACGTTGTAGTACATCGACTGGGCATAGATCGTGCGCTCGCCCTGTTTAAAGACGATATCGCCCTCCAAATACAATTCGCCGTCGCTGGTGTTAAATTTGCCAGGGTCATTCAGCAGGTCGGTAAACAACGGCGTCCAGGCGACTAGACGATCCGCCGAAATTGAAATCGTTCCCAAGCCGGTTGTGGTACCACCGGGCAATTGCAAATTGACATCCTGAATGGACAGCGTCAGGCCGCCGCGAAGAATCAATAGGGATTCGCCGGTCTCGGGGCGGTTGATCGTGGTCAACTTGGGTTCGCCGCCCAAGCTACGGCCCCGCCACTGAATCGCCTTGCTGCCGCCGCCGACGAGTAATCGAAAACCACCTTCGTCACCCATGATGGCCGGGTCGCCCGCTGCGGTGGACAGACCCGGCGGATT
>JBCCRW010000155.1:0-12136 GCA_039201055.1 Planctomycetota bacterium | reverse complement strand
GTTCGTGGGACCCGTGGATTCGCTTACAGCTCGGCCAGCGGCTCAGTTGAAAGACCGTTGCCGCGCTCGTGGTCATTTGGTTCGTGATACCCGTGGATTCGCTTACAGCTCGGCCAGCGGCTCAGTTGCGCGGGTTTTGCACGGGGGAGCCGTGACTGGAGCCTCAAGCGACGGGCCGGGTATCGTCGGACTTGTTTCTGGTTGCGTGGTGGGCGCTGCCCGGGAGTTTCGCCTCGGAGAGGCAGAGCTACTCTGACATTCGCCTCGGAGAGGCGCGCTACTTTGGCATCGCCTCGGTGGGGCGACCTGCTTTGTCATGGCGATGTGATCCGCCTTTAAACCCGCATGGTCATGCCCATCACTCGCCGCACCTCTTGCGGGCTGGTTACCCCGTCTCGCACCAGTTGCGTGGCGTTTTCCCATAACGACGCCATGCCGCTTTCCACCGCCTGCCGATAAATCGCACGACTGTCCTGTTTGCCAACCAGCCGTTCGGCCAACTCCGAGCCGCGAAGACTCAGATATTCACCCACGATCACTCGGCCGCGATAACCCGTGTCCAGGCACTCCGGACAGCCCTTCGCAATCCTTCCGGACCCGATGGGCAGCCCTTCCAATTGTCCCGGGTCATCGGACCACTGCGCGCAATCACAAAGCTTGCGGACCAAACGTTGGCACAAGACCCCGATCAAACCACTGCGCAGTTGATAGGCGTCGATGCCCATGTCCAATAAACGCGTGATGGCCGTCGCGACGCTGTCGGCATGAAACGTTGCCATCATCAATTGCCCCGCCAGGCAAGCCTGCAGTGCGATTTCGGCGGTCAAGTGATCGCGAATTTCGCCGACCACAAACACCTCGGGATCCTGACGCAGCAGCGACCGCAAGCCGGTATGCAAATCGAAACCCGCGGCCACGTTGACCTGGCTTTGGGAAACGCCCGGGATGGGGACTTCGATCGGGTCCTCGAGCGTCAAGATGCTGCGAGAACCCGCCGTGGTGTCCACCAAATAACGCAGGCAGGCGTACAAGGTCGTCGATTTGCCACTGCCCGCCGGGCCGCAGATCAACAACGCTCCGCTGGTTTCTGCCAAAACGTCGCGAAGCGATCCGACGATGGCTTCATCGTGGCCCAGTTCGTCGATCCGCGAATACTCCCCATGATGGGCAAAAAATCGCATCACCGCACGCTCGCCGTGCAGCGTCGGAAAGGTGCTCACCCGCACCTCGGCACCGCCACCGGGCATGTCGATGCGTCCCTCTTGCGGCACATCGCCCTGGTAGGTCAGCAAATTGGAAAGCACTTTGAGCCGCGAGACGACCGACGAATTGGAACCGCTGGGAAAGATGCCGACGGGTTTGAGCACACCGTCTTCGCGGAAGCGAATGTCAAAACCTTTTTCGGTCGGTTGCAGGTGAATGTCGCTGGTCCCAACCTTGCCGGCAAAGGCCAGGATCGCGTCGACAAATTGTGATGCATAAGCATCGGTTTCGGGACGCAGATGCCCAATTTGTTCTTTGATACGCGCGCATTCCTCGCGGGGGTCGATTCGCGCATCGGCGCCCGCACTCGTGGCTGGATCGCCGCTGCCGTTTGCCGAAACGCCGTTCGTCGCGGTTTCGCCGTTGGCCGCCGAGTCATGCGCGGCGCCGTTGGCGGACGCGCGTTGCTCTCGCAAACGGCGAATTTCCAAATCCACCGGGTGCGGCGTGTCGGATTTGGTGCGCGATGAGCGTTGGAAAAGTCCCATAAAACGATAAGCAACGCGAATTAAATAAGGGGTTGGATGAAGGCCGATAGACCCGGCGCCAATCCGCCGGCGCCCATGTTGTTGATGTACATCGAAAAGACTCGCACGATGATCAAGATCAGCATCGTCGCGATCAACGCCCAGATCATTGCGGACGCGAAGTACGTTAGCTTGGCCATCGAACCACGAACTTCGATTTTCAGCAGCCGGAAGTGCTTGTCCAAAATTTCGGCCAAGCGACCCGAGTTTTCACCCAACTCGATCACCTCGATCGTGTCACGTTGAAACAGGCCGGTTTCGTCCAGCACGCGATGCAATTCGCGACCTTGGCGAATCGAAGCTTCGGCTTCTTCGGCGTGCCGCCGGAATTGTCCTGTGCCGGCGGCTTGAAAGGCCAAGGCGACCGCGCTGGAAGCATCAATGCCGGCGTCGATGCCCAGTGCCAAGGTTTGCACAAACCTCGCTTCGGGAAACACCTTGGTCGTTTTGCCGATCAGGGGAACGCGTGCAAACCAGTCGAGCAAAAAGTTCGCATAACCGTTGCGGATGAGCCAATAGATGACAAAGCAAACGACCGCGCCGATGGCCAACCCGGTCATATATTTGACCAGGCCATCCCAGCCCACCAAGCCGATGCCCAAAAGATCTTTGCTTTCCGGATCCACGTCGCCGGTCAGCATCACGTCGGGCAGATAGATCAACAGCCCAATGACGGTAAAGGCGAGCAGCAGTTGGACGATGGGCCAAAGGATTGAATTGCGAAAGGTCAGCCGAAATTCGGCCAGCTGTTGATAGTATTCGGCGGCGCGATCGAGCACTCGGTCGAGCCGTCCGGTCGTTTCGCCACCTTCAATGACTTCGGCAAAGTAGCTGGGGAAATAGTTTCCCTGGGCACGAATCGCCTCGGACAGCGATGTGCCCTGGCGAACGTGTTCGGCGACGCTTTTCATCTTGGCCGAATAGGTTCGACGGGGACTTTCCGCCTCGCGGTCAAATACCCGATAGGGATCCAATCCCACTTCAAACGCCACGCCCACTCGTTCACAGAGCGTGCTGAGCGTTTGGTCTTCGATACGATTGTGAATCAACTAGATCGCTCCGATACAACGTACTTGTCCAACTCATGCGACGCGTAGCATATCCATCGAGCCGCCGGCGTTCGGTAACGTCGGCTGGTAAATCCGATGAAGCTTTTATGAATTTGGATTCAGAGTACCTAATTGGCTGACCCCCACCGGTGTGGTCACTGGTGCGGCACCGAGGCAAACAGGCCGAATTCATCAAATCTAAACCCTTTCAAAACTGAAATCGTCCCGATATCCGGAACCAGTTCACTAGGCTTATCAAGCCACGCGGCAACGATTGTCGGGTGACGATCGTCTTCGAATTCTGGAACATCATGCTGAAGGCACGCTTGGTCCAAATCGACGGTGCCAAATCGCCGCGGTATCGCCTTGAGAAACCCGAACTTCTCATCGGCCGCAGCCGGTCCTGCGACATTCCCATCGACGACGCGCGTGCCAGCCGCAAGCATTGCCGGATCATCATCGAACCGCTGGCGGTCCTGGTCGAGGACCTGCAAAGCCGCAACGGAACGTTTTTGAATAAGCGTGGGATCCCCAAGGGCACCCGGGTGGCGGTTTATCACAATGACGAACTACGAGTGGGCCATTCGCGGTTTCGGTTTTCGATTCGAGATCCCAAAACTCGCCAACCGCACGAGCGTCCGTCGAAAATGGATTTGGCGATCACACCGGCGGATGGTTATGAACCGCCCTCCGAAGATGAAAGCATCCAGAAGTTGTTTGGTGAATTGGATTCCATCGCCATTCATGCCAGCGACCGGGCACTCGATTCAACCGACGAGACGGCAACGTTTGTCGAATTGCAGCAGATTTTGGATCGCCGCACCGACAGCGACGGATGGTCCGGGCAAAAACGCCAGCCGTTCCAGCGCGGGCCAAGCAAACCCGAGCGGGGCGACGAAGCGAAACGTCAAGAGCCGCAGTCGGCGCCAAGCGGTGGTCCCAACTCCAACGAACCGGCCTCCAGCAAATCGGGCTCCAGCGATTCCGGCTTGAGTGATCCCGGTGACCGACCGACGCGTGATCCGTTGGCGGCGGCCGAGGGGCTGGAGGATTTGACAAGTAAGGAGAAGAAAAAGTTACCCGAGCATCTGCGGCCCGGACGAACCAAGGATTCTCAGGATGCGGCCCGCGAGGCGCTGAAGAATCTGTTTCGCGGCGGCGGCTGATTTGGGGATCAGAACGGTTTTGGATCAGGCGGCTGCATCGCCAGCCAGGCGTACAGCCCGACCAGGGTTTTGCCATCTTGGACGTCGCCACCGGCCAGCCATCGTCGGATCTGGTCGGCGTCGGCGATTTCGTTTTCGATCTCCTCGATGGCCTCGCGTTGTGCCCCGACCTCGCGCAGCCCCGTGGCTCGGTACAGCCACATTCGTTCGTCGCTGATTCCCGGCGCCGAAAAGAATTCGTGGACCAGGTCGAACCGCATCGCCTCGAAACCGGTCTCTTCGATCAGTTCCCGGGCGGCGGTTTCCAGCGGTGATTCGTCGGGATCGCGAGTTCCGGCGGGTAATTCCAACAAGGTTTGGTCGACCGTCAACCTTCGATTGCGAATCAGCACCAAGCGCCCGTCGTCGCACTCGGGCAGCAGCACGACCGCCCCGGGATGCCGCAGCACCTCGCGCTGGTAAAGTTTTCCGTCGCTTCCACGAATCGACATTTGATGAACGTCGAAGCGAGTCCCCGCGAACACCTTTTTTTCATCTATCTTTTCCATGGCTGGCAGCTTGTGTGGCTTTTTGATTTGTGACAAGCCCGCCGGCATGACATCGCGGGATGTGGTCAATCGCGTTTGGGGCTGGATCAACCGGGGCCGCACCAAAGGGCAACGCGTTAAAGTCGGTCACGCGGGCACGCTGGACCCGATCGCGACGGGCGTTTTGGTCGTTTCGGTGGGTTCGGCAACGCGATTGATGTCGGCGATCGGCGATCTGGTCAAGGCTTACGACGCGACGTTTGAACTCGGCTGCGAAAGCGTCAGTGGTGATATCGAAACCCGCCGGCAGGTGCGAGACGATTTGCCGATGCCGTCGATCCAAACGCTTTCGAAGGCCAGCGAGTCGTTTCGTGGCTGGATCGAACAGACGCCGCCGACCTATTCGGCGATTCATGTGGATGGACGGCGGGCCTATGAGCGGGCGCGGGCGGGCGAATCGTTTGAAATCCCCAGGCGAAACGTGTGGCTGGGTAATGTTCAGGTCACCGCTTTTGAAGCGCCACGAATGGCAATATCGATAACCTGTGGCGGCGGCACCTATGTCCGTTCGGTCGGCATCGATTTGGCCGCCAAGTGCGGCCAGGTCGCGATGATGACTCAGTTGCGGCGAACCCGCGTTGGGCCGTTCTCATTGGATCACGCGGTCGACCTGCGTGATGCAAGCTGGCAACATCCGAGCCGCGAAAGGGTTGTCGCGTGCCTGCGACCGATGCACGAAGCGACCGCGCATCTGCCAAGCGTCGTGTTGAATGGCGAACAAATTCGGCGGGTGATCGACGGTCAAACGTTGGCCTGGGAATCCATCCGATGGATACCGCCAGCGGTGGACGCCTGCCAGGTGCCCGGCGGCGCGAGGGTCGCCGGCAGCGCCGAGGCGTCGGATCACGCCGGTTCCACCTGCGGCGGGGATACGCATGGTAAGTGGATCGCGATGATGGATTCGGCGGGCGAATTGGTGGGACTGGCCAGCCGCGATTGGGGCGCCAAAGATTCCGTCTCGGGCAGGTCAGAAAATCGGCATTCGGTGCTGACACCCCGCAAGGTGCTGCGGGCCCATGCTCAACAGTAACGCGACTCTCCGAGTCGTTTTTCTCCGGCTCGGAGAGCCGGGCTACTCAGGAGACCCGGGCTACTGAGGAGAGCCGGGCTACTGAGGAGAGCCGGGCTACTAAGTTTCTCCGGCTCGGACCGGCGAACCCGCCGGAAGATCCCCCGATCCGGTGGCTTGGTAAACTGCGGAAATTCCCCGAATCCGCAATCGCACGCTTGCGGCTGCTCGGGAATGCGAAAATCTTCTGGGAGCCTGAACATGTCACTGAATATCAGCTTCATCGCATCTGGGGCGATCTCGTTCCTAACGCTGGCGTTTTTGATCGGCTTGGTGGCGATGTCGCGGATTCACGACACTTACGGCAAGCGGCTGCTGTTGATCGGGCTATCGCTGCTTTTGTTTAACTGGATCGCCGGTCCGGTGCTTCGTGCCGTGATGTTCCAGTGGATTGGGTTCGCGGGTTTTCAATCGGCGTTCTATCTCCTGCAGTGCGTGTCGACGTTGATCGAGGCCGCCGGAATCGCGACGATCGTTATGGCGGCACTGCGGATGGGCCGTGCACGCCATTTGGACGATGATACCCTGACGTCGGGGGATCGACCGATCGCGTCGGATCCCCAAAATCCTTACCAACCGCCCGGCTTGATGCCCGAACGCAATCCCGCCCCCGATTCTCGATAAACGAGATCTCTTGATAAACGAGATCTCTCGCGAACCGAGATCCGTACCTCGATAACCGCGCCACGTTTTTCGATCGACCCGCCGATTCCTTTGTTCCGAACAAAAGACTTGGAACCAAGCACTCGATTTCCTCCATTCAGCACAACTTTATGAACCGACGACGCTTTGTTTTGCTCTGGAAATTTGCGACCTGTAGCGCCGTGTTGGGCCTGGGCGGCCTCGTTCTGGGACCCTCAAGCGGTTGTTCGGCACGCCAGGTGACCGGCCCGGGAGTCGTCGATGTGGACGCTCCCGAAGAATTCACGACGACTGATTCGGGATTGAAGTATCGCATCCGCCGCCGCGGCGACGGTGACCGGCCGCTGCCGACCGACAAAGTGGCCGTGCAATATCGCGGCTGGACAATCGACGAAGAAACGGGAATCGAGAAAACGTTTGACCAGTCCTATAACCGCCCCCAGGCCAGCGAGTTTCGAGTCAAGGGCGTCGTGCCGGGATTCGGCGAAGGTCTGATGCTCGTTCGCGAGGGCGGCATGATCGAACTGATCATTCCACCGGAGCTGGGTTACGGTGCGGAAGGAAACAGCATGATTCCGCCCAATGCCACGCTTCATTTTCGTGTTGAACTTGAACGGATCGTGCGATGAGTGCCGCCGATCAATCTGTGACTCAGCAATCTGTAACTCAGCAAACTGCGACTCGGGAAATGGGCCCAGCGGCAATGACGGGGACCCGCGACATCGAAATTTATGACACCACCCTGCGTGACGGTTCACAGGGCGAGGGCGTCAGTTTTTCGCTGCAGGACAAATTGAATATCGCCCGTCGTTTGGCGGAAACGGGCGTCGATTTTGTCGAAGGTGGGTATCCGCTTTCGAACGAAAAAGACGTCGCGTTCTTCCAGCAAATTCGTGCATTTGATTTGGGCAAAACACGCATCTGTGCGTTCGGGATGACTCGGCGTCGCGGCATCAAGGCGGCGGATGATCCCGGTATGCAAGCGTTGGTCGCCGCCCAAACGCCGTGCATCACGGTGGTCGGCAAGACCTGGGACTATCACGCCACCGAAGTGTTGCGAGTTTCGTTGGAAGAAAACATCGCCATGATCGGCGAAAGCGTCGAATTTTTGGCCGGCCACGCCGACGTGATCTACGACGCCGAACACTTCTTTGACGGCTATCGTGCCAACCCGGATTACGCGCTTGCAACCTTGCTCGCCGCCGCCCAGGCGGGCGCGAAATGGGCCGTCCTGTGTGACACCAACGGCGGCAGTTTGCCCGAGCAAATTGCCGAGATCACACAAACCGCCAAGCAACATTTGGCCGCCCATGAAATCACCATCGGCATTCACACCCACAACGATGGCGAATTGGCCGTCGCCAATTCGCTGGCGGGTATCGACGCCGGCGCCGGCCATGTCCAAGGCACCATCAATGGCATCGGCGAACGTTGCGGAAACGCCGACCTGATTTCGGTGATCGCCAACCTGGCACTCAAGAAGACCGGCTATCAAGTGCTCGGCGGGCAAGGCCTGCGTTCGTTGACGGAACTGTCACGCTACGTTTACGAAACCGCGAATCTGCAATGGCGGAACGGGCAACCCTTTGTCGGCCAAAGTGCGTTTGCACACAAAGGTGGCATGCACGTGCACGCGATCATCAAATCGGCCAGCACCTACGAACACATTGACCCGGTTGTCGTCGGCAACGAGCGGCGAGTGTTGGTCAGCGAATTGTCCGGTCGCAGCAACATCATTGCGATGGCCACGCGGCACAACATTGACGACGATCGCGAATTGATGGACAAGATTTTGGCCGAAGTGGTCCGCTTGGAAAACAACGGCTACCAATTCGAAAACGCGGGCGCCTCGTTTGATCTATTGGTCAAACGCTGCATGGGGACGTTCACACACCACTTTGAACCGATCAAATACCGCATCGTCGCCGGCGACCGCGATCATCACACATCGCACACCTTTGCCGAAGCGATCATCAAGTTAATGGTCGGCGACAAGCTGTGCTTTGATGCCGCCGAGGGTCATGGGCCCGTCAACGCGCTCGATGCGGCACTTCGCAAGACGCTTGCCGATGACTATCCACAATTGGCGGCGATGCACTTGGTCGACTACAAGGTCCGCGTGGTGGATTCCAAAGCGGGGACGGCTGCGGTCACACGAGTCAACATCGAATCCGGCGACGCCCACGACACCTGGGGCACCATCGGCGTCAGCGACAACATCATCGAAGCCAGTTGGCAGGCCTTGGTCGATTCCATCGAATACAAGCTGCACAAGGACGACGCCCCGCCACCCAAAACATCACACTCGACAGAGCCCGAAACCGGGAACAAAACGCAGCATGGATGAAATCGACTCCACGACCGAAATTCCCAATCGATTCGATTTTGAAACCGCGACCGCACAGGTCACGGCGGCCTGGGACGCTGAAAAGTGTTGGCACGCGGAGGTTCGTGTGGATCGCAAACCCTTCGCGATTGTGATCCCGCCGCCCAACGTCACCGGTGCCCTGCACCTGGGACATGGTCTGAATAACACCCTGCAGGACATCCAGGTGCGGCTGCACCGAATGCTGGGCCACGAAACCCTGTGGATGCCCGGGACCGACCACGCCGGCATCGCCACCCAGGCCGTTGTCGAACGTCGCTTGCAAGCCGATGAAAACAAAACGCGCCACGACCTGGGACGCGAAGCCCTGGTCCAGCGGATTTGGGACTGGAAAGACCAATACGAAACGCGAATCTTGAAACAACTCAAGGCCATGGGTTGTTCCTGTGATTGGGATCGCGTTCGTTTCACGCTGGACGACACCTGCGCCGCCGCCGTCCGCGCGACCTTTTTTGACCTGTTTCAAAAGGGTTGGATTTATCGCGGCAAACGTTTGGTCAACTGGGACCCGTTCCTGCAAACCGCCGTCAGTGACGACGAGGTCGAAAACGTTTCCAAAAAAGGCCACTTTTGGCACTTCCGCTACCCGGTGATCGATCCGCAAGCCGGCGAACCAGAGTTCATCGAAATCGCCACGACACGCCCCGAAACGATGTTGGGCGATACCGCGGTGGCAGTGCATCCGGACCCCGCCAAGGCACTCGACCAAGTCGAGGCCAAGTTGCGGGAAAAACTTGCCGATGCATCCGAGAAAGAACGGCCCGATGTGCAGGGTGAAATCGATGCGCTCGCCGCCCGGCGGGAAGCGATGTTGCCCAACCTGCAACAACTGGCCAACATGGCCCGCGCCGGCCGGATGCTCATGCTGCCGCTGCGGGACCGCGAAATCCCATTGGTCACCGACACCTGGGCCAAACCCGAACTCGGGTCCGGGTGCGTCAAAATTACGCCGGCCCACGACCCCAATGACTACGAAGTCGGCAAACGTTGCGGCCTGCCGATGATCAACATTTTGAACCCCGATGGCACGCTGAATGCCGAAGCCGGCAAGTACCAGGGGCTGACGATTCCCCAGGCACGCAAGGCCGTCGTTGCCGATCTGGAGTCGCTCGATTTGATGGGCGCGGTCGAGGATCGTCAGATCGAATTGCCTCTTAGCGATCGCAGCAAAACTCCGATCGAACCGTATTTGGCCGATCAGTGGTTTGTCAAAATGGACACGCTGGCCCAAACCGCGATGGATGCGGTCAGCGACGACCGCGTGCGAATTTTCCCAACTCGCTATCGCAAGGGCTACCTGGATTGGCTGGGTGAGAAACGCGATTGGCCGGTCAGTCGTCAATTGTGGTGGGGGCATCGCATCCCGATCTGGTCCACTCATGATTTGGACCAAGCCACCGCCGAAGACCTGGTTTCCAAGTCGCGAGAATTGGCCGCTTCGATGGATGCCGCTGACGCGATCGCGACTTCCATCGAAGTCCGCGACGATGATTCGCGAAGCGTTCATGTTTGTCTTCGCAACGAAGACGAAGCGCTGGCCAAAGCCATCCAAACGCTGGGGATGGTCCAGGATGAAGACGTTTTGGACACTTGGTTTTCATCGGCACTGTGGCCGCACAGCACGCTTGGCTGGCCCCAGCAGACCGACGAACTGGAATACTTCTACCCGACCAGCACGTTGATCACGTCCCGCGACATCATCACCCTGTGGGTCGCCCGCATGGTGTTGATGGGATTGAACAACGTGGGTGAAATTCCTTTCCGTGAAGTGTTCATTCACCCGAAGATTCTGGATGGGTCCGGCGAGACCATGTCCAAGAGCAAGGGGAACGGCATTGACCCGATCGAGGTGATTGAGAAATTTGGTCCCGATTCACTGCGTTTCGCGCTGGCCCATTTGGCCACCGAAACCCAGGACGTGCGGATGCCCGTCCAGTACGAATGCCCGCACTGCGATTGCAAGATCGACCAGACCAAAAAGAACCGTTCGCTGCCCAGCATCAAGTGCACCGAGTGCGCGAAGATCTTTTCCACCCAATGGGCCGAAAGCGAGGCCGATCGCGCCCATCCTAAAGCAACGGTGATTTCAGAGCGTTTTGAAACGGGCCGCAATTTTGTCAACAAGCTTTGGAACGCGTCCCGCTTCGTGCTGATGAACCTGGACGGCTACGAACCGACGCCCATCCGCGTCGGCAGTTTGCCGCTGGAGGACCTGTGGTTGCTCAGCCGCCTGTACACGGTGACCGACCAAGTCACGTCATCGCTCAAGGCTTATCGGTTTAGCGAAGCCACCCGTGTTTTATATGACTTTGCTTGGAACGAATTCTGTAGTTTCTATTTGGAAATTACCAAGGAACGTATGCAGGACGATGCATCGCGAGCCCAAACGCAGGCGATGCTGGTTCACGGCTTGGATACGCTGTTGCGATTGCTGCATCCGATCATGCCCTTTGTCAGTGAATCGATTTGGGGCTACCTGAACGTCGCCGCGTCGGCACGGGGCATCGAACCTCGCAAGGGTGAGCGGTTTTTGATGAGGGCCGAGTGGCCCACCGCCGATGCGGATCATTTCGACGAATCGATCGAGCAGCAGTTTTCGGAATTCCAACAGGTCATTGCGGCGATTCGAAAGATTCGGGCCAGTCAGAACGTGCAGCCGAAGGATTCCGTGCCCGTTCGGATCGCGTGTGATGCCGCGATCGCCGAGCGACTGACGCCCATGATCGCATCGATCAACCGGCTGGCTTCCGCGACGGTCGATGCGATCGGTTCGTCCGCCGGGGCCTACGAAATCGACGCCCCGATGGTGATTCCCGAAGCCAACATTACGATCCATGTCGATTTGGAACAGTTCATTGATTATGAGGCCGAGCAGCAACGGCTGAGCAAATTGGTGGACAACATTGCCAAGCAAATTCTTGGCAAGGAAAAGAAGTTGTCGAATGAGAACTTTGTCAGCCGGGCCCCCGCCGACGTCGTCGCCAAGGAGCGGGCGTCACTGGATGATCTCAAGCGGCAGCAGGAAACCGTCCGCGGCGATTTGGAAAACTTGAAGTCGCGGATGTAGGCTTTTTCCGGTGCAAGGATTCGGATTCGATTGCGCTTAGGTCTTTTCGAATCTGGCTCCCCTCGCCCCGCTTCGGGGAGAGGGGGTCGGGGGTGGCCTGGCGCACTGAGTAGCATTCAGGCAAGATAGAGAAGATTTGGATCGAAAAAACTGTCGCAGTTTGGTATCGGAATTCTGGTACCAAACAAAAAACCAACCAAAAAGCGACAGCCATGGAAGTATCGCAGACGAAGACCCTCGAAAAAACCGCAGTTCAACGACGTTGCGAAAATCTGAGAAGGAGAAATCAAAGACTCCTGCGAAAACTTGACCGGCAGGATGAATCGCTTCGTCTCGCCAATGAAAACCTGGTCGATGCCAATGCTCAAATCGAGCAAATG
>JBCCRW010000154.1:0-12194 GCA_039201055.1 Planctomycetota bacterium | reverse complement strand
GAATCGAGACGTCCCAGGATTTCCAGCGGCGAAACGTTCCCCTGCCGTTCAAGTCCCGCAACACCGGTGATGACCAACGCGCACCAGGAACGCGACGGCGACGGCAAATTTTCACCGTCGACCGAATCCAGATGGATCGCGTCGCCGACGGCCAGTCGCACCCGAGCCGATTTGCCGATCGCGTATCGCTCCGGTGCACGTTCTAGAAACCCATCTTCGGGGCTGCCCCAATCGTAGACCGCGATGACCTGTCCATCGCGGTCATGAATCGTCAACGATGTTGTGTCTTCCTCGATGGCGCTGCCCCGAGCCAGATCGCGGCGGAAGTCGATCGCCAAACGCTCGGCGGCGGAGACTTGTTGCTGCAACGTCTGTTGCTGCGATTGCCACGTTTGCATCATCACAAGCGTGCGGAGGATGATGCCGGTCAGCAACGTCGTCACCGAAATGGCGACGGCCAATTCAATCAGAGAGGATCCATGACGATTGCGAAGGTTCACGGCAACCACTCCCAGCAATCACGACGCATGCTGCTGTCGCCAACGGATGTATCGCTGCTGTCGGATTCTATCGACAAGTGCATTCCCTCGGTCGGCGGACGATCGCCCTGTTCCAAAGTCGCTTGAAAATTTTCGACGCGTACTTTCAGCTCGTCACCGGCAATCGCTTGCAGCAGGTCGACATCGGTTTCGGGTGCCGCTTGGAAAACAGCGACGACGTTGTCCGCTCGGATGCAACATCGTGTTTTTTTTGTAACAAAATCATGATGGTTCGATTCACTGCGGATCCATTGCAGCACGAGACTACCGATCACCCCCAACAGGCTCATCGCGACGATGCATTCCAGCAAGCTGAAACCGCGACGGCGGGAACGAATGCCGCTGTTGAAAATTTGTCTCATAAATTTCCTTCCATAAACGCTTCCCTTAGGAACACAAACATTCGCCAGGCCTCCGTCGCGACCAGGATACCGGTCAGGATGAGCACCACGGGAACAAACCAGGCGATCCAGCGTTCGAATTTCCGCTGGGCCTCGACTTCAATTCGCTGGGCGGTTTGCAGAATTCCTTCGTCCAGCCAGTCCGCCTGTTCGGCACTGACCAGTCGTCGGGCCTCCCGCCGTTGTATCAGTCCGCAGGCGAGCAAATGGTCGGTTTCGCTGGGTCCGCGTGTTTCGTCATCGGTGGCCAAATTCGGTTCTCGCGGTGACGGATGGGGTGCGTCGCGAGGTCTCTCGGCCCATTTTCGCAGTGGACGATAGAAGTGCCAGCGACCCAGTGGACGCACGTACTGGGCAAAACGACGGAGTCCGTCGGTGGTGTCGTTTTCATTCGCATATCGCTGACTCCGCAACGCCACCGACGCCAATGTCAGGCGTTCAGCACGCCGCCGTTGGCCGCGAACGTAGCCCGGCCCCGGCAGCAACCCGGCAAATCTTCCGGGCAGCCGCAGGAAGATTGCCGCCAAACCCACAACCGTCATCACCGCTAGGGGAATGCTAACGCCAAACCGCAAACCCCCGGGCAAAGACTCGTATACGACCTTTGCCTTTAGATCCACATACGCCAAGTCCAAGAGCACCTGATCCACGAAGCCGTAGGCCACGACGCCCAAAACGGCGGTGCTGCACACCAGCGCGTAGGTCAAACCCAGCGTGGTTGGCAGTGAATGAGCGGCGGGCATGGGTGGATCACGCAGGAATCTGTCGTAGAGTTTTTTGCGATCGAAGTTCTTGTGATCCGGGTTCTCGTGATCCGCGTTTTCGCAATCCAACGCCAAACGCCGCTTCAGCCACGCCATCGTGATCACCGGCGGGAACTTGGCTTTGGCAATCGCGGACTCGGCCGCCCCACCGGCCTCGATTACCTTGCAATACACATGACAGCGTTCGCCCACGCGGCTGCGAGCACTGCGAGACATGCCGTTCATCACCGCTGTCAACGACAGGCGGCGACGCGTCACCAGGCGCAACCAGTCCGCCAAGGTTTCCTGTTCGTGCCGACGCTGAAACCACAGCTGCGAAATCGCGTACGCAAACCCAAACAAGACGACCACCGCAAAGCTGGCCTCTTGCCCTGCAAAACAAAGACCGCCGAGAACCGTCAGTGCCAGCAAGCCCTGGATGACACGCAACACATTCGTCCGCCAGCCGCGGATACCGCCGCGAAACCGCAGCGTGCCCACGCGAATGATTTCCAGTGCCATCACCAGCACCGTCGCGACCACGGCCACCACCAGCGCCGCGACGGATTGTTCGACAACGTCACGCCCGGCTGTCCAGGAGACAATTGCGATCGTTTTGAACAGGATGATCGCTTGAATCGTCATTGCCGAGTAAGCCGCCGCCAGTCCCAACCCGATGGCGGCAACGGTTTGTGCGCTCGCGGCATGGCGACTGCGCCGACGCAGCAAGCGGATGCCCACCAAATCCACATCGCGAAACAGGCCCGAACAATCATCTGCATTCGATGTATTGGCAAACAAATCTTCCAGCGGCCGGGTCAGCGGATGCACCAGCGGCAGCGAACGCCAAACGGCGGCGATTTCAAAGTCGGCCGCCAACTGCCGCGATGCCGTGATCAGCCATTGGCGAAGACCGCGGTCGCGGCAACGCTCGGCGGCTTGGGCAAAACGCTTGGACAGATCATTCTCTGCATCCTCGCCGCCTCGCTCCAGTGCATACATCAGTTCGCACGCACGCCAGTCGCCAACCCAGGGGCCCAGCGAAGGAATGCATTCCAGAAAACGTCCAACCCAGGCCGGCGCCCAACCGACAAGGACCGCCAGGGCAGACACTAAAACGACCAACGTCGTCAGAATTCCCGCGACCAGGAAGATGAATAAATATTCCACCAACAACACTTCATCGCCGGGCGAATCTTTAGACCCAAAAGACAGAAGTCGTGCCGACCAATCGCCGAGTGTTTTGGGTGCCGGACCCTCATCCCAAACGCCCGACCCGGCGACCGTCGAATGGACGATGCCGGTCATCAACAGGCCGACGGAGCAACCGGCGATGATCAATAACGCGCCGCGCAGCCACGTGCGACGCATGCATTGCCGGTCATGGTTGATCGGTTCGAACGCGGGGTTGATCGGTTCGAACGCGGAATCGTCGGATCGCATTTTCGATGTCATGTTCGAATCGTGATCACTTGGATCAGCGGCACCAAATAACCCAACGCCACCGTGACCACGAGACTGCCCAGCAACAACCACGTCAGACCACGCGACATCCAAATCACTTGGGATGTGCGTCGATCCAGATCCTCCGTTTGCATTTGTTCGGCCGCCAAACGCCAGCGTAAACACCATGCCCGTTTGGCATCCGAGTCGGCGTGAATCGCGGCGAGCCCCCGCAACAAAATTTCGGGCAAACGCGGCGGACCGGTCGCCAGGGCGCCCAAAGGTGAATCGTCGGCCCGGGCATGATCGACGTCGGAATCTTTCGGCCGCAATGCGTTTTGCCAACGCTTCGAGTTTTTTCGATCGGACTCCAACGCATCGGAGTTCCAAGCAGCAGCCAGTTCATTGATCTGAGCCCGCCGGTCGTCGGTGTACAAACCCGCCGCCAGCGGCAAAATGTCGAACCATTCGACTCCGTCCTCGCCAAGATCCGCCAACAGCCGAAGGGTCCAAGCATCCGGTGTCTCCAATTCGCTCAAGTCGCGTCGCCGGCGTCGATCGTGCCGCACCCACCATGCAATCATCAACAGCCCCAACACAAGCGCGGTCGTGAACAACGCCACCATTGTGCCACTGAGGACCCACGTGCCCGCCGCGGTCGTATTCGGGTCGCGGATGTAGTCGTTGTTGAAGGCGATTTCTTTCCAAATGAAGGCAATTCGCGGAACCACAAACACCATCACCAATCCGGCGATCCCCCACTGCACCAAGGCCATGACGATTGCCATCCGCCGACGATGATGATGTTCATCCAACAAGCGAATCGCTTCGGCCAAACTCGACAGCACCGCTGTCGATCCGGTTTGCGTTGCGGCCCGGATTAACGTCGGCAGCACGCGCTGACTCGACCCGTCTTGCGATCCTGCCTGGGCCAACCGATCCAAGTCCAGATCGATCCCGCCACTGGGCGAGCGGTCTATATCGTCATTGATTCGCTGGCTGCCGGCCGCATCACCGACCCGCAAATTCCAACGCATTTCGTCCAGCAGACCGGCCAGCACGCGAGCACTGGGTAGCTTCAAGCTCGTCGATCCGGCGACGGGTAAGTTCGTACTCGCCGCTTTCGCGACGGGCGGGGAAGGTTCACCGGAAGGTTTCGACGTCGACAATTCGAATCCACCAACACGGAAGCTTAGAAAACGCGAACACCCAAGAGCGGCATGCGACTATAACCATGACCGTTCATCACTTGATGAATTTGAATCCAGCAAATTTGAATCGCCAAACATAAAACCGCACATTTGAACCCACGGAACCCCCGACCATGCGGACACGCGGCTTTACTCTACTGGAATTAATCATCGTCCTGGGGACGATTGGCATTCTTGTCGGAATGTTGCTGCCGGCCGTCCAGGCATGTCGCGAGGCGGCGCGGCGGATGAGTTGCAGCAATAATTTGGCCCAGGTGGTCATTGCCTGCCGTGAATACCATGCCACGCACCAAATGCTGCCGCCGCAGGGAACGGGGACCTTCAGCGACCGAAACGATCCCGCCACCACCAATCAACTTCGGCTCAGTTTTTTGGTGGCGATCTTGCCGCAATTGGGACAAGTTCCGGCCTGGGAAATGCTGTCCCAGCCCGCACCGGTGTTCAAGCCTGAAGACATCGGAATGGGTTTTTCAATGCTTCCGCTCAACGGCCCATCCCAAATGGGACCCAAACCCAAACCGATCGCAATCTGCCCCGCGATGGGGCCGGCGCCGGACGACCTCAGTTATCCGCTCTGGCAATTCGAGGTCGCCACACTCCGCTGTCCGTCGGATCCGGGCACGGGCGCACCCGGCATGGGCCGCACAAACTATGCCGCCTGCATCGGCGACGCGATGGTGGGGCTAGGCCAAGGCTATTGGGTGTATGACGGAACCGCCAAACAATGGAACGATTCAGGGAAAGCCATTGTCGACGTGACCGGTCGGGGCGCGTTTGTGCCACGCAGTGTGGTGACGTTGGAACAGATCGTCGACGGACAATCACAAACCATTCTACTGGGCGAAATTCGCACCGATTTGGGCGACAATAATGGGCGAACGATTCCCGTGCTGGATTGTGGCATGACGGCCAAGCGGATGGCCGATATTCCGAACGAATCGATGGATTTGCGGAGCGATCCGACAATGGCCAGGCAGTTCTTGGATCCAGAGCGACCTCTATTTTGGGACTTCTCTTCTCCGGTGCAAAGGGCCGCTCCCGAAGAGGCACGAGGGTTCCGGTGGGCGGACTTCCAACCCATCATGACCAGCTTTAACACGATCTTGCCGCCCAATCAGGAAGTGGCGTTGATCGGCAACGCTCGGTCGGCGGGGGTGCTGCCGCCCAGCAGCTGGCACCCTGGCGGATGTCATATTGCCTTGGTCGATGGAAGCGTTCGTTTCATGACCGATTCAACTCAGTGCGGGGATTCGACAGCGGCACCGATTCATCCTGAACAAGCCGGTGCCAGCCGCGAACAGGAAAGCCCCTACGGTCTTTGGGGCGCCTTGGGAACCAAGGCCGGTCATGAACTGGTTGAAAATGACTGGTAATGGGCCACAGACACTACCGCAATTGACCCGCCACGAAACGCGGCAACAAAATCAACGCTCGGTCGCTGGTCGGGTCGTATAAATATCGTATTGCGCTCGGCGGCAGTCCTTCGGCCGGCAACGCCGCGGCGGCCGATGCAACGCGTCGTTCGAAAGCCGCCCGTCCCGAACCCAACGCATCCGTCCAAACCAGCACCGACAATCGATCGTAGGTGGAACGCTGGCTGACCCAAAAATATTGTGAATCGATCTTCAACGCGACCAGCCCAAAGGGTTCCAGCGTGCGGCTTAGCAAAGTGGCCGGATCGGGTTGAACGTCCGGCAGCAACAATTCCGAGGGCATGTATTGGGACGGTAAATCGTCCCAATCGATGATGGCAAGTCGCCCACTGGCCCGCGCCGTACGACGCAGAAAGTCCGCCAGATTGATCGGCAATCCCGGCGGCAGGTTCAGTGTCTGCGCTTCGGCCCCTGAAAGCATCAGGTCGGGCCAATCGAACGAGGCATTCGTTGATGAAGCCGTTTTGCCAAGCGGTGTGGCCCAACGAGCAACGACGGCGTCGTCGCGTTTGCCGGGAACGCCGCGCATCCGACGCAGCGATTCGCAAGCCAAAGCGGCCAATAATTTCATTTCCACCGGGGTATCTGCATCCATCAACCGGTCATTGGGGGCGTCGACACCGGGCTCTGGGACCGCGTCCAGAAAGGTTTGCAGCGGCAGCGTCGAATCGGGTAAATCACTTCGCTCGGTCAGCAATTCGATCGCTTGAGAAAGGGTCGTCTCATCCGGTTCAACGACCAGTTGCGATGCTTCGGCACGAACACGCATTTGCAGCGGAGCGACCAGTTGATCGAGCCAATCGCCGGCCGGAAGCAGTGTCTGCTTGGGCTGCACCCCGACGGCGGCGTCCAACCCAGCCAGGTCCATTTGGACCAAATTCAATTCCACGGGGACACCGGTCAACTGGGAAAAGAACAACGTCCATTGGCCCAGCGGTCGCGGAGCACTACGGACGGCGATGGGCAGCGACAAATCACGCTTGACGTCGATCGCCGGTCGCTGCGTCGGCAACAGCGGCCCATTGGGGGCGGCGGCCGCTTGCAATCGCATCTCTTCCAAGGTCGGCGGAGCGTCCAGGTTCGTCGTGCCGGCGGGATCTTCGTCCAAGACGAACAGATCGAAGGCCTCGAGTCCCTTGAGCAGTTCGTCGGGGTTGTCGGTCCTGGGCCCATCATCACCTTCGGCGGCATCCACGCCCGCATCCGGTCCGGCGGCAAACGGGTCGACGGTTTGCAACAGACTCGGCAGCCCGGTGGGCGGTTTGTTGGGGGATTCCACACCGTCATCGGATTTGGCACTGTCGTTTGCACCGGAGTCCGGCATGTCGGGCTCGGTAGCGTTCTCGCCGGTCAAGTCGGCTTCGGCACTGGCGTCGCTTTTAGAGTTGGCGACGTTTTCGAGATCGGTCGGGTTGGAATCGGTCGGGTTGGAATCAATCGGGTTGGAATCGATCGGGCTCGAGTCGTCTTGCCCAGCCCTCGTGGCCTGTTCGCCCGCTGGGTCTGGATCCTTCGCAAGGTTTGCATCGCCCGCAGCATTCGGATCGACATCCGCAACCGACAAATCGTCCGCATCCGATTCTGGGTCCTGGGACTCCAAAGGCGCTGGGCCCTCGGACGTGACCGCCGTCGGGCGGGTTACCCAGTAGGCCGTCAATCCGCCCAGAATCGCGATGCCTCCCAGCGCTGACGCCGCGACCAGGGCCAGCTTGCGAACGCGTTGGTTGGCGGAACTTTCAAACGCCGGTCCGCCCACCACCGGCGGCGCGCCCGATTCAGCTTCGGGGGTTGTCGAAGCAGCGTTGCTCGGGGCGGCATCCCCGGAAACGTCCTGGCCCGAAAATCCGCTGGGCGCATCCGGGGGAACCCGCATCGATTCGTCGCCGGTCTGCACCGAACTGGCGGTCACAGCCGACGAATCGACAACCGCTGACCCGACGCGAATCTGCTTGCCCCCGATCGCCGCTGAACCGCCAGCTTTTGGAGTGCCGTTTCCCGAATTGACGTTTGCCGCAGATCCCGTTTCCGAGACACCCGGTGCGGGTTGCTGCAGGTGCGGGATTTCCACCATCGAACCGCACGCCGGGCACGTCGCGATCGTGCCCGCCAATTTCGGATTGGCGATTTTTAGGCGACGCGAACACGTCACGCAGGTGACCACCATCGGCGACGGCTGGTCTGACGACGGCTGGTTTGACGACGGCTGGTTTGACGGCGGTTGGGGCTGCGATTGATTCAACGCCTTCGACGGGGAAACGCGAGGACAGGCAAAATACGGCGGTTCAAGAAAAAATAGGCCGATTCTTTTGGAATCCGGGGGGGCGACCGGGCGACTCCAAACACTCTATTCTATGCCGTCCCCACCCCAGCAACGTCGTCGAAAGCGGCGACTTTTGATTCAAGAATCCCGGGCAAGTTTGATGAAAGCGTCCGAAGCGACCAGTGTTTATTTCGAAAGGGCTGCCGAGCACCTGGGTTTGAGCGCGCCGGTTCGCGAAGCCCTGTTGATGCCGCAGCGGGAGGTCCAGGTCCAGGTGACCTTCAAACGCGATGATGGCGAACTGGCCACCTTTGTCGGCTACCGCGTGCAGCACGATAACGCTCGGGGGCCCATGAAGGGTGGCTTGCGGTATCACCACGACGTCGACTTGGACGAAGTTCGATCGCTGGCCAGCCTGATGACGTGGAAGACCGCCGTGGTGGACCTGCCTTACGGTGGCGCCAAAGGTGGCATCGGGGTCAACAACCGAGATTTGTCGGTCGGCGAACGGGAGCGATTGACTCGCGCCTTCGTCGACCAGATTCACGACATCGTCGGCCCCGATGTCGACATCCCCGCGCCCGACATGGGAACGGATTATCAAGTGATGAGCTGGTTTCGAAACCAATGGGAAAAGTACCACGGTTTCAACCCGGCCGTCATCACCGGCAAAGCGGTCGAAGAGTACGGTGCCAAGGGGCGGGAAGAGGCGACTGGTCGCGGCGTCGGTACCTTGACCGTCAAAATCGCCAAACGTTTGGGCTTACCCGAGGAACAACGGCACGTCGCAATCCAGGGTTTTGGAAATGTCGGAACCCACGCGGCAAAGTACCTCAGCGACGCGCAATTTCCCATCGTTGCGGTCAGCGACGTGACGGGTACCTATTACGACCCCAAGGGATTGAACATCGCCCAGCTGTTGCACCATACCCTGCACCACCCGCAAGGTTTGTTAGAGGGCTATGAGGATTGCGAGGTCCTGCATCGCGATGAATTGCTGACCATTCCCAACGTCGACATTTTGATTCCCGCGGCCCTGGGTAATGTGATTCGCAAAGACAACGTCGACGACATCAAAGCGCGGGTGATTGTCGAAGCGGCCAACGGGCCGGTCGATCCCGAAGCGGACGAGATTCTGGGTCAACGCGGCGTGATGATCTTGCCCGATATTTTGGCCAACGCCGGTGGCGTCACAGTCAGTTATTTCGAATGGGTTCAGAATCGTCAGCATTATCGTTGGCCACTGGACCGAGTACGTCGCGAACTGGATTTGACGATGAACCAAGCCTTTGAAAATGTTTATCAAGAGAGCCAGCAGCATCACGTTTCGTTACGAACGGCCGCCTATATGATTGGCATACGCCGAGTCCAAAGGGCCAGCGAGATGGCCGGCCTGGTGGGTTAGCGACGGCCAAGTCGTCTGGCACAACGGAACATGAGGGTAGCGCTCGTTCGCCAGAACGCCGAAGCAAGCGCGCTGACCGGCTTCCGGCGAACCCCGGCTGCAGGGACACACTCCAATGCTTGAGCAACGCACGATCAATTTCTGTCGTAGTGGACGACGCGAGGAGTCCTTGATCGAGGGACTCGTCGCCTCGTCCACTACCGAAGCCGTCAAAGCCGGCAGTCCGAAGGGGACGGTTGGTGATTGTGCCCCGCTAAATTGGCAACGCGCAAATGGAATTGGCCGGATGTTAGTCCCGAAACGCGTTTCCGGCCGCTCGAGATTCGGCAGAAAGATGGAGGGCAGAAAAATGGAGAGCAGAGAGATGCCTGCTCCACATTCTTCTCACCCGACGGGCTTCTCGAGCGAGCAAGAAAATTTGGATGACCCACAATCGAGTTTGCCCAAGTATCACTCTAATTTTTTAACCCCCTAATCTTCTAACCCCCTCGACCATTAGCGGCCGCCTCATTCGAGAACCAGCGCGATGCTCGGTGTCCATTCCACGCGAAGCGACGACTTGATTGGGACTCGCAAGACCCCCTCTCGCTGCTGCAGGGCTGCTTGGATGGTTGAGTCTAGTGTTCCAACGGCCGACGCCAAATCTTTCGGCCCGATGGGTGCCTTCAGCGAAAAAGAACGTGACTGTCCTTGAGTGCACGCTCAGTGAGCGGCGAGGCGCTAGCCGCCGGTACCCAGTATCGGAAACCGACGGCTGGCGCTGGGCTGCTCAAAGATTGCTTTTGACGCGCATGCGTGAGCTTCGACTTTTGTTCCTTCATCGAGACTTTTATGCGTTCACAAATACCGATGGCTAAATGTGAGTCGACCGCTTCGCGGTCATTCCACGCTTGGGATTAGCCTGGGCTGTCAAAAGTTTGGGGTTGTGGCAGATCCGACTTGCGCAAGTTTTGTACCCTGGCGAATACCGCGTCCCTGTGTTTGGGGTTTGCCACGGTTACAGGCCCAAAGGGCCGACCCTAACTCAGCCCAGGGCATCGCCCTGGGGACCAAGTAACACATCCAAACAAAGCCCCAAGGGGGCGGCCCCATCTCGGGCTGAAAAAATGTGTTTCGTCATGGGCGAGGATCGTATAAAGCTGGCCCGATTCGCAACGCCCAAGGAAGCTTTCCCGGAGGTGTCATCGAGTGGCGAAATCCCGCCGCCGCAACAACAAAACTCAAAAAATTTTGGGTCGGTGCTCGGCGATCCTGCTCAATCGCAAAGGGCGGCTTCCACACCCTTGCGAATTCAATGGTCTTGCGAGTTCTAGAACGCAAAGCGCCTTTGGCACGCGGTGTGCCCCTGGTGTGACAGGTGCGAATACCTTGAATGGGTGGCCGGTTCGCCGTGATTAAACGCAGCGACCGAAGGCGTTTTCGCAAATATTTTCCAGCACCCTTCGCGATTTCTTTGAAGGGCTTGGAATGATGTTTGCCGCTTTCCAATAAGCCATAAAAACGTTTGCCCTATTGAAATCTTCGGGCAAAACATCACTCCAGCGGGGTGGCTGATCGCGTGAGCTTTCTTGGCCACAAACAATGCGACCAAAATCTCTTGGGGTCGATGTGATGTTTCGATGGAAGCGGGAAGGCGGCAAGGATTCGCGAGTCATTCGAAAGTTCAAAAAGCGAAGTCGACATCGCCGACAAATTCATGAAACACTCGAAAAACGAAACCTGCTCGCCGCAACACTTAGCCTTACACCGGAGTCCATCGAGGAACTGCCCGGGAGCTATTCAGCGCCCCTGAATCAAGCACCCTACGCGTCGAAATTGACCGCTTCCTACTCGCTCGATCCCGGCGTCAACAAGACCGCCAAGGTGGAGATCTTTGGCGATTCCAATGCCTACCAATCGCCCGAGGCGGATGCCGATCCCAATGCCATCTTCGACGACGAATACGTCGCTTTCGAAATCACCTTGACGCCTCCCCCGGGCGGTGGTGGCGGACCCGGTGGACCCGGAGGACCAGGCGGCGGTGGATTGGGTGGGCCGGGCGGTCCCATCCAAGGCGAACCAACCGCCGACTTCTTTATCTACGCCGACAACGACGCCGATGTCCTGGACGAACATCTGCGAATTCAAATCACCATCCTGGGCACGTCCGACCCCAATGGGAACCCGTACACCGCCACCGATACGCTGATCATCGAAGACGATGATGCGCTCACTGGTGACCTGGCGATCTTCAACGGCAACGGTGACTTTGAAGCGATCACCATCACGCCCCAGTCACTCGCCGCCGCCGATGATGTCACTATCGCGGACGCTGCGGGAATGGTGTTCATCACGAGCGATTCCGAAGACACGACCCGACCGGTCATTCGCAACGAGTTCACGGTGCCCGCCGGCAAGACAACGCCGGAATCCTTGGACATCACCGTGTATGCCGCGACGCCGGATTACGATTCCGCCGGTGTGATGCAGGGCATCGGCTGGCAGATCGAGGGTTCCGCGTTGATCGAACTCGATCTTCCCGTCGATACAGGCTTATTCAGCACCGGTGGATCGACGACCGCACGCTTGGCACTTCAACCCGATTTGGAAGGACTACTGGACACGACTGCTTTTCAACGCAGTGGCGATGGAAATTCCGGCATCGTGGATTTGAAAGTGGTGATTGAGCCAACGTTCCCCTCGGGAACGCTTGCCGAGGATCAGTTTGGTGGTTGGATCGGACATCACACGCACTTCGTTCGTGATGCCGGCGACGGTGG
>JBCCRW010000153.1:0-12270 GCA_039201055.1 Planctomycetota bacterium | reverse complement strand
GCGGTTAGAAACCCGGGGCGGTGCCCTTGTCTTAACCCAAAACGTCTTTGGTGATCCGTGAAACGAAATCACCGGTGCCTTGCGAATTATTGAGTACCGCATTCGTGAAACGGAAGGACTGTAGCCAGCGCGCAATGTGCTTTTGACTTCGGGGGCACGTCGGCAGTTTCACATACGGAAACCGGTGCAAGTTTGACGACAAACCTCGTGTTCGTTTCACGAAATGTTTTGGGTAAAGACAAGGGCGGTGGCCTGGGCTGTGATGGGGCTGCGCCTTCGGGGCGGATGTGGCCCGTTGAATCGGTTCAAACGGGGCGACGGTCATTCAGCCCAGCGCGGTGCGCTGGGCTGAGTTGGGGCCCGCACTTTGGGCCTATTTGTGCGCCGGTTGGCCAGCGAAAATCATTTGTTCGGTCAATCACGGATGGTCGTCATCGCGTAGGGCGGTTTGGTCGGCGGTACCATCACGCGAGGGTTGGCCGACACACATCCAGAGCGGCCGAGCCACTCCTTGCACCGGAAGAGACACTGGATCCGGCGGGGACAAGCGTTCTGCTTCGCGTGAAAAAATTTTGCTCGGCGTCAGGCCTAGGTGGTCAGTTACCCGGATCGCGGTGGTTCGAAACGGATTGCAAACCGACCGATTCCGATTTGACGGCGTCCGAATCGGTCTCGCCAATCAAGGGACTGGGTGGACTCGTCTTTGCACCGGAGTTTGACAATTGTCGCAGTGGAGGCAGCATCGTGTACGCCAAAAAGACGATCGGCAACGCCAACCAGTGCAAGACCGCGATTCCGATGATGACAAACATCGCTTGGCCAATTTGGTGCGGGGAACGCCGACCGCGAATCAAACGCTGGAATAAATGCGGATACTGGAATCGTGACACCATCAGGTACGCCAGCAACAATGCCAGCAGTGGCATAAAATACTGGCTGGCGGTGATCATGAACGACGCCACGTTTTGCACCCACAGCGGATACAGCTTGGCGTCCAGATACGGATAAAATTCCGGCATGGCAATCGCGAAAGCCGCCAGCGTTCCGGCGGCCGCGGGCGATGGTAAACCTTCGAAACCCTCGTGCGGATCATCGTCTTCGGTTTCCACGTTGAAGCGTGCCAGTCGAATCAGCACGCACAACGCGAACAGCACGCCAATCGCCCAGACGACTTTACTCGGCAGCGCCTGGCCGTCGGCGAAGCGCCAAACCAGCACCGCCGGCGCGGCGCCAAAGGTGATCGAATCACACAGGCTGTCCAGTTGAGCCCCGAATTGACTTTCGGCGCCCGTCATCCGCGCGGCCGAACCATCGAGTGCATCGAAAACCATGCCGCCAAAAATCAATAAACCGGCGGCCAACAATTGCGTCCCGTCACTCCAGTGCGTCAGGTTGGAACTGGTCGCCGTCGCGATCGCCGCCAAGCCGCAAACGGCGTTGCCCAGCGTCAGCAGCGTGGGCAGGACCGCCAGTGTCAAACGCCGTTTGCGTGTCCGACGCGAACGGGATCGTTTGCCGCGGCGGTTTCGGGATGTTCGTTGGCCGGCATCCTCGCGTCGATTTCGCCTGCGGTGTTCGCCCGGGTCGTCATCCGGGTCGTCACGTTGGGAAGCAGGCATGGGATCAATCGGCGGGCTTGGAATCGTGAAGGGGTTGCAGCATTCGGTACTTTGCCATCACGGTCGAACCGGCTTGGACCTTGTCGCCAATTTGGGCCACCATCTCCAGTTCGGGTCGATCCGGGACGACCAATTCCGTGCGACTGCCCAGCTTAATCATCCCGTACATTTCGCCGCGCGTTAAAACATGGCCCGGACGTACCCAGCACACGATTCGGCGGGCGAATTGGCCGGTGATTTGGCGAATCCGATACCGCATCTCGGGATGCTCGCTGGCGCGAATGATCACGTCCAAGTTTTCGTTTTCGCGGGCGGATTCGGGTTTCAGGGCGTTCAACATCTTTCCGGGTTTGTAACGCACCGCCACGACTTCCCCGGGCAGCGACGCGCGATTGGCGTGGACGTTGAAGATCGACAAGAAAATTCCAAAGCGAATACAGGGTCCCAGATCGGGGTCGTCGACTTTTTCAATTTCGACCAGTTTTCCGTCCGCGGGCGACACGAGCGTGCCGACGGCTTCGGGGATCTCGCGGCGGGGATCGCGAAAAAACCAAACGATCAAACCGGCGACAACCAGTGGTGGAAGTGCCAGCGGCCACCACACCCAACCCAGGCCGATCGCCAGCACAACGCTGCCGCCGCCCATTAACAGCAATTCGGCCAAGCCGGCGCGGACAAACGGCAGCGCGTCGCGCCACCGATAGGGGTCGTCGTCCTCGGCCCACCAATATGTTTCTTGGTTGCGATAAAATTTGACGTCGCGAGGATCGACCGGATCAAACGGCAGATTCCCACGCTGGCCCTGCCGTGTGTCGGCGAACTTTTTGACGTGCCCGGGCCGCAGGGTGCGATACAGGAATCGACGGATTCGCCCCCAGGCCAGTTCCAGCGACATCACCACACCGCCACCGGGTTGGATGGTGGTGATTTTCGGATCCATGTTGTCCGGATGGGTGTTGCCGGTGGCGGATTCTATTTCGTGGGTCGCGGTTTCGTGGGTCGCGGTTTCTATGTCGTGGGTCATTGGGGGCAGCGTAGCGGGAAGTTCCCGCGGATGTCGAGCCACCGACGCGAATACGATAAACTTGGGGATTCCCTTTGCGAGTGCCGTATGTTTTGTCCCCGATATTTGATCCCCTTTGACACGCGTCGCGCGATCCATCGCTTCACCGACATCTTGGTGATTGGCGGCGGTTTGGCGGGTCTGCGCGCCGCCAATGCGGTGCCCACCAACCAGACCGTTCTGGTGGTCACCAAAGATCGCCTGCGTGAATCGAACAGCCACTATGCCCAGGGCGGAATCGCGGGCGTTCTGGACCCCGAAGATTGTTTCGAAGCTCACGTGCGTGACACGCTGATTGCCGGCGGAAATTTGTGCGATCGGGAAACGGTCGAAATGGTCATCCGCCAGGGTCCGCGTCGCATTGAGGAATTGATTCACTGGGGAACCCAGTTTGATACCGATGATGGCGAATTGTCGCTGGGCCGCGAGGGCGGGCATTCGATGCAACGGATCGTGCATGCGCGAGGCGACGCGACGGGTGCCGAGATCATGCGGGCGGTGATCCAGCGGACTCGCGATGTGCCCCACATCGACATTTGGGAAAACACCTTCACGATTGATCTGTTGACGCACGAAGGTCGCTGCCGCGGCGCCGTGGTCAGCCGCCCCGATGGCGGCCGTGTCATGGTTTGGGCCAAGGAAACGGTCCTTTGCACCGGAGGTGCAGGTCAGGTGTATCGCGAATCCACCAACCCGGCGGTGGCAACCGGTGACGGGGCCGGTTTGGCCTATCGCGCCGGGGCGGAACTTCGCGATATGGAATTTGTGCAATTCCACCCCACCGTTTTGTACATCGCCGGTTCCAGCCGTTCGCTGATCACCGAAGCCGTGCGTGGCGAGGGAGCGCATTTGGTCGATGTCGCCGGCCACCGCTTCATGCCCGACTACGACGACCGCGCGGAACTGGCACCGCGCGACGTGGTCAGCCAATCCATCATTCGCCAAATGGCGGCGACGGATTCGTCCAACGTGTTTTTGGACCTATCGCATTTGGACGCCGACAAAGTCCGGCGTCGCTTTCCCGGCATCGCGGTGGTGTGTCAAAAATTCGGCTTGGACATTGCCACCGATCGCATTCCCGTTCGGCCGGGTGCGCATTATTTGATCGGCGGCGTCAGTGTCGATCGCCAGGGGCAATCCAGTTTGCCCGGTTTGTGGGCTGCCGGCGAAGCGACCAGCAGCGGTTTGCACGGCGCCAATCGATTGGCCAGCAATTCGCTTTTGGAGGGGCTGGTGTATGGCGCCGCCGCGGGCGAGGCGGCGGCTCGGTGCGCGGCCGAGGCATCGCGAAAATTGGTCGCCCTGCCCATCACGCAAACGCGGCAGGACGCGTTTGCCACGTCGGTCCATCACGATGAAGTTCCGCTGGAATCGACGACGCTGCTGCCGCCGAGCCCACAATCACAATCCTTTGATATTTCCGATGTGCGATTGTCGATCAAAACCTTGATGGGCCGCTATGTCAGCGTCGAACGCAATGCCACCGGATTGCGAAAGGCAGAGGATGCATTGCAGTCGTATGCCCAGTATGTGATGCGACAACAATTCGATCAGGCGGCCGGCTGGGAACTGCAGAATTTATTGACCACGGCGGCGTGCATCACCCGCGGGGCGCTGGCGCGGGCGGAATCGCGTGGCGTCCATTTCCGCGACGACCATCCCGAGACCGATGATGCCAACTGGCGTCGGCATTTGAGCATCTCGCTGAACCGCGACGGTGGCCATCCGCAAGCCGGACCGCCCCTTCCCGACGACACCGTTGAAATGGCAGACTGCGCCCGCTGAAGGCCGAGGTTAATGGAGTGCCCGGGTTCATTGAGTGCCCATGTTCGTTGAGTGCCCGGGTTCGTTGAGTGCCCCTATTCGTTAAGTGCCCATGTTGATGGACGCGGCTGATTTTACAGGAGTCACATTCGCATGTTGAACGAAGCCATCGAGGTGATCGATCAGGTCCAGGACCCCGGGGAAGAACCGCTTCGGATCCGGTCCAAGTTGACGGGGCCAATCGGTGAGTTGACGTTTTTGCGTCGTTCGTTGTTGTTCGCCGAATTGGCCATGATCGCGTACAACGACCCGGACGAGGCCCGTCGCGCGGCCGATTGCATCGGGCTGCCCCAGGTCAAGTTCTTTGATCGCGACGGTTCCCAGGCGTATGCGTTTGAAAACGACACTGACTTGGTGATCGCCTGCCGCGGGACCGAACCGAACGAGTGGAACGACATCAAGGCCGATGCGAACGCGCGATCGGTGCTGGCCGAAACGGTCGGCAAAGTCCATCGCGGCTTTAAAACCGAAGTCGACGACTTGTGGCCGATATTGGAAAAGGCACTGATTGACAACCAAAAAAACCTGCATTTTTGCGGCCACTCGCTTGGCGGAGCGATGGCGACCATTTGTGCGGGCCGTTGTTTTTTGTCACACATCGACACCAACCCCCATGAGTTGTTCACCTATGGTTCCCCGCGGGTCGGCGACAAACGCTATATCAACTACGTGGAACTGAACCACTTCCGGTATGTCAACAACAATGACATTGTTACTCGTGTGCCCCCGGCGTGGATGGGGTATCGCCATGCCGGGTACGAGGTGTATTTGAACCGCAAGGGCGACATCAAAAAGTATGGTTTGATCCTGCGCCGTCGTGATCGCTGGAAGGGTTTTTTGAGCGGCCTGCGAGGCTTTCGGGTCGATCATTTTACCGATCATTCGATTACCAATTACATCGAATCGATCGCCAGAGAAATCGCTCGCGAAGACAAACGCATCGCCCAGGGCCAAGCCGCCGCGGGGCCCGAGGCCTACGCGGCGGGATTCGGCGAAAAACCCGGCGGCCCGGACAACTAATGGATCAACCCACCGTGACCGTCTTCAATCAAGATCGGTTGGTTCATCAACCCCTCGCTGCCGGGATTGATGCGTGGTCGCGGGCGGTGGTTGGGGCAATTGGGGTCCCCGCAATCCGGCGTCAAGGGAATCGTTTCGGCATACGGAATACGATCCAGATATTCCGACCCCACGTGATACGCCTCGACTTCACGCGGTTTTGTCGGCGGGCACAAGTCCACGATTTCGGGCTTCAAAAACACAATCAATTCGCTTTCGCGAAGCTCGGTCGAATGCCCGCGAAAGATCTTTCCGACGTATTTCAGGTCCTTAAAGAACGGTAGTCCGCGGGTCGTTTCGACGATGCTCTTTTGACGCAGGCCGCCCAGCACAAACATTTCTCCATTGCGAACCCGCACGGTCGTGTCCGCCGTCCGGCTGTCGATGACCGGGCCCGAGGTCAGCACCTCGACTACCAAGCTGTACTCCGGTGTCACCTTGAGTTCGATCGTGCCGTCGTGACTGATGCGAGGTAGCACGGTCAGGATCACGCCGGCCTCTTCGAACTGGGTTTGCGTGAACACGGCGTTGGAATTTTCCAGCGGGTTGGCCGTCAGGATGGGAATCCGCTGGACAATGCGAATCGACGCCTCGTGGCGATCGCCCACCGTGATCGAGGGGTCCGCCAACAACTTCGACTCGTTGTTGGACGCCAAACATTCCAGCAACAGGCTGGTCGATTGCGAACTACGCAGCGTCCGCAACCCGATCGAACTGGCACCGGTGACGGTGTTGGCACTGGCCGCCAGAAAATCCGAAACGTCATCCACTTGGGCCGCAATGCCCTGATTGGCGACATCGGCGATGCCGCGAAGATCGCGATTCCAATTGATGCCGATATTTTTGATTTCGCCGAGTTCGACGTCATAGATCAGTGCGGTGATGCGGACTTGTCGACGGGGTTGGTCCAAGCGGGCGACGACCTGGCGAGCCAATTCCAATTCGGCTGGCGTGCCGCGAACGACGATGCGGTTTTCTTCCGGATAAACCGCCACGATGACGGTGTCACCCAGAGTCGCCTGGAGGGGTTCGGCCAGCCGCTCGGCCTCGGTGTATTCGGGTTGAAAGTATTCAACGCCCGCGATCAGCGTCAGATCCGCGTCCGGCGATCGCGATGCGTTTCCGCCACCGGGCATGAAGCCGCCCGCGCCACCGGCAGCTTGATTTTGTGGGGCACCCAATCCGCCACTCAAGTTGTCGCCACCGGATGCACCGCCGGGGTTGGACGATTCGTAGCCATCCGGTGGTGAAAGTGCCATCGGATCGTCGCCGGCGGCAGCGTTTGCCGGTGGCGGAAGCAGGGTGATGCCGCCGGGGGAATCGGGGTCGGCGGGGAGCACGATGAGGCTTTGGCCGATCTGCCGGGCGGTGTATCCGGTGGAGACCAGGACGGCGTCGAGCACTTCCGATAGCGGCGCGTCGCGAAACGTTCCGCTGACTTCGCCGGTGACATCGTCCCCGGCGACGATGTTGATCGACCACAAATCGCTCAACATGAACACGACTTCGTCAATCGGCGTCTTGCGAAAGGTGACACTGCCGCGTTGCAACAGGGCCGCACGAATCGGACGGCTCGTTGCACCCGAGTTCGTTGTCGATGTTGTGCCTGGTGAGAACGAACGATCCTGTGATTGGCGACCGGCCGGCTGCATGACAACGCGTGAGGTCGCTTGGGGAGCCGAGAGGACCGGTTGCCGAGGAACGTTTTGAAATTCAGAAATTCGCGCGGCCTGCGGCTGTTCCCGAGTTTGCCGGAGCTCCAAAGCCTGTTGTTGTTCGCGGGCCTGTTGTTGTTCGCGAGCCTGCTGTTTTTCCTGGGCAATAATCGGGTCGATCGTTTCGACCGAGGACACGGCGGTGCCGGTCGAGCCCGTCTTGACGCTCGTGCTTTGGCGGGTGGAATTTCGACGCGAGGATCGGCGATCGCTTGGCAGGTTTTGAAACAGCGGATTCTTGGGACTCAGCACTTCAACGCTGCGTCCATCACCGACTGGATCGTTGCCCGCGGCGATCCTGAAGGCCGGGTTGCTTAAGGCCGGGATCTTGAAGGCCGGGATCTTGAAGGCCGGTGCGGTTGCCGGAATTGTGGGTACCGTGCTCGCGGCAGCCGTGGGCGCATCGGTCTTGGGCGCTTCGTCCAACGTGATCGCCGGTGGACGCACCAAACTGGCCCGCGATGCGTTTTGCAGAATGTTGGGCCGAAGCCGTTTGACATCCAGCGTCGTCTGCGCTGACGCCTCGGCCGTGGCCGCGAACATCAAGACGAAGACCAGACCCCAAGTTTGTTGTTGATTACGCATATTCGTCGTCCAGTGACCCGTCATCGTCGGTGAGGCCGTACAGGCGCAATTCAATGTTCAAGCGAAGCCGCCGATCGGAATCGCTTAGTACCGGCGCGATCGAAATCGATTCGATCACCGACAGCGGCGGCGTGACGACCAATTCACGCAAAACCGATCGCAGGGTATCCAGCGAGCCTTCGACGGACATCGTAAAGGTGGCCGAATGCAGGTGAAAACTCGCGGCCGAATCGTCCAGATACGCATCACGCGAGATGCTGTCGTCCAGCCCACTCCAGGGCCGACGCATCACTTCGCCAATATCCATCTGGCGAATCTTTCCACCATGCTTGCGGACAATCTCCAGCCAGTGATTCCGCACCCGCTCCTGCTCGCCGTCGACAAAACCCCGCTCGCGAAGCACGGACAGTTTGGATTCCACGGCATCGCAACGCTTTTCCAAACGCTGTTTGCGATTGCGGGTTTGCATCACGCTGTCCTGCAGCGCCGACAGTTCGTGACGACGCTCGTGGATCGCAAACGTGTCCAGGATCGCGGGAGTGGCCACGAAACCCATTAACAGACACGTCAGGCCCCATGACAAACTCCGCCACATCCATCGCCGACCGGCGCTGTCTTGCTTGGATCTCATCGTTTCGTCTCCGCGGCCGCCGGATCGTCATCGACTTGCCGCCTGGCGACGCGTGGCGCCTCCAGCGTCAGCACACTCGCATCATCCTGAGCCAACGCAGGTGGATAGGCGCTGGGTGTTTGTTGTTCCAACCACCGCTTGGTGAAACCGCGGTCGCGATCGCGTTGCCCAAACACCAAGACGACCGTGAAGCGACTTCCCGTCAAATCGTCGTTGGGTTCGGTGCCCTTCAACCCGACTTCGGAAACCTCGGGGATCCGCCGCAAGTCCCCCAGGATGTCGTACAGCCTTGAATCTTCTTCGGTTTCGCCTTCCAGGTGCAGGCGTTCCGGGCCTTTGACGGCGAATGAACGCAGCCGCGATGTCGGTGGCAAACACCCGCTTACGTGAGCGAAGACCTGATCCCAATTCCGCCACGCGACTTCGGCATCGATGCGTTCCAGATTGCGTAGAGTTTGGGCGTTCCGCGACAAACGCTCACTTTCGACCTCCGTCCAGCGGAGTTGGTCTTGCAGTGTGGCTTCGCTGGCAACCATTTCGCCCAACTTGCCGAGCTGGATCGAACGCCAGCCAAGCGCCGCGATGGTCAGCAGCGCGGCGGCGACGACGGGGCCCAACCATGCCAGGACGCTGGTGGTGACGGAAGCCTTGGGGGCGCGGCGAATCTGTTCGAGCAAATCGGGAACCTCGGCCACCGGCGTGCCCGACAGCCGCGGCAGCACGGCGGCGATCGAAGTGATGCGGTGGCGATCCGATTCGGCTTCAAAGGCAATCAGATGATCAAGCGGCGGCAACGTCAAGGATTGACACGCCAATTCATCGACCTGGCCAAAGGCCTGGACGGCGCGTTTGGCTTTGACGCTATCGCCACAAACCAGCAATTGCGTCAGAGGTTCATTCAGGATCTTGCGTTGTCGAAGGCAGAAGCGTTTCAATCGCACCAGGTGTTCGGTAACCGCTTTGACAAAGCCTTCGTTCGTTTCGGCCAGCGCGGGCCGATAATCCAGCAACAGTCGCCCGCCCGCGGCGATGCCGATGTCCCACCGTCGACCGGTACCATCGGCGATCAACACCGGCCGTTCCATCCACTGGGGATCGTGGCCAACAATCCGGGCCAAGGAAACCAACGACGGTTCGATCCACGCAACACTCAAATCGGCCTTTTCAAAGGCTTCATCCAATCGCTGCACCAGCGCCAGATTCGCGACGCTGGTGGCCGCGTAAACGGTTTCTTCGTCGATATTGATCCGCATGCCGCCGCTGGTTTTTTTGCCCGGCCCGAGCTTCAAATAGCGATGCACGCGATCGGAAAGCATGTCGACGTTCCGCTGGACCGAATCGGCATCACCCATGCTGACTCGGGTGACGCAAAAATCGCCGTCCAGGGAAACCGAAAACGTGCGATGCCGAATGGAGTGGCGTTCGGCCAGCGAGTGCAGTGCTTCGGCCAAGGCATCGTTGGTTCCACCGCTTAGAAATAGCACCTCGCCGGGCGCCTCGACCTGGTCAAAGGCCAGTGTGAAGCGACCGTCTTCGGTCGGCGTTGCGATCACCAAATGGACACAGCGATCCTCCAGCCGGATCGCGTATTGGGTTTGCTGATGCGGCCGCGCGCCGCGAATACTGGCCCCCGACGTGGCCCGCGAGTTGGGGACAAGTTGCGACCAGAGGCTGCGTTTTTTGGGCGGGCGACGGTGCATCGCGTTTTCAAGAATCGCGATGCCCGACAAACGCCGGTCCAAGCGGCCGCCCAAGCCACCGCCGGTAAGAAAATCCGAATTCGCCCCGCCGCTGCCGGGGGCACCGCCGCGATGTGAGCCGCCGCGGTGTGTCGCTTTGCGCGAACGCGTCGGCGTGACTTTCGGGCTGGATTTCTTGCGGCGGGAAGTCATCAGGGAAGCCGGGTCGACCCATTGGCGATACGCGAAATGTGATGGCGACGCGGAACCGCTCGGTTACGCCGCCACCCGCCGCTTCAATTCGGCGCGACCACGTCCACCGGGCAATCAAAAACGACCGTCACATCCGCAACGACCCGCCCCCGGGTGCACCTGGTTCGGGATATTCGGGTTGTCCGGGCGACGGCCGAACCCGAGTTTCACGTTTTCGGGGTTGCCACGGGTGCACTGCCACAGGTGCGCTGCCACGGGTGCACCGGGCCCGCGTTGACCGGCCCCACGCCTAAACGCTGATCTTGACCCCGAACGCGGCAAGGCATTATTTCTGCTAAGCAAATCCGACCCGCACTCTGCCAAGGAAGGCATCCGTCGTGAATCCAAACGCTCAAGTTCCACTGCTGAACATCGTCCAGGACAACCAGCCCCACCGGGAAGCGTTTCTTGAAGCCATCGCCGAGGTGCTCGACAGCGGCCGGTTCCTATTCGGTCCCGACGTCGCCGCCTTGGAAGAAGAAATCGCCGCCTATAGCCAGGTGCCGCACGCGGTGGGTTGTGCTAGCGGGAGCGACGCGCTGCTGCTGTCATTGATGGCGTTGGACATCGGGCCCGGTGATGAAGTGATCGTGCCCAGCTTCACGTTCTTTGCTTCGGTTTCCTGCATCACGCGTCTGGGTGCCACTCCGGTGTTCGTCGATATTCGGCCCGACACGTACAACATGGATGTCCAGCGATTTGCCGAAGCGATCACCGATAAAACTCGCGCGGTGATTCCCGTCCATCTGTTCGGGCAATGTGCCGAAATGGATCGTTTGGTCCAAATCGCCGGCCAGCATGACATCGCCGTCATCGAAGACGCCGCTCAAGCCATCGGCGCGGCGTACCATTCACGGCCGGCGGGAAGTTGGGGACTGACCGGCTGCATCAGTTTTTATCCCACGAAAAACCTGGGCGGCATGGGCGACGGCGGTATGTTGACCTCCGGCGATGCCGCGATGGCCGACCGCTTGCGGTTGTTTGCCGGCCACGGCATGCGACCGCGTTACTACCACAAGGTCGTGGGCATCAATTCACGCTTGGACACGTTTCAAGCGGCTGTTCTGCGCATCAAATTCGCGGAGCTCGAAAAGACAATCGAGGCTCGCTGCACGGTAGCCGAGCGATACGACCGCCTGTTTGCCGAATCCGGGTTGATCGAATCCCAAGCGGTTTCGACGCCCTACCGAGACCCGGCGGCGCGGCACGTCTGGAACCAGTATTCGCTGCGAGTTCCCGGCGGGCATCGCGATTCCCTTCGTGCACACATGGCCGACAAGGGTGTGTCGAGCGAAATTTATTATCCCGTTCCCGTGCATCAACAGGAATGCTACGCGTACCTGGGCCAGCCGCGGCATTGCCTGGATGAAACGAACATGGCGTCGGCGGAGATTTTGCATTTGCCAGTGTTCCCTTCTTTGACCGCCCATCAGCAGTCCATTGTGGTGGAAACGGTTGGTGATTACTTCGCAAAATCGCAGCGCTTGGCGGCGTAGCCGGACGAGGGTGGAACCGTTGCGCCGTCGTGACAGCCTGTCGATTCAATCGGTCTCGACGACACAAGGGTGAGCGACAAGGCATTGGCCGTCGGTACGAGCGCAACTAGACCAGCGGCTGGCGCGTTGCGGTTGACGAATACGAACCGGTGAGCGGTAAGGAGATGGCCGCCGGTTCGTTACCTCGTTTTGCAGCGGACGACAGGCAGGCCCTGGCCTGGCGGACTGAGTCGGAATTAGGCAAGCTAGGCAAAGATCGACTGTTTAAAAATGTCCGCTCGTATTTGGGTATTTTGCCGAAAAGTTTTTCAGTCACAGCATCGAAACCAAAGGATTTGCGACCGCTG
>JBCCRW010000152.1:0-12307 GCA_039201055.1 Planctomycetota bacterium | reverse complement strand
GATTTGGTTTTCGAGTCCCTTGAAGGAAATCGTCGGACCGTTTTCGTTACCCTCGCAGGTGTGATTGAAAACGACATCCAGGATGACTTCGATACCGGCCTCGTGCAGCGCCTTGACCATTTGTTTGAATTCGCGGACTTGCGCGCCCGGCGCCGGATCCGCCGCATATCCGCGGTGGGGCGCAAAGAACGCCATCGGATCGTAACCCCAATAGTTGGGCGTTTGCATTTTGTTGCCGTGCACATCACGAATGGGGAATTCGTGGACGGGCATCAATTCCACGGCGGTGAGCCCAAGTGATTTTAGATACGGAATCTTTTCAATCACGCCCAGATAGGTGCCGGGGTTTTGGACTTTGGCGGTGCGGCTTTTGGTAAACCCACGAACATGCATTTCATAGATGATCGATTCGCTCATATCACGTCGAATCGGTCGGTCATCACCCCAGTCAAAGTCATCATCGACAACGACGCACTTGGGTGGACGCGTGATGCCATCGGCGCACCGTTGGTACGTGCCCGATAAAGCACGGGCGTAGGGATCGATCAATCGTGCCGATGCGTCGAAGCGATGGCCGCGATCGGGGTCCCAGGGGCCGCTGGCTTGGAAGTGATACAGTTGGCCGCTGTCCAAACCGCTGATCGTTTTGGTCCACACATCGCCCCAGCGGTCATTTCGTGGATCAAATTCGATGGTCTCGGCGGGTTCGCGATCGCCCGGTTTGTCGTACAGCAACAAACGCATCTCGCTGGCGCTACGCGAAAAGACCGAAAACTGGACGCCGGCGGGTCCGTTGGCGGCACCGAAGGGCGGTTGGTAGGTGGATTGCATAAGGCCGCTGGGTTGACGCATGAGCATAGGCGGGTTCCGTCGTCGCGAGCGTTTCGAAGCTGATGGTGGATACGTTTGGGTAGGAACGGCCGCATTCGCGAGAAAACGGCCGTGCGAAAACGTACCCGCGCCAGGCGCGGCAAAAGCTCGAACGTTTTGCGTTTCACCCTCCTGGCCCGATCCGCCGTCGGGCTTTCAAGAGTTGGCGAAACGTTTTCGACGACGGTGTTGATGACAAAGACGGAAACTTTTCCGTTCCTTATTCATTTTCCGTTGGTTCGGGTGCATTCTTGGCAAAATCGCCTGCAATGGAAGACACCAGGTCGGCCGCATTGAGGTATTTCCGCACGGCGGCGTTGACATCGTCCGCGGTGAGCGCATCGATGCGCCTTTCCAAATCGGCGGTGGATTCCATCGTGCGCTTCAAAAACACCTGGCCCAGCATTTGGCTGGTCAACGGACCGTCGGTGGTGCGGCGAATCCGAGCCGCTTCCAGGTAGGCCTTTTTGGCATCGGCAACTTCGCCTTCGGTCACGCCCTCGCTGACGACCTTTTCAATCTCTTCATGGATCGTGGCAATCAACTTGTCTTTTTTGCCCGGATTGGTGATCGCATAAACCATCAAGTCGACGCGATCATCTTTGGGGCGTGCACTCAGGGCGCTGCCGACACCATATGAAAGGCCCTCTTGCTTGCGGACCCGATCACCCAGGCGGCTGCTCAGTGCGCTGGCACCCAAGATGTAGTTGCCAATGACCAGCGGTGCGTAATCGGGCGCCTGATCGGAAAGGTGGTATTGCTGCGTGGCGATGAAAAACGCGTTGGCTTTGTCGTCTAATTGGATGATATCCAGATTGCCGCTGACGCCGGTTTGTGCCGGTCGGGGAATATACGCGTACGGCTCTTTTGATTCTAAACCGTCCAACGCCTGCTTGATCCGCGGCAACAGGGTGTCCGGATCAAAAGCACCAATGGCGACAAATTGGCCTGATTCTTTACCAATGAATTGCTCGTGCAACTGGCGAATTTCATCGCACGTGACCGCTTCGTACGATTCAATCTCTTCCTCGATCGTTGGCACATACAAAACGGAATCCTTTGGATACGGTGACATCGACCGTTGAATGCTAAGCATCGCTCTGCGTTGCGGGTCGCTGGCACCTTGTTGCAACGAGGCGACGATTTGTCGACGCACGACTTCCAATTCGGCAGCGTCCAGGCGAGGCTGATTCAGAACGTCTCGGATGAGCTCGATGACGCCCGAAAGAAACTCGCGCTTTGTCTTTACGGATAACTGCAAGCGGCCGACGCTGGACGAAACGCTTAGATTCGCACGCATCCGCGTCAATTCGTCTTGCAATTCGGCGTAGTCCAATTTGTCGGTACCGCGAGCCATCAACAGGCCCAGAAGTTCGGCCGCGGCGACGCGTCCGCGCAAATTCTCGGCGGTGCCAAAATTCAAATACAGTCCCATCTGCACCGATTGGCCGCGTGTCTTTTTGGGGACCAGTGCATAGTGGATGCCCGGTATCAATTCGCCGCGGAGCGTTCGTTGTTCGATTTGCAGCGGGTCGGGATCAAAGGCCTCGCCCGGGCAGGCGGCCTCGCGTCCGGTGTAGTTGCCCACACGCTGGTTGATATCGGGAGCGGTGGGAATTTGAATCCGCTGGGCCTGTTCGCATGGGATGAAGGTGCCGGTGGTGCGATTGTTGCGAACGAGGTATCGCTCGGCGGCCCGCTGGACCTGGTCCACGCTTAGGTTTTCCAGGGTGTCGCGGTACAAGAAATACAAACGCCAGTCGCCTTGGGCGGCCCAATCGGACAGCGAAACGGCGATCTGATCGGTTTCGGCCGCTTCCAATTCTTGCTGCTTCAATAATTTTTGGACGGCTCGCTGGACCTCCTTTTCGGTAATCGGATTTTCCGCAAATGAATTTTCGATGACGTCCAACAGACGTTCCATGGCATCATCGGTCGACTTTTCCATTGGGACTTCGGCCAAGGCCATCAATAAGCCGGGTTCGGCCAAGCCGTAGGCCAATGCGAAAACCTGGGACGCGAGCTCGGTTTCAACCAATTCCTTGTAAAGCCTTCCCGAGGGTCGATCGCTTAGGATGTTGACCAGGACCTGGGCGGCGGCATAGTCGGGGTGACTGCCGGCGGGAATGTGATAAGCCGACGCGACATATTGCACATCCCCAACGCGTCGAAGCGTGACGCTTCGCTCGCCGTCCTGGGCCGGTTCGATGGTGTAGGTGTCGTCGATGGGCGTCTTGGGAACGGTCAGCGTACCGAACGTTTCGCCCATATATTCCAGTGCCTTGGAGGTATCAAACTTTCCCGCGATGATCACCATCACATTGTCGGGACGGTAAAACTTCTTATAAAACCGACGCAGCTTGACGACGGGCACGCGTTCGATATCGCTGCGATTGCCAATCGTCGGTCGGCCATACCCATGCCAATCGTAGGCGCACGATTGCACCCGTTGCATCAGGATACGAATGGGACTGTCTTCACCGGCTTCGAATTCGTTGCGAACAACCGTCATTTCGCTTTCCAGGTCTTCTTCCCGGATCAAGCTGTTCACCAGCCGGTCGGATTCCAATTGCAACGCAAACTTTAGATTGTCGTCGTTGGCGGGCAGGGTTTCGTAATAATTGGTTCGGTCCAGCCAGGTCGTTCCGTTGAATCGGGCACCCCGGTCGGCCAGCGATTTGGAAATGTCATCGCGGGTGGGCGTGCCTTTGAACACCATGTGTTCCAGCAGATGGGCCATGCCGGCTTCGCCGTAGCCTTCGTGCCGCGAACCCACAAAGACGGTCATGTTGACGGTGACGACGTCTTTGCTCGCATCGGGAAACAACAGCAATCGAAGACCGTTCGAAAGCCGATATTCCGAGATCCCCTCGACTTCGGTCACCTTTTCGATTGTCAATTCTGGCTTTTCGTTGCCTGCGGATTCATGGGCTTGAGTGGTTGGTGACACACGAGTCTCGGAGTCTGTTGCGGTCGCGGAGTTCGAAAAGGTTGGCGGATCGGGAGCGACACGATTGTATCGCTCTGATCCACCACGGACGACTACGGGCCCGCCCGCGACGACTAGGGGATCAACAGCGTCCCGCCCGTCATGACAGCCGCTTGGGTCAGAGCACCGCGAGCACTGATCGGAACCGGTGGCACGATCCAAGGTGCACAACTGCCGGGCCGGTAGTAGCCGAGTGTGTAATGGCATTCCTCGGGCGGATTCATGCCCATTTTGTAGGGCAGGATCAGCACATTGCCAAAGAAGTGCGCCGTCTGGACCAGCGGTTCCTGCCAGGGGCCGTGGGTGTGCCCATAGCGTTCCAGATTGACGTCATCAAAGTACACCGATTTGTGTACGAGATTGGACGCCTGCCAAGTCATCGTTAGTTTCTTCCAGGCCCGTGGCTTGAAGGTTTGCTGTGGCAAGAGGCATTCGCCGGGCAAACCCCAGTTTTCACCGATGTAAGCCAGATCGCCTTCGCTTAAGCGGTCCAGCTCGACGGTCAGATTGACGCCCTCGTTTTCTAACACCGCGCGGCCATAGGCGAGATCCCGCAGCGCGCCGCTGGCGATCACTTCGCCGGAAACCGAACGCCACTGACGCACCGGCTGGTCGAGATCAAACTTCTTCTTGAGTTTTTCAAAACGCTCCTGGTTGATTTCATCGGGTCGGAAAGGCGGACTGGGATCCAATGAAATTTGGTCAATTCGTCGACCCAGGACCTTTTCGCGAAAATCGTCACAATCTTTGATCAGCGATTCACGCTTGGACGGCCCATCGACGCCCTGTTCGTCAAAGGGGTTTTCTCCGTCGCCTCCGTCCAGCCCCATTTCGTCACGATCGATGTCGGAAGCTCGGTCGGAACTTCGGTCACGTTCGACGTCGCCGAAAGCATCGCTCAACATGCCGTCGCGATCCTTAGGGGGCGGTAAACGTTCGAAGTCGCCATCGCTGGGCGCGTTCAAACTGCTGGGCGCGTTCAAATCGCTGGGACTATTCGGGCCATCCTGGAGCGGGTTGTTTTGGTCAAGTAGGTCGCGACTGGAAGGGCCAGTGTCGGTCGACGGGGCCGGATTCATCGACGGAGCGGTGTTGGCATCCGCGGGTGGGTCAAACGCACCCGGGGCATCAAACTCCTCCGGTGCGCCAAACTCATCCGACGCACCAAACTCATCCGCTGCACCAAACTCATTGGGTGCACCAAGCTCATTGGGCGTTGAAAATGCGTCCGGAGCATTGAAATTCGTATCGCTTGGCTTGGCGTCACCGCCACGCAGCGGGTTTTCGTTGGAAGCACCAAACACTTCGGCGAAAGGATTCTCCGCCGGCGTTTGAAGACCACCACCGGCCGGCCCGGACTCCGGTGCATCCTGTGGTAGCGGAAGCGGCACGCGGGCATCGACCAAACGGACTCGCTTGGCCGGGTCCGGCATGGGCAACGCATCGGTGTGGGGTGCGAGGCGAAGCGAACGCAAGGTTGGGTCTTGCAAGTGGGATGCTTGGCGAACTTGCACCGACTCGGCGGCGCGTCCCTGGATGCCGTGCCGACGAACGGCATCCGCCAAACTGGCCACTTGTCGAACGGCGTCCTGATTGCCCGCTTGTCGAATGGGCCGTTGCAGTGATCCGGATTGCGGAATCCCCGATTGCGCGGCGCTGTGCTGCGGCAGACTGTACTGCGGCAGACTGGGGGGGCGGATCGCCCTTTGGTGTGTTGTTGGCTGCTGTGTCGCTGGCTGCTGGGTCGCCAACTGCTGAGACGCTGGCTGCTGGGACGCTGACGTCTGCGCGGCGGGAAATTGCGGCTTGGTCCAACGAAGTTTCCAAGCTTGGCCGCTGGATTTGGCGATTCCGCCTGGGCGTTGTGAACCGAGTTTGGGTGCCGGTCGCAGTGCCGGATCGTGATAGAGCGAAGCAGTCGTGCGCGGCGAATCGGCGTGCACCCGATCGGCCGTCGCGATCCCGATGCCAAGCGATGTGGCCAGGCAACCCAGCAACAATTTGCCGCGCAAGCGTGGCAAACCCGTTTGGCTATTCGTTGCCCTGCACGTCGGGGCTGTAGTTTGGCGCTTCTTGCGTGATCGCGATGTCATGCGGATGGTTCTCCCTAACCGTTGCGGCGGACACGCGGGTAAAGCGTGCATCGGTTCGCAATTCGGAAATCGTCCTGGTTCCAACGTATCCCATGCCCGCTCGCAGACCGCCGACCAATTGGTAGACGTAATCTCCCAGCGGGCCCTTAAACGGCACGCGGCCCTCGACACCTTCGGGGACCAACTTGCCGGCCTCGGCTCCTGTTTGGCGGTAGCGGTCGCTACTGCCCTGGACCATCGCGCCCATCGACCCCATCCCGCGGTACGACTTGAAGCGTCGACCCTGGTACAGAATCATTTCTCCGGGCGATTCGGTCAGACCGGCAAACAAACTGCCGATCATCACCGCACTCGCGCCGGCCGCGATGGCTTTGGTAATGTCACCGCTGAAGCGAATGCCGCCGTCGGCGATGACCGGTACTGTGTGTCGTTGGGCGACTTGGACCACATCCAAAATCGCGCTGACTTGCGGAACCCCAACGCCGCTGATGACCCGAGTCGTGCAAATTGACCCCGGCCCGATACCGACCTTGATCGCGTCGGCACCGGCCTGGATCAGAGCGTCGGCTCCGTCGGCGGTGGCGATGTTTCCCGCGATCACGTCAATATTCCAATCACGCTGCGTTTTGATTTCGCGGACGGTTTCGATCACGTTTCGGCTATGTCCATGAGCGCTGTCGACGACCAGAAGATCCACTCCTTGGTCGATCAAGCTTTGGGCCCGATCGAAGTCGCCGACACCGATCGCCGCGCCCACACGCAAACGCCCCTGGGCGTCTTTGCATGCACGCGGGAACCGCTTCATCATGTCGATGTCGCGAATCGTAATCAGTCCCGTCAGTTTTCTATTTTCGTCAACCAGCAGAAGTTTCTCGACCCTTTTTCCCGTTAAAATCCGTTCAGCTTCCTCAAGCGTTACATCTCCCACAGCCGTCACCAAATTCTCACGAGTCATGACTTCGTTGACCAGGAGATTTGGGTGCTCTAGGAAGCGCAGGTCGCGACGGGTCAGGATGCCGACAAGCGATTGATCCGGATGGACGATCGGGATGCCCGAAACATTCGCTTCGTCCATCAATTCGACCGCGCGACCCACGCGTTCGTCGGGGGTCAACGTCACCGGGTTGATGATGATACCGTTGGCCGAACGTTTGACCTTCTTGACCTCGATGGTTTGATCCTCCACCGAAAGGTTCTTGTGGATCACTCCCAGACCGCCCTCTTTGGCCAGCGCGATCGCCATTTCCGATTCGGTCACCGTGTCCATCGGAGAGGACACCAGGGGGATTTGCAAACGAATCCGCTGGGTCAAATGCGTCGACACATCCGCTTGGCTGGGCACAATTTCGCTGTACCGGGGCACCAACAACACGTCGTCAAAGGTGAGACCGACGGGGCCAAGCTTCCCCCCAAAACTCGCCTCCCTTTCCGCGAGCTCGACTGGCGAACGCTTGGCGGCGGGATCAGAAACCAGAGAAGCGGCGTTTCCGGTGACATCGTTCATTCGTGGCTCGGCAGTGTGCGGTCGCGGTCGGCGAGCGCCGCATTATCTCCCGCAGGCGTTTGCTGACAAGTCGCCGCATCATTCCGCAAAGTCAGCCGGCAGATTGCTGGCAAGCACTGCCGGCTGATTGCTGGAACGCACTGCCGGCTGATTGCTGGAAAGCACTGCGGTCAGATTGCTGGAAAGCCTTGCGGGATGGCGAAGCCGCATCGACGGGGCAAAAGCAAGCAGTTTTTCGATTTTGTATCGCTATGCCGACTGGCGCCCGTTGCCTCCATCAATCCGATTCAATTTGGCGGCTTGGCCGCCGGACCCCGTCGCCACCGCGTCGATAGTCCCGGTGGGGATGACCGCAAAATCAATGTGGCCGGAACCTGGACGGAGTCGAGCCTGGGATGGATGCCCCTGACTTAATCGATATCCAAGGATCGAGATAAATGAAAAAGAACCTACTCAGGCAATTCTTGGCCGTGGTCGCCGTCGGCTCAAGCGCCGGCATTGCGTGCGGACAATATGGCCCCGCCGCGGGCTATGGCCAATCAAGCACCTATCGGGCTCCGGCACGCTGGAGCCAGTTTCGAGCCGTTGGCGATGACCTGTTGGATTCCGGCGACAGCTTGATCGAAAATTTGCCAGCGCCGATTGACCAGAAATCTTCTTCGGATCGCGGCTTGCTTTTGGACGGACCTCAAGCAAGTCCACAAGCTCGGTCAAGCTCGCAAGCACGCTCCGGTGGCCAGTCTTTGGGCGGCAGAGGCAACGGCGAGATGCTTCCGACCCCCACGCCGGATCGCAAGTCCGACGAGGCATCCGACGGCGGCTATCGCACGATGCCCGCGCCGAAGGCAGCTTACCCGGCACCGCAGGCTGGCTATGGCAGTAGCACCATTTATGGCACTCCCTATCCAAACGCCCACCACGGTTTGCTGCACGGTGGAGCGGCGTGTGAGCCCACCGCGACCCTCCCGGTCGTGCCATCGGCCGAACATGCCAGTCCCTACGCCACCGCCATGCAATCCAATTGGGGCGGCGTGCCCGCATGCGGCCCCGTCAATGCCCGACCGGATTTGTATCCCTGGTTCGGCGGAGCCAACTTGCTGTTCCTTCAATTGGAAGGCGGCAAAGGCATGCGTATCTTCGACAACTATCCGTGGACGACTTCGATCGCCGACCCGGACCCGAGTCTCGGCTATGACTTGACCTTCGGCCGCTACCTCGGCTGTGGCAGGTATGGCTTGGGGATCACTTATTTCAATTGGAACCCCGACGACGTTTCGGCCGTCCGCGACATTCCCGCGGGGACACCGGGCAGTTCAATGATGCCGTTTTATTATGGCATCAGCTACAACGATGGGACGGGCGAAAACACCTACGAACAACACATCGATGGTTCCGCCGCCGCGGGAACGGGTTTGTCAGGTGTCGCCGCCAACACGGTCGCCGCGACCGCCGCGCGGGTCAATCGGGACCTGCAATTTCAAAGTATCGAAGCGAATCTGTTTAGCTTCGGTTTGATGGGTGCCCAGCGGCATGCCTATGCCGGATGCCCCAATGTCGGACCGTTGGCCGGACGGCATGCGGATCACTACGGTTTCGGTGGAGCGACGGGGCCGCTGGCACGCAGCAGTGGCGGAAGGGTTCGCGTAATGACCAGCCATGGATTCCGCTGGTTCCAGGCAAAGGACGAAATCGAGTATGCCTATAACGTCGATGGCGTTGGCGGCTACGGCGTGAACGATTTGTATGACCAATTCGAAGTCGAAAACAATTTGTTCGGATACCAATTCGGTTCGCGGCTGACCTACTGCCTGGGCCGTGGCTTCAGTGCGAACGTGGGTGGCAAGGTGGGTTTATATGGCAACCACGTCGAAGCCCGACATTACATGGGATCGTTGACGACGGATGCCTATGTCACCGGCGACAACACCAACCGTATCAATCGACGTGAAAGCGACACCGTGCTCGCATCACTGGCGGAATTGGACTTGGGATTGGGTTACAACATCAACCAAGCGTGGACCTTTACCGGCGGCTACCGGTTGATCGGAATGATGGGTGTCGCCAATGCGGTCGATTCGTACCCCAACCACTTCGATCACACTTGTTTGCACATTGACGCGGACAAGAGCTACCTGTTGCACGGTGCCTACGTCGGGCTCAACTTCAACTGGTAAACAGAGTCGCTCGCCTCTCCGAGGCGAATCAAGAAAATCATCTCACCTCTCCGAGGCGAATTCAAAACGCCCGGGCCAAAATGGCTCGGGCGTTTTTCGTTGCCGAACGGCTGAAGATCAGAACAGCCGATTCAATCCATTCAGTGCGGCGACGCGATAAGCTTCCGCCATGGTCGGATAGTTGAATGTCGTTTCCGTGAAATAGTGCAGCGTATTGGCCGCCCCAGCCTGACTCATGATGGCCTGGCCAATATGAATGATCTCCGACGCCTGAGCACCGAAACAATGAACGCCCAGGACTTCCAGGGTTTCGCGGTGAAACAAGATTTTCAGCATGCCGACGGTTTGCCCGGTGATCTGTGCTCGGGCCAGGCTTTTAAATTGCGAGTGACCGACCTCATAGGGAATCTTTTCTTTGGTCAGTTCACGCTCGGTTTTGCCAACCGAACTGATTTCGGGAATCGTATAAATCCCCGTCGGGATGTCGTCGATTCGTAAGTTGTCGTCCTCGGCGGTTTGCAATAGATCCGTCGCGGCGGCTCGGCCCTGGGTGTACGCGGCGCTTGCCAAAGATGGGTAGCCGATGACATCGCCAACGGCATAAATATGCGGGATGGCGGTTCGGAAACAATCGTCGACTTCCAATTGACCGCGGCTGTTGGGTTCCAAACCCAGATTTTCAAGTCCCAGATTTTCTGTGTTGCCGCTGCGTCCGTTGGCCCACAAAAACGTGTCGGCCTTGATTTGCTTGCCGCTTTGCAAGCGCAGGACAACGCCGTCCTCGGTGCCCTCGACCCGTTCCATTACCTCGTTGTGCCGGATGATGACACCCTGGTCGCGTAGGTGATAAGACAAACCATCGATGATTTCGTCGTCTAAAAATTCGAGCAACTTGCTGCGGGTATTCACCAAGTTGACTTTGACGCCCAGGTTGCGAAACATCGATGCGTATTCGACGCCGATCACGCCGGCACCATAGATGCACATCGACGTTGGTTTTTGATCCAGGCTTAGGATCGTGTCGCTATCGTGGATTCGCGGATGGTTGAAATTGACGTTTGGCGGACGATAGGGGCGGGATCCGGTTGCGATGACAAAGTGTTTCGCCGTGATCGGTTCGTCGCCATCAATCGACACGGAATGGGGACCAAGAAAGCGAGCGTTGCCGCGATGCACGGGCACGACGTTGCGGTCATAAAACGATTGCCGCATGGTAACTTGGCGGCCGATAATCGCCTGTGTACCGCGCCGCAATTGGGCCAGTGTGGGTGTTGCAAAGAAACCCATTTCCCGCACGGTCGGGTTGGACATCAAATTCATCGTCGACGTTATCGCGTGCCGCAATGCCTTGCTGGGAATGGTCCCCCAGTGCGTGCAGCCGCCGCCGATCTGCGAGTATCGCTCGGCCACACCGACGCTCATGCCACCCTTGGCGGCCTGCATTGCCGCCCCCTCGCCCGCCGGGCCGGTTCCGATCACCATCAGATCGAAATCGAAGGATTGTGGTTGGGGTGCGGGTTTCGCTTCTGCCGCCACTAACGTACTTCCGTCTTCCATTTGGAGCCGACCGATTCAATGAGAGTTGCTGCGATTCAGTGCGACGTGAGTTTTGCGGATTTTGACGCCAATTTGAAGTCCATTGTCCAATCGATCGCCACCGCGGCGGATTCCGGTGTGCAACTGGCGGTTTTTCCCGAATGCGTGCTTTCCGGTTACGCCTTCGACGATCGTGAATCGGCCTTACGAGCGGCCGTCACGCTGGAAGATCCTTGCTGGGAATCGATTATCCAGGCCGCGGCGGGTTCGATTCACGTCACCATTGGCTGTTTGCTTAGCCAGCGGGATGATCCAGGCGACGCTGCCGAGCGACTTTTCAACGCCACGGTCTTGGTGGGTCCGGGCGGCATTGTGTCGCATTACCGCAAGGTTCACCTACCGTATTTGGGCGTGGACCGGTTCGTCGATCGCGGCGATCGATCCGATGCGGTCGCCCAGGTCGGCGATGCCAAGGTTGGGATGGCGATTTGCTATGACAGTTCGTTTCCCGAACCGATGCGGGTGCTGGGTTTGTTGAACGCGGACATCGTCGCTTTGGGAACCAATTGGCCGGTCGCGGCGTTTCGCACGGCCGAAGTGGTGCCCCCGGCCCGATCCATGGAAAACCATTATTACTTCATCGCCGCGAACCGCATCGGATCGGAAAACGGATTCGATTTTTGCGGGAAATCGAGCATTTGCGGTCCTGACGGGGTTGTTTTGGCGTCCGTCGACCACGCCCAACCGGCAATGCTGATCGCGGATATTGATTTGGCCGCGGCCCGCAATAAGCGGATCGAGCGGACCGCGGGGGCACACGTGATTGACCGCATGGCCGACCGTCGGCCGGAACTTTACAGCGAAATCGTCCGTCCCCGGGGCGAAATGTGACCTAGGGTTTTGTCGCAGGGTCGATTCTTCAGGCCCACATCATCGACATCTCTAGCACCTTAAGATTCACTATGAAACGTCGTCGTCGCAACGCATTCTCGCTGCTCGAAGTTATCGCCGCTGTCGTCATCCTGGCCGTTGTCGCGGCCGCCACCGTCGCCACGGTCGCGCCAATGCGTCAAAAAAGCACCGACAAGTTGAACGAACAAGATCGTGCCAACATCGCCGCCATGACGCAAACGTACTTTGT
>JBCCRW010000151.1:0-12634 GCA_039201055.1 Planctomycetota bacterium | reverse complement strand
GGCGATGGCATCCTCGGGCAGCGGATTGCTGGCTAGTTCTTCAACAGGCTTGCCGGTTAGCTTGCCGCGGTTGACAAAGATTCGCCCCTTGTCGCCCTGGATCAAGCAACCATTGCCACCATCATTGCGGATCACCATTTCAGTGCCGCCGGGATATTTGACGACGTAGTTGAATTGGGTCGCCGTGTTGTAACGATCCTTCATCACCGCCACGCCATCCTTGAACTCGGTCGGATGCTGGGCGGTCCCGTCGATCGAAACCGGACCCTCGGTTTGGCCATTCAACTTAAGTGCCCAGTTGCAAATGTCGACGTGGTGGGCCCCCCAGTCGGTCAACTTACCGCCACTGTATTCGTACCACCAACGAAACTCGTAATGGCCATTTCGTTTGCCCTTGCCGTTGTCGCGGTAATCGGCAAGCGGTGCGGGGCCCAACCAGCGGTCCCAATCCAAGTTCTTGGGCACCTCCGCGACCGGCAACGCCCCACTGGCCGGTGCCCCGCCGATCGAAGCTTCCAAGCGGTTGATTTTGCCGACGCGACCGGACGCGACGATCGCCATGGCTTTGACGAACAAGTTAAACGTGCTGCGCTGCTGCGTGCCAACCTGGACGACGCGGCCGGTTTCCTTCTGCACCTTGCGAATCAATTTGCCTTCGTCGATCGTCAGCGTCAGGGGCTTTTCGCAGTACACATCCTTACCCGCCAACATCGCTTCGATCAGCGGCTTGGTGTGCCAATGATCCGGCGTGGCGATGTGCAAACAATCGATGTCATCGCGAGTCAATAACTCTTGGTAGTTCGCGTAAACATCAGCCTTGCCTCCGGCCAAATTCTTGTTGAAGTTTTCGGCTCTTCCCGCGTCGGCATCCGCGATCGCGACAACGTCGACCCACTCGCTGGCCGCTCGGATGTTCCCCGCACCCATCCCACCGGCGCCAATCACGCCGATGTTCATGCGGTCATTCTTGCTGCGGATCTCGCTGGCCAGGGTCCGCGGTGTGGAAAAAAAGTAGGGCGTCGCGACGGCGCCCACGGCGGAGGTGGTTTGGATAAAACGCCGCCGGTTGACATTCGCGTGGGTCACGATTTCGGTTCCAAAAGAAATTGGGGTAGGAACGGACACATTCAGAGCGACATAGTGTAGCCGAAAGCGGCACTAAGCAACGGTACTGCGGAAGCGGGGAATCAAAAATTGGCGAAGTCGTTGCGGAACGGTGGTCCCAACGATTTTCTGAACGCGCTCTGATTTTCCAGCATGCGCCCACATATCGCCGGCTTGCGGCCTGTCCATAGATCACGGCGGCTGTCAACACGTCTCAAAGTTCACGCCCTCGCACGGTCCACGCACTCGCGCGGTTCCATGGGGCATTTCCACACCGGGTTGGTGCCAGGTGCCAATTTCCGCGAAACTGCCATCGCCGATTCGTTCAACTCTTATTCATCCATAGGTTCGATATGGAATTTGCTTGCCCGCATTGCGGCCGTCGATACCGCAGCGAAACATCCGTCGAAGGTCGCCAGGTCGTCTGCAAAGCATGCAACAGCCAATTTACGGCGACCGCCATTATTTCAAACGTGGGTACTCCGAACGCCGGTTCCAATGACATTCTTGGCGACGACAATTCGCTGCCCATGCAAGCGGCCACGCCGCGGCCGGCGATGAGTAACCCCTATACGGTGCCGCCGGCGGGTGGCGGCTACGCCGAGAGTGGCTATACAAGCGGCAACTCCACCACCGATGGCGATCAACAATTTGCCGCCGGCGGCAACGAATTGGGGTCCGCATCGCCCAGCATGTCCGGTGGCCAAGCCAATTCATCGCATCTTCGCAGCGACGCCATCGACTATCAAATCTTCGGCGATGAAGCTCAGTATGTCGAAATCACCCTGGACCCCGGCGAACAAACGATCGCCGAAGCGGGCGCGTTGATGTTCATGAGCAACGGCATTCAGATGGAAACCGTCTTCGGTGACCCCAGTGCCTCGGGTGGCGGATTTTGGAACAAGGCGATGTCGGCGGGCAAACGGGTGCTGACCGGAGAATCCTTGTTTATGACCACCTTTACCAATCAAAGCCACGCCCGGGCGACGGTTGGTTTTGGTTCGCCCTACCCCGGCAAAATGATTCCCATGCACCTGGATCAACTGGGCGGCGAATTGATTTGCCAAAAGGACGCGTTTCTGTGCGGTGCTCGCGGGATCGAGGTCGGCATCGCGTTTCAGAAAAAAATCGGTGCCGGTCTGCTCGGTGGCGAAGGCTTCATCATGCAGCGATTACGAGGCGACGGCATCGCGATCGTCCACGCCGGGGGAACGATGATGTATCGCGAACTCGGTCCCGGGGAAATGCTGCGAGTCGACACGGGTTGCCTGATGGCGATGGGGCCGACGGTCAACTACGACATTCAATTTGTCGGCGGCTTCAAAAATACGTTCTTTGGAGGCGAGGGTTTGGTCTTGGCAACCTTAACCGGCCCCGGACCGGTGTGGCTGCAATCCCTGCCGTTCTCGCGGCTGGCCGGCCGCATGGTGGCGTCGGTCCCCGGTCGCGGCAGCGACAAGGGCGAGGGCAGTTTGCTCGGCGGGCTTGGCGACATGTTGATGGGCGACTGAGTGGTGATGGGATACTGAATGTTGATGGGCGAACAAATTTGATGGATGACTGAATGTTGATGGGCGACTGGGTCACCCCGCCGTGGGCTCGCGTCCCGTACACTGCGACGCCCACTTTTGTTCCACGTTCTTTCAACAACCCCAGTCTTTTCGAACCCCTCAAGCAATGAAACCACTCAACATCGGACTGATCGGCTACGGCTTCATGGGTCGTACCCACAGCAACGGCTATAAACGGGTCAACGATTTTTTTCCCGAATTGCAACACCGACCGGTGCTCAAAGCCGTCTGCGGCCGCAACGCCGAGAAGGTTCAAGCGTTTGCCAATCAGTGGCAGTACGAGTCCACCGAGACCGATTGGAAGGCGCTGATCGCTCGCGACGATATCGATGCGGTCGACATTTGCACGCCGAATAATTCGCACGCGGAAATCGCCATCGCCGCTGCCGAGGCCGGCAAAATGATCTTGTGCGAAAAACCTTTGTCGATGGATGCCGCCCAGGGCCTGACCATGGTTGATGCCGTCGAAAAAGCCGGCGTCATCAACACCGTTTGGTACAACTATCGCCGTGTTCCCGCGGTGACGCTTGCCAAACACCTGATTGATGAAGGCAAGCTGGGTCGGATTTTTCATTACCGGGCCAACTTCCTGCAAGATTGGACCATCAACGCCGACGTGCCCCAAGGCGGCGCGGCGCTGTGGCGTTTGGATGTCGACGCGGCGGGCAGTGGTGTCACCGGCGATCTGCTGGCCCACTGTATCGATACCGCGCTGTGGTTGAACGGTTCGATCACCGACGTTTCCGCAATGACGGAAACCTTTGTGAAAGAACGCGTGCATGCCGAAACCGGAAAGGTCCAACCGGTGGGCATCGATGATGCCTGTGCGTTCCTGTGTCACTTCGGAAATGGTTCACTCGGTCTGTTCGAATCGACACGCTACGCGCGCGGACACAAAGCGCTTTACACTTTGGAAATCAACGGCGAGAACGCATCAATTCGCTGGGATCTTCACGATCTGCATCGCTTGGAATATTTCTCGCACGACGATGAAGGCCGAGTCCGCGGGTGGCGATCGATTCATGTCACCGATGGCGGCGGCGACCAACCGTATATGGACAAATGGTGGGTGCCCGGTTTGCAGATTGGCTACGAACACACCTTTGTTCATCATGTAGCCGACTTCATCGCCGCCGTGGACGCCGGCAAACCATGCAGCCCGACATTCAAAGAAGCGCTTCAGACTCAAAAGGTTTGCGACGCGGTGCTGGCCAGTGCGAAGGCGCGGTCATGGCAGGATGTCGGGTGACAAAGACGGGTGAATGCAGCATGGCTATCGTTCCGCCCACGGTTCACGCGCCAGCGGTATTTGCACGGGTAAGGCGCGACTGGAGCCTCAAGCGACGGGCCGGGTATCGAACGTACGGTCTTGTGGATTCGGAGTACCCGTGGATTCGCTTACAGCTCGGCCAGCGGCTCAATTGCGCGAACTTCGCATCGGTGAGCCGAGGTTGCGGCCTGTGCCGCGAGCCGGGTGCTTCGGTGGAAACCAATTTTTGATCAAAGCGTTCACCGACGCGAGCGCGTCGCTGTCGCCCTGCGGACCTGCTGGATCGTCCAGCCAAGTCGCTCGGCGACGCGCTGAGATTCTTCAGCACTGAGTGGTTTCGTTTCGGAGGCCGTTGATCGCAAACCAAGCCGACGGCGGGTGTCGGCCACCAGGTCACTAGCGATTTGTCGCCGTGCACGGCTTTCGCGAATCGACCGGGCAATCCAACCCTGATTCGGCGCAAAGATCATTGCCACGACGAACAGCAATCCGGCCGAGGATGCGGTCGGACCGGCCGGCGAAATGTCCAGACGCAGGGCCAGGAACATTCCCGTGATGGATGCCACGGTCGCGATTGCCGCGGCCACCCAAAACAAACGTCCCAGGCGATCGGTACACAGCGAAGCCGCCGCCGCCGGCGCGATCATCAAGCCCACAATCAAGACCGCGCCGGCGACTTCAAACGCGATCACCGTGACCAACGAAACCGCTGACATCCAGATCGCCTCGAGCAAACGCGGCCGATAGTTGAAGCGTCGCGCCAGCAGCTTGTCGAACAGCATCAATTTCATCTCCTTGTAGGCCGCGATGGTTGCCCCGATCACCAACGCGAGCGCCACCAACAAGCTCCACATCGCTCGCGGCCCCAGATCCCGCCCGGCGAATTCCACTCGATCCAGCGCCGCCAACGTGGCATTGCCTTCAATCGCACATTCGGCATGAAACGAGGTTCCCGCCAGCGCGCGGGCGATAAACAGCACACCGATGCTGAACATGGCCGAAAACACAATCCCGAGCGCCGCGTCCGGGTCGACTCGGCGAGTGTTCGCGACGCCCGCCGTTAGTACCACCATCAACACGCCGCCGATGGCGGCCGAGACCCACAACCAGGGCGAATACTGCGTGCCCACAAACCAAAATGCGATCGCGATACCCGGCAACATGGCGTGCGAAATGCCCTCGCAGACCATCGAACGACGGCCCACCAACAACAGCGTGCCGACGATCGATGCGGTCAGCGATGCCAACCACAGAATCACAAAAACGGAAAGTTCAAGCGACACGACGCCACCGGGATGTCAGGACGCCTCGCGACGGCGAAAACAAAATCGAAATCGCAAACACCACGGTCACCAAGATCACGATCACCGGGCCCGTGGGTAGTCGCCCAATCACGCCGCTCAAGATCGCACCGGTGGCACAAACACTGGCCCCGATCGCGGCCGAAAGCACCACCATCATGCTCAGATGATTCGTCCATTGACGTGCCGCGGCCGCCGGCGCGATGAGCAGCGAAACCATCAAGATCACGCCCACCGTTTGCAACCCAATCACGATCGCGACAACCAAAAGCATCATGGTCAACAAACGCACCGGCCATGTCACACCGCCCATCGACCGCATGTGCTCCGGGTCAAACACAAACCACTTGATGGGCACCCAAAAACATACGAGCGCCGCGATCGCGATGGCACCGATGCACGCGATCATCAAAACGTCCGCGCGAGTGGTCGCGGCAGCCATGCCGAACAAATATTCATCCAAGCCCGCGCGGCCGGGAATCGCCGGCGATCGTCGCTGGACCCAGCGCAGCAGCGTCATCGCCGAGCCAAAGTAAAGGGCCAGCATCACGCCCAACGCCGCGTCGGGTGCAAGCCGAGTCCTGGTGGTGATCCAAGACACCGTGGCGGCGGCCAACAAGCCCGCCAGCATCGCGCCGGGCAACAACAACCAAGCTTGCTTGCCACCGGTGCCCGTGACCGCGTAGCCGACCAAAAAAGCGGCCAGAATGCCCAGCAGCGACGAATGTGCGACCACATCGCCAATCAAACTTTCGCGACGCAGGTACGCGAGTGTTCCCAGTGCACCGGAGATGCCACCGATCAAGGCGCCGCCGAGCGCCACCGTTTGCAGCGTCGGATCAGCGTACCAGGCGGGGTTCAAAGTCGCAGATTGGATTCAAGCGGCCGCCGCCACCGCCCCGTAGGCACGGCGAACGTTTTCCTGAGTGAACGTAGACTTCACATCGCCGCAGGCAATCATTTCACGATTGAGCAGCATGACGTGATCGAAATAACGGTCGACCGTGGCCAAATCATGATGCACGGCGACGATCGTCTTGCCGCGAAGACGCAGCCGCTGCAACAATTCAAACAACGCCGCTTCGGTCTTGGCGTCCACGCCGGCAAAGGGTTCGTCAAGCAAGAAAACCGTGGGACGCTGGACTAACGCCCTGGCAATGAACGCGCGTTGCTGTTGGCCCCCGGAAAGCTGGCCGATTTGGCGCTTGGCGACTTCCAATAAACCGACGGTACGAAGGGCTCGACGCGTGGCCGCCTTTTCGCGAATGCCCGGACGCTGGAACCATCGCATCCGCCCATAGGTGCCCATCATCACCAAGTCAAAAACGGTCGTGGGGAAGTCCCAGTCCACACCGCTTCGCTGTGGTACGTAAGCGACATCGCAACGCGGACAGGTTGCCGCGTCAAAGGTAACCGACCCAGAGAGTTTGGGGACCAAGCCCAACATTGCCTTGATTAATGTGCTCTTGCCAGCACCGTTGGGGCCGACGATGCCGGTCATCGAGAGCGACGGGACCCAGGCGTCGACGTTCCACAACACCGGCTTGGTGTCGTAGGTGACGGTCAGCGATTTGGCGGAGATGGCCAACGACATCAAGCGTCCTCGGCCGATGCACCGACCGCCGCCGCGCCGGACTCCGATGCGCCGGACTCCGATGCCCCGGAATCGGACGAAGCCGATCCGCCCAATGAACCGGAGATCAAATCGACATTGCTTTGGAAGGCGCCCAGATAAGTGTCCACGGGCGGCTCGGCACCGAGATCGTCCGAGTACAACGGCGTGTCGGCGACTTTGACGTCCCAGCCACGCGCCTGACACGCTTCGCGGAGCGCTGAAGTCACCTTGGGATTCGTGATCGATTCCAAAAAGATGACCGGCACCTTGCGATCGACGATCTTTTGCGAAACCTCGCGGACCGTTTTCACATCCGCTTCGGCATCGTTCCCGATACCCAGCACCGCGACGGATTCAAATCCATAAACTTCCGCAAAGTAATTGAACGCATCGTGCGCGCTGACCAGCACACGTTGCTCTTTCGGGATCTTTGCGAAGGTCGCCTCGGCGGCAGCGTGTGCGTCGCGAATGGCTTGGATATATTCCCCGCCGTTCTTGCGAAACTGACTTTCGTTGGCCGGCGAAATTTCAACGCAGCGATCGATCAGGCCCTCGACGCATTGGGACCAACCGGGCAAGTGGTTCCAGATGTGTGGATCATACGGCACCTCAGGATTGACCTCGCCGTCCTCGACCCAATCGATCCGTGCGTCATCCGGGAAGCCGCTGGCCATCGCATAGGACTTTTCGTCGTAGCGACCCTCGAGCACCTCATGCAACAGGGCTTCCAAATGGAAACCGTTGTAGAAAATCGCCTGCGACGATTCCATCTTTTGAACGTCCGAAACCGACGCGCTGAATGAATGGGGGTCGACGCCAGGACCGCACAAGCGAACCACGGTGATATCCGTGCCCGCGGTAATCGAATCCAACGCGTCGCCGATATGTCCGGTCGTCGCAATCCAAAGTGGGCCCGAGCCCGATTCAACCGGGGCCGCCGATCCGGCCACATCGGAACGCTCGCACCCCGACAAAACAGGGAGCAGCAGCACGCCCGCCAAGACACCTAGAAAGGCGTGGTGAAGCCCATGCCGAATGGAATAAATAAGCATCACGCGACGAAGTCCGATTTTTCACAAGGAAGGGTGTGGAAAACACAGGAAGCTTATTGCGACTGCGTCGCAATGGCAAGTACGCCACACCCGTAAACTGTCACTTTTCCCTACCGAAGAACCCGTTGGGAGTTCCCATGGCCGTCAAAATTCAAGCCGTTTATCAAGGAAACTTAAGCTGCGAAGCGACTCATGTCCCATCGGCAGCAACTTTGCAAACCGACGCGCCGACCGATAACGGCGGTGAAGGCAAAACCTTTTCGCCCACCGATTTGGTCGCCACCGCGCTGGGCACCTGTGTGCTGACGATTTTGGGCCTGGTCGCCCAGCGACACGATTTGGACATCGGCGGCGGCAGCGTCGAAGTGGTGAAGGAGATGGCATCGCAGCCGGTCCGCCGGATCGCGTCGCTAAAAACGATCGTTCAATTGCCCGCGGCGGCCGTGCCCGAAACCTACCGAGAACGTTTGGAAGAAGCCGCCAGGAAGTGCCCGGTCCACAAAAGCCTGCATCCAGAAATCGATGCGCCAATCGAGTTTGTCTACACCTGAAACCGCGTCAACACAAAGTAGCTCGCCTCTCCGAACGCGAAACCCAGAGTAGCTCGCCTCTCCGAGCGCGAAACCCAGAGTAGCTCGCCTCTCCGAGGCGAATTAAACGGTGTGCAACACCGCGATCACGACGCCCACGTATCATCAACGAATGCCAAACTTCCTCAATCGGTCGGCAGCATGACCCACAATTCCGGTCGACCGACATTGCAGTGCACAGCGCGGACCAGCATGCCCATACAAGCCCACGAGACGAACAACGTCATGCGTGCGGCGTGCCACGCGATCGGCCACTGGCTGGCCGCTTCGCCACGTCGATTGTTCACACTGGGCACCGGGTGGAAAATGGTTTCAATCCACGCCGATCGCTCCGGTTCATCGTCCTGCAAACGATCAAGTGTTTGCACAGCCGAATGCAGCGTCTCGGGGGTCGCACCGCGATCGAGCATCGTTCGATCAATCGCATAGGCGGCCTGGCGACTCAGCGTGGGTAAGGTCAACAAGCCGAGAAATGTCCACAGCGTGAAACCCAGGCATGTCATCGCAAGTTCCCCGACGCTGGCAACGCCCGCGCCCGGCAAACTGGCCGAGAGGACGAACCCTCCCAGCACCCATGCCAAGGCCAACAAGATTCCCCGAGTTCGGCCACCACTTTGAATGGCTTCCAAGCGTCTGGCGATGACAACGGCCAGTTGATCCGTGGACAACTTTTCCAGCAACACGGCGGGGATGACCAGCGACTCCATGCCCGGCAGGCCGACGATGCCGCCGGTAAAGCCGCTGTCTTGATGTTTCAAAATCAAAACAGGTTTCCTCTTGAAACCCCACTGCGATGTTTGTTCAACAGCCGCGTCCATGGCAGCGCTTGACTTACCTTTTGAAATGGAACCGTCCGGTTTGCCTTCGGATTCGTCAACACTTTGCAGCGACCCGGTCCACTTGGCGATCGGCAATTGGAATGCGAGCAACATGATTGCAAGCCCGAGGACCGCGACGGTCGCACCGCCCAAGCCGAAAGCGCGTCCACCAGCCAAAATCAGTACGCTTGCCGCGAGGAACATCGCACCCTGTGTGACCACCCCGCGAATCCAAGAGGTGACGAAGGCGACCGGCGTGATGGTCTGGGGTCGGGAGCGATTGGGAAGCAGCAAACCGCCGAGCAAGTCGAGCGGCAGGAGCGCGGCGAACAACAAGCCAATCATCGACAGCAGCGCGACCACGTCGCCAGCGGACCAAGTCGTGCCACTGGGCAATACCTTTAGCGGCAAGCCGGTGACCAGCAAAATTGAGCTGAGCACAACGATGCAGCCGACACCGGAAATGCCAAGCCACAATCGGGACCGAGCGTACGTCATCGAAAACAAGCCTGCTTGCAAACGGGCCGGATCGGCATTCAGGATTTCTTTTCCAATTCGTCAAGCTGCCGGCCAATCTCTTCGGCCTCGGCTCGCTTGAGATCACTTTTTTTGCGATTGACTGTCGAAAGGTCGTACGATTCCTGCATCAACTTGTTGTACTTTTCTTGAAGTTTTTCTTTGCTGTTTGCCGAACCAAACATTCCGATTCTCCGTGGATCGTGCGTGTGAAATCGCCGGAATTGTGGCGGCACGTCAATAGCCGGAACCCAGCGGAGAGATGTTCACCCAGAGTTCCCGCTGAGCAAACGCACCAAGACGGCAGTGGCGAAAATCGCAAGAATCGACGCGAAAAAACTGCCGAGCGATATTCCAAAAGCCACCCAGGTCACCAGCCGCGAACGAATGCCGGCGGGGAAGAACGGCTGGTGTGACTTCCAAACGAAATAGCAGTAAACCGCCAGCGCGATCGGTGCCTGCAGCGAGGCGTTTACACGCAACGTCAACTGTGTCGTGATCGCGGTCACCAGCAGCATCGCCGAGACCGTGTACATCGCCCACACAATCGTCTCGCCAAGGCGGAAGCATACGCCTGCGGAACGTTGCCCCAGGCATTGCACGATGGCCCACGGCACCGCAAAGAACAGCAACGCCGCGTAGCTATAGCCTTGTTTGATGGCCAGCAAGTAGACTTTGGCGAGTTCCTCGGGAGGGTCCCCGCCGAGCTGCTCGCGCAACTTAGCGTAGGAATCTTCGGATAAGGCCTGGTTCAAGCTGGGCCGAAATTGGTCGCCGATCGATTCGGTCACCGCGTCGCCAGCAAGCCACAAGCTGAAAATCTGGGCGGTCGCGGCAAGAAAGAAACAGGTCAACGGCTTCGTAAACGGCTTTTGGTTGCCACGCACATATTCGCGTGCGACATGACCCGGTCGATAGAACAAACTAGCAAAAGTGAAAAGGACGCCTCGATCAAACTGCAGCACGCTCGAGCCGAGATCACATGCCCAGGCACGGAAGTCAATGCGCTGCTTTAGATGACGCTGTCCGCAATTGCCGCAATACTCCGAACAACGCGGAGCGCCGCAAACGACACAGCTTGTATGTTGTCCAATGCGATCCGACCAGCGTTCGGGATGTCCACTTGCCGAAACAGCGGTTTCGACTTCTCTGGTGACGCCACCTTCTTCGCTATTGCTCAAAACGAATTTCCTTTGCGATCTTGGACGTTTCGAAGCTGGCCCGATTCGACAGGACCACGCTGGCATAACCGTTTTCGCGATCGATGATCACGAGACTGTGATATCCACCGGTCGTGCCGTTGTGCCAATGAATGTCGAAGGACGGTTTGACGAACCAACCCATCGCGACGCGTTCCCGGCCGCCGGCCTTTCGCAGTGGCCGCCAAGTTTTTTGGATCGCTTTACCAATGGGTGAATCCGGTGGGTCCAGCATCGCTTTGGCCAACTTCATCATGTCGGCCAGTGTGCTGCGGACACCGCCGGCGGGCGTCATCGCATTCATTTCCCACCGAGTGCCCGGCTTGCCATTGGGACCATGCGGTGGCGCGAAGCGCTGCATGTCCGCAGAGGGGACCTGCACAAAGGTGTCGTTCATTTCGAGCGGCTGCAGCAATCGATCGCGGAGCAATTCGGCGTACGTTTTTCCCGCCTGGTCGGCCAACAACTGCCCGAGTACTCCGGCACCAAAATTCGAATAGCTGTGCGTCGGATTTTCGGGAAGCGTCAAAAATTCATGGCTCAGCCCGGCCAACAACTTTTCGCGATCGATCGGCGCGTACGGATTCGGATCAAACAACGATGTCATGTTGGTGGGCAGTCGCGGCAAGCCCGAACAGTGCGTTGCCAGATCAAGCAGGCGGACTTTGCCAACGCCGGGACGCAGCGGTGCGTTCGGCTTGGGCAACAAATCGGCGAGTGTCGCATCCGGGTCGACTTCGCCACGAACGATCGCGTCGGCCAACAGGGTCGCGGTCAACACCTTCGTGACCGAGCCGATTTCGTACAGCGTGTTGTCGTCAGGCTGACGATCATCGTTGGCGGCAAGCTGGCCGTAATGCCGAATGGTTGGCTGTCCCTCAAACCAAACGCCCAGGCTAAGAGCTTGCACCTCGCCGCGTTCCACCTGCCCCTTGGCGAAGTCGTCGACGCGTTTCCACGAAATTCGTTTGGTTGGCGGCGTGGTGTCATTGGCCTGCGGCGTGGGGTCATTGGCCGGCGGCGTGTTGTCATCGCCACGGCAGAATGTTGTCGGTGCGACAAGGAGTGAAACCGGCAATAGCAGGGTCGGGGAGGCGATCGCGGTGCGACGGTCTTGAGTTTTGAACAATGCCATCAGAACGCAAGCGGGGATGGGGAGCGACAAGTGTTGCAATTTGCGGCAAAAGGCCCTTTTTGCCGCACGGACACGATAGCCGAAATGAGAAAACGTGCTGCAGTGAAGTGCTTTTTCAATTGGCACAAGCTTCGCATTGCAGTGCGACCGAGTTGGAACGCGCCTGAGTTGGAACGCCACTGAGTTCGAGCGTTGATCAACCCGCTCCGGTGCATCCGTCGATGCACTGCTCTTCGTCCGTCCATTGAGAATCGTTTGATGATTTTACGCAGCCGATCCGTTGCCCTGTTTTCTCTTTCAAGAAATCACCTGGTTTCGCTTTCAAAAAACCACCTGGCCGACGGCTTCCTCTGGGTCGTCATCGCGATGTGCTGGCTGCCCACTGGGAAGGGTGCCGAGACCGCCGAATCGGTCGGCTTGTTCGAAGGTATTCGCAACGAAAAAATCGAGGTTCGATACATTG